>JBITAF010000056.1:0-6153 GCA_044440025.1 Phycisphaerales bacterium JB060 | reverse complement strand
GATTGCGGGGGGGGTCTTTCTGGTCGTGGGCCTCCGTCGCCGGCGTTGAGCCGGTTCGTGATTCTGTGATCGTCTGCGCGCGGCGCCGCGGGCTTTTTCATGCGCGGGTGGCGGCGATGACGCGGGGGCGACCGGAGAAGTCTCGCACGACCTCGGCGTTTTGGTAGCGATCGTCGATGGTGAGCAGTTGCAACGCCTCGTCGGCGCGTGCGGTGGCGACCTCGATGGCCAGCAGCCCGCCAGGACGCAGGCTTTCGGCGGCTTGGGCGATCAGCGGTCGCACCACGTCGAGCCCGTCGGCTCCGGCTCGCAGAGCGTGAGTGGGCTCGTAGTCCTTGACGTTTGGTGCGACGGCGTCCCACTCGTTGTCGGGGATGTAGGGTGGGTTGGCGACGATCGCGTCGTATTGCTGGCCTTCGGGTAGGGCGGCAAGGAGATCGCCTTCGAAGGTCGTGATGCGATCGGCGAGCTTGGTTCGTTCGATGTTCTCCCTGGCCAGAGCGAGGGCGTCGGCATCGATATCGATGGCGTGGACGTTGGCGTTACCCGCCTGGCTGGCGATCGCGATGGCGATGCAGCCGCTGCCGGTGCAGACGTCGGCGACGAGCGGCGCTCGGGCTTCGATGTCCTTGATCGCGACGACGGCCTCGTCGACGAGCGTCTGCGATTCGGGCCGTGGGATGAGGGCCCGCTTGTCGGTGTTGAGCGTGATGCCGTAGAAGGACCACTCGCCGACGAGGTATTGCACAGGCTCGTGGCTCAGGGCTCGCTTGGCCAGGTCGCGGAGTCTGGTGAGCTCTTCGGGCTTGGCGGGGCGGTCGGCTTCCATGTAGAGGCGCAGGCGCTCGCAGCCGATGACGTGTGCCACGAGCAACTCGGCGCACAGGCGGGCGTCGTCGATGCCCTTGTCCTTGAGCGCGCCACGCAACCAGTCGAGCAGCTTGCGCGTGGTCCAGGCTTCCTTGGCGGCGGTGGTCATGGCTTCTTCCAGGTGTCAGCAGTTGTTCCGAAGATGAGCGAATCCGACCAGCCTTTGCCCTCGACCCAGTAGTGAGATCGGAGTGTTCCTTCCAACATATAGCCCGCTTTCTCGGCAACACGAGACGAACCAACGTTTGCGGCCGCGCAGCGAATTTCCATGCGTCGCAGCCCGAATCCGCCCTCGGCTTGCGGACGAAACGCGGCTTCCGTTAGCCCGATCACTGCCTCCGTGCAAATCCCCTCATTGTTCCGATCCTGCACCACCCAATAGCCTGTTTCAGCCTGATGCCTGTCCGGATGGAAGTCGTGCAGCCCAGTGCCGCCAAGGTATCGCCCCGACTCACGATCGATGATGAAGATCGGCAGATTTGCCGGCAGGTCATTCTTCGTCGCGCGGACGAACGATTCGATCGTGTAATGGGCCTGTCCGACCGAGAGATTCTCGGTCTTCGGCCACGGCATCCACTGAATAATTGCAGCGCGATTGGCATCTACAGCATCAAACAACTGTTGCGCATCCTCATGCCTCGGGAAACGCAGTTCGAGCCGATCGGTGTATATCGGTAACGGCCATTCGTCGGGCCTCTTCCACGGCGGTGGCGCGTCCATCACTTTCCCTCGTACCAGTTGCTCGCCACGCTGGCCTCGACCACCAGCGGCACGCGCAGGTCCATGGCGCTCTGCATGCGTTCGACGATGAGTTTCCTGGCTTCGCTGCTGTTCTTCTTGTCGGCCTCGAAGACCAGCTCGTCGTGGATCTGCAGCAGCATGAGCACGCCGTCGATCTCGGGCTTCTTACCGCCGCGCAGGTGGGAAGCGTGGGGGCTCAGGCGCGCGTGCAGATCGACCATCGCCAGCTTGATCAGGTCGGCCGCCGAGCCCTGCACGACCGAGTTGATGGCCATGCGTTCGGCCAGCGATCGGCGGGAGGGGTTCTTCGCGTCGATCTCGGTGATGGGGCGGCGGCGCTTGAGCATGGTCTCGACGTAGCCCTTGCTGCGGGCCTGCTCGATGCATTCCTCCAGGAACGTCGTGATGCCGGCGAACTTCTTCTTATATCCCTCGATGATCTCGCCAGCCTCCGTGTTGCCGATGCCCAGACGGCGGCCCAGGCCGTAGGCGGTGACGCCGTAGATGATGCCGAAGTTGACCATCTTGGCGCCGTCGCGTTGCTCGCGGGTGACGTCCTTTGGCGCCACGCCGTGGATCTGGGCGGCCACGGCCCGGTGGATGTCCTCGCCGGCCTCGAAGGCGGCGATGAGGGCGGGGTCTTGCGATAGGTGCGCAAGGATTCGTAGTTCGATCTGCGAGTAGTCGCCCGCGATCAGCACGCGGCCCTTGGGGGCAACGAACGCCTTGCGGATCTCGCGGCCGACCTCGCTGCGGATGGGGATGTTCTGGAGGTTGGGGTCGCTCGAGCTGAGCCGGCCCGTGGCGGCGACGGTCTGGTTGAAGCTCGCATGGATGCGCTTCGTGTCGGGGTTGATCTCCTCGCGAAGGCTCACGAGGTAGGTGTTCACGAGCTTGGTGAGCTGGCGGTACTCGAGGATCAGTTGCGGCAGCGGGCTCTCGATGGTCACGTCCTGGGCCAGCTTCTCGAGCACCTCGGCGTCGGTCGAGGGGCCGGTCTTGCCGCGCTTGAGCGGCTTGATGCCCAGGCCCGGGTCGGCCGCGTCTGGCTTGTTGAAGAGGATTCCCGCGAGCTGCTTGGGCGAGTCGGGCTCGAACGTGCGCCCGCAGCTTGCCATCGCCTCGTCCTGGATCTGGTCCTTGAGTTCCTGGATGCGGCCGCTCAGGCGTTGCTCCTGGTTCTCCAGTTCCTTTGGATCGACCTGGATGCCGTTCCATTCCAGCTCGGCGAGCACGCTGATGAGCGGCACCTCGACCTGGTCGTTGAGTTCCTGCAGGCCCATGCTCTTGATCTGCGGGGCCATGAGTTCGTGCAGGCGCAGCGAGACGTCGGCGTCTTCGCTGGCGTACGGGCCGGCCAGTTCGAGGGGGACCTCGTCGAAGCACTTCTGGTTCTTGCCGCTGCCGATGAGGCTCTTGATGGGAATGTTCTCGCGCTCTAGCAGTGCCAGCGAGAGCGCATCCATGCTGTGGGCCGAGCGCGAGGCGTCGATGAGGTAGCTGCCCACCATGGTGTCGAAGGCGATGCCGGCCAGCTCGACGCCCGCGCGCCGCAGCACGAGCAGGTCGTACTTGAGGTTGTGCCCGGTCTTCTTGATCTTCGCGTCTTCGAGGATGGGCTTGAGGGCCTCCAGCGCGGCGGCCTCGTCCAGGTGGGTGCCGCAGTCGGGCGAGCGCACGGGGACGTACCAGGCGGTGCCGGTCTCCACCGAGAAGCTCAGGCCGCAGAGGCTGGCGCGCATGGGACGCAGCGAGGTGGTCTCGGTGTCCAGCGCGATAAGCTTTGCTTTCTTCAGGGCGGTGCAGAGCTTCTTGAGCTCCGCCTTGGTCGTGACGATCGTGTACTCGCCGTCCAGGCTGGCCTGGGCCTGCTGGGGCTCGTCGCTGCGCGCATCGAAGAGGCCGCCTTGCGCCTGGCCGCGCTCGGCCGTCTTGGCGGTGGGGGGCTTGGGCTCGATCTCGGCGGCGGCTTCCGCGTCCTCGCCCAGGAGCTGTTTCAGTTCGTCCTGGTAGCGGTTGAAGCCAAGCTCCTTGAGGATGGGCATGAGCGCCTCGGGCTTGAGGCGGTCGAAGGCGGCCCGCTCCAGGTCGAAGTCGATCTTGACGTCGTCGATGAGCGAGACGAGCCGCTTGCTGCGCTCGAGGATGCCGTCGGCGGCGCGGATCTTCTCGCCTCGCTTGCCCTTGATCTTGTCGGCGTTCTCGAGCAGGTTGTCCAGCGTGCCCCACTCGGCGATGAGCTTGGCGGCGGTCTTGGGACCCACGCCCTCGACGCCGGGGATGTTGTCGACGGTGTCGCCCGCGAGCGCGAGCACGTCGCGCCACTGCTGGGGGGTCACGTTGAATTCGTCCATGAGCCCGTCGGCGGTGATGAGCTCGTCCTTGTGGACGTCGTAGAGCTCGAAGGCAGCGCGCTTGCCGTCGTTGGCCGGATGCAGGAGCTGCTTGAGGTCCTTGTCCTTGCTGACCACGCGGACGTTTACCTCGCCGGCCAGTCGCTTTGCCAGTGTCGCGATGACGTCGTCGGCCTCGTACCGCTCGGCCCCCAGCACGGGCACGCCCACGGCCTCGAGGATCGAGATGCACCGCTGGACCTGCTCGGGAAGGTCCTCGGGCGGCGGGGGGCGGTTGGCCTTGTACTGCGGGTCGATCTCGCTGCGGATGGTCTCCAGGTCTCCCGAGACGTCGATGGCAACGGCCAGATAGTCCGGCCGCTCGCCCACCAGCTTCGCCCCGCCTGCCTCTCCGCGGAGGAGCTTGAGCAGCATGCCGACGAAGCCGAAGGTGAGGTTCGTGGGCTCCTTGGTAACCGGGCTGGTCATCGGCGTGCGGATGGCGTGATAGGCCCGGAAGAACTGGGCGTAGCCGTCCACGAGATAGAGCGTCTTGAAGGTCTTGTTGGCCATACGGGGCGATGCTATCGGCCCGCCATCGCGGACGGGAATGCTCGGGCGGGCCTGTCGGTTGCCCCCCCACACGCCTATACTCACGCCTCAGCGGACGCTTCCGACGCAACGGACCGACGACCGCACCCGAAGCCCTGGGCCGGCCCCAAAGCCGCGATCCACCTTCGGTACGAGTCAGTTGGCCTTCTTTTTTGCGTCGCACCCGCGATGGGGCCATTGATCATCCGAGTTTCCCAGGCCGGCGATGCACGTCGGCCGCGATGCCCGTATTGGGCCGAAAGCAGCGCACTTGTCCAACAGTTCCGTGATCGATTCCCCCGCCCACACCGACCCAAAGACCACCGACACCCCGAGCTTCGACGACCTCGGCCTGGCCGACCCCATCGCCCGGGTGCTCGCCAAGCGCGGCTACGAGACCCCCAGCCCCATCCAGGCGCTGGCGATCCCCGCCGTGCTCGAGGGGCGCGACGTCTTCGGCACCGCCCAGACGGGCACGGGCAAGACGGCGGCGTTCGCCTTGCCCATCCTGCACGACCTGTTCGAGGCGGGCCACGCCGACAAGAAGGGCCGCGGCAAGTTCGGCCGCGCCCCGCGTGCGCTCGTCCTGTGCCCCACGCGTGAGCTGGCGGTGCAGATCTTCGACTCGTTCGTCGCCTACGGCCGCAACGTGCCGCTGCGGCACACCGCGGTCTACGGCGGTGTCAGCCAGTTCAGGCAGGAGAAGGCCCTGAAGGCGGGCGTCGACGTGCTCATCGCCACCCCGGGCCGCCTGATGGACCTGCACCAGCAGGGCCTGATCGACCTGGGCTCGATCGAGGTGCTGGTGCTCGACGAGGCCGACCGGATGCTGGACATGGGCTTCCTGCCCGACATGAAGCGCATCGCGGCGCTGACGCCCGAGGCCCGCCAGACGCTGCTGTTCAGCGCCACGGCCAGCAAAGCCATCAAGGCCCTGGCCAACGGGCTCCTCAAGGACCCGGTGCACCTGGAGACCACCCCAGAATCGACCACCGTCGAGCGCATCGCCCAGCAGGCCTACGTCGTCGACAAGGCCAACAAGGGCAACCTGCTCCGCGCGCTGCTCGAGGATGGCGGCGTGGGCCGGGCCCTGGTCTTCACCAAGACCAAGCACGGGGCCGACCGGCTGGTCAAGCAGCTCGACCGCGTGGGCCTGCGGGCCGGGGCCATCCACGGCAACAAGACCCAGAACGCGCGCACCCGCGCGCTGGACGCCTTCAAGCGCGACCCCCAGGGCGTGCTGATCGCCACCGACGTGGCCAGCCGCGGCATCGACGTCAGCGGCATCACCCACGTGATCAACTTCGACATGCCCGCCGATGCGGAGACCTACGTGCACCGCGTGGGCCGGACCGCGCGGGCCGGGGCGTCGGGCGTGGCGATCACCTTCTGCGAGCCGGCCGAGGTCCGCGACCTGGCCTCCATCGAGCACCGCACCAAGGCCGTGATCGAGCCCGGCCGGGCCGGCGGCGAGCTGGCCAGCGGCTACGTCAAGCCCGAGCGCCCCGCCTACAGCGGTGGCGGTGGCGGGGGTCGTGGGGGTCGTGTGGGTCGTGGCGGTGGTGGGGGTCCGCGTGGGGGCGGCTATCGCGGCCAGCGCTCCGGCGGGAGTGGTGGT
>JBITAF010000055.1:0-51150 GCA_044440025.1 Phycisphaerales bacterium JB060 | reverse complement strand
GGCGTACTCGATGCGGCCGTCATGCTCTTCGAGAGACATGCGGGCGGTAAAGTACGCCAGGCGAAAGGTGGACCGCGCGACCTCGACGGCCAGCCGGCGGGCCGCGTCGAGGCTGAAGAACCAGACGCCCGGCTTATCCCGGTGTGTCACATACGTGCGAACGTTGAGCTCGTGGAACGCCCCGGGCCCGGGCAGCGCGGGCGTCCATCGCGCGCGCACGCCCGTCATCGTAAAGGGCACCACTCCAAGCCAGGCCGAGCCGTCGAAGGTGTCGATGTCCAGCATCGGTGGGACATGCGGGCGGAGTACGTCGATGGGCACCGGCCAGTGCATAAAGAGCAGGCGTGACCAGGTCATGGCCATGATCCATGGCGTCCGCGGGGGTGGGTATGGGCGGTGGGTAGCGGGCACGCGGCAACGGACCTTATCGGCGATCTTCGGGGAAGGCGGCCTTCCACCCTGCCCGCAGCGCTTCGAGCGTTCCGGCCACGCGACGCTGCTGATCCTCGTCGGGCCGGACGCGCAGGCGCCGGTCGCCGACCACGTTGACGCACACGCGATCGCGCGTGTTGAGCCTCAGGGGACCGCCCTGGTTGGCCTCCCAATCGATGCTCGCCGACGAGCCGTCGACCAGACCGAAGAACGCGCGGGCGTTCTGGCGTCCGCGCTCGGGCGAGGCGATGGCAATGATGCGCGTGCCCTCCGCCCCGGCCACGATGCTGTGCGTGATGATCAGTGGCCAATACGGGAAGTAGGCGACCTTCACATCGCGACGATCGACGCCCTCGATGGGCCGGGTGGTCCGGCCTGCTTCGAGGGAAGCCCTGATCGCCGGGTCGTCGGCGCCCGCCGCCGGGCCGAGGTCGATGAGCGCGGCGCCGGCGTGCAGGTCGATGCCCTCGAACCGGCCCGACGCGGCCTGCGCCACGAAGATGCCATACTTGAGCTCGGCGGCGTCCGACGCTCGCTGGCTGGTGTGAGCGGATTCCATCGGCATAAGAACCATACGGACCGGGCGGGCCGAGCCCTGCCGGTCGGCGCCTTCGTTCGTGGGATGCAACGCGATGCCGCGGCCGACCATGCCGCTGATCTTGCGCTCGGTGCCATCGTTCGAGGTGACGGTCCAGGTCAGCGGCGTGAGCGCGAGCCCGTAGCTTGGTTCTTGTTGCCCGGCCGATTGCATTCGCCCGGCCGTACCGTCGGGCCAGGACAGCAGTGCCACAGCCACGATCCACAACCAAGATCCTGATAGCAGACGCGCGGGAAGGTATTGCATCGAAATCCCTCTCATGGTGCTTTATCGCGCTCGCTGGACGTGTTTCGGGACCACCCTGGGCCGCCTGGATCCGATCCGCGCGATCATGATCGACGCGGCGACGCACGAGAACAGGCCGGCGAGCACCCAGAACACCGGCATGGTAACCAGGCCCCACCGTTGGTAGAGCATCAGCAGGCAGAGCCCCACGACGACGAGCAACCCCGCGAGCAGAACGAACTTTGCCGCGTGCAAGGACCACCGAGCGAGCCCGTGAGCACCAACCGGGCGGACACAGGCACCCAGCGTGGCACCCACCAACGCCACCGCCAGGCCGATGGCCAGCACCATCCAGCCCGGCATCCAGTTCGACGTGCGCTCGGCCAGCAGCGATTGGACCGCCCCGGCGTGGACCTCTCCGCCGAAGACGGGGCGGGCGAGGCCGAGGTCGATCCGCTTATCGCTGTTCGGGTCGAGCACGACGAGCACGCGGCCGCCGACCTTGTCGGCGCGCTGCTGGGGCGTGTCGCGGAGCAACCGGGCATAATCCAGGGTGGCGGCGTCGAGTGCTTCGATGCCGAACAAGGCGCGCTGGGTGTAGGCCATGGTCCAATCGGGCTCGCGGCCCATGCGGTACCACTCGGGCACTTCGCCCGCAGATTGCTTCTTGAAGATCGGCAGCCGCAACTCGGCCCCGGTGCGCAGGCGTCGTGTCGACTCGGGCACGGGCTTCCAGAACTGCACACGCACACCGTCGTCATGGATCCACGCCGAGGAACGGGACTGCGGCTGCGTGGCGGCCGCCACCGTGGCCAGCGCGAAGCTGGGCAGCCCCTCGGCCTGCGGCGGCTGGGCGACAAGTGGGATGAGCGGCAGCGGACCCGAAAGGTCCAGCAGCAACGAGCCACAACGCGCACCCGCGCGGTCGTACGCGTCGGGCATGGCCGGGCGATCGGCGTTGTCGACCACCCATCCCTCGGCGCCGAGCACGACTGGCGTGCCCCGCTCAACGCTGCGTTCGATCGCGGCGGCCAACGGCGCGTCGAACTCGGGCCAGGCCTGTGGAAAGTACAGATCGAACGCGATGGCGCGAGCGCCGGCCTCCGACATGGCGTCGACGAACGCGCCGTGCATCGGGCGCCACGTGCGCGCCGGAGACAGCTGCACACCGTCCACATCGAGCTGCGCCGCCAGGGCCGCCATCTCCATCGGCAATGGCATGCGGACGATCCGAACGCCGTCCAGCGTACCGACCGTGGCGGCGTCGAGGGCCGGGAGCTGCGCGAGGTACCAGTCTTCCAGCGGCCGCACCCAACGCAGGGGGAACGTCGCGACGTACGCCAGCACGATGCCCACCAGCATGCCCACCACGATCGAGGACACGATCGGTTGCCGCCTGATGCGGCTGATCACACCGGTTCTGATGCGGCCGATTGGGGTCTTGTGCTCAGCCCTTGCCTGAGCGATTGCGCGAGCAAACTCCAGGGCGGTCTCGTACCGTTGCTCGCGCTGCGGGGCGAGAGCGCGTTTTAGAATCGCGGCGACCAACGGCGGCGTGCCCGACGGAAGCAGCGAGAACTGCGGAGCGGCCTCGACCTTGCGCTGGAACACCTGCTCGCGCGTGGAACCGGACGGCACCGTGATCGGCACCTGCCCGTTGGTGAGCACGCTGAAGAGCGTGGCGCCCAGGGCGTACACGTCGCTGCGTGCGTCGAGCTCGGCCGCGGGCCGCCCGCACTGCTCCGGGCTCTGGAACGCGCGTGTGCCGCCGCTGGGGGCGTAGCCCGCCTCGATGCGCAGGCGGGCCAGGCCGAAATCAGCGACGTGTGCAGTGCCGAACCGGTCGACGAGGATGTTGGCGGGCTTGAGGTCATGGTGCAGCACGCCCAACTCGTGCGCGTAGGCGACGCCATGGGCGGCCTCTTCGATCAGCCGCAGCCGCTCGTCGAGGTCGGCCTTGTGCTCGGCCACCCACCGATCCAGGGCGGCGTTGCGCCCGAATAGCTCCATGACCAGATACGGGCGCTCGCGGCCCTGGCGGTCGCGCATCGTGCCGAAGTCTTCGACCGCCACAACGTGCGGGTGGTCCATGGCTTCCTGCAGCAACGCCTCGGCACCGCCGTCGGACGGCCGGAGCACCTTGATCGCGCGCTCACGCTGGCGGCCACGGCGGCGACCACGATAGACCGAGCCCATCGCCCCACCACCGACGTACTCCACCAGCTCGTGCTCGCCGGCGAAGAGGCCGCACAGGTCCTCGGTCTTCTCGGTGTCGGCCGGGGGTTCCTCGGGCCAGGGCGACGACGCTCCTGCTGACACGCGATCGGCGTTGCTCTCGATTGAGGCGTTGTCGGGCCGATGCGTCATGGACATCCCCCGGCAGCCCACGGGAGCGTGGGCTGCCATGGGTTATTATGACACGCTGGAGAGCGGTTTCCCTCAATGCATTGTTTTTAGGAAAGGCTCGAGTGCGACGGTTTTGCGCCTGTCATCACACGTTGAAGTACTTCGCCTCGGGGTGGTGCACGACGAACGCGCTGGTGCTCTGCTCGGGGTCGATCTGCCAGTTCTCGGTCAGCACGCAGCCGATGCGCTCGGGCTCGAGCAGACGCCAGAGGATCTCCTGGTCGCTCATGTCCGGGCAGGCGGGGTAGCCCGGGCTGTAGCGGCTGCCGCGGTATTTCTGGCGGAAGAGGTCGGGGATCTTCGGAGAATCCTCGCCACCAATGCCCAACTCGGCGCGGATGCGCTTGTGCCAGAGTTCGGCCAGGGCCTCGGCGCTCTCGACGCCCATGCCGTGGGTGTAGAGATACTCGGTGAAGTCGTTGTTGTCGAAGAGCTTCTTGGCAAGCTTGCTGATGTCCTGGCCCATCGTGACGCACGTGAGTGCCAACACGTCTTTCTCTCCGCTCTCGACGCTCTTGAAGAAGTCGGCGATGCACAGGTGCTTCTTGCCGTCCTGGCGGGGAAAGCGGAATCGCTCGATCTCCTTATCATGGTCATCGGCATCGAACACGATGAGGTCGTCGCCCTGGCTCTGCACGGGCCAGTAGCCGTAGACGAGCTTGGGATGCAACATATTGTTGTCACGCAGCTCGGCCTTGAGGCGCTCGAAGACGGGGTGTACCTTGTCCTCGAGGAACTGCTCGTACTCCTCGGGGCTCATCGACCCTTTCTTGAACTGCCACTGGCCGCGGAACAACGCGGTGGTGTTGATGAAGGGATAGATCTCATCGAGCTTCAGGCCCTCAACCAAGCGCGAGCCGAAGAACGGCGCCTCTGGCACGTCGATGTCGGTGGCCACGTCGCTGCGCACCTGCTCGGCAGTCGCTGTGCCACCATCTGCCTTGGAGGCCGCGAACTCATCCTGCTGCTCCGCCTTCTTGGCACGGGCTTCTGAGATGACCTTCTGGGCGTCGCTGCGCTTGCCCAGACGCTCGGCGATCTCCTCGTCGAGCACGTCGGTCTTGCCACCCTTGAGCATGTCCATGGTGCGCAGGCCCTCGAAGGCGTCCTTGCCGTAGAACACCTTGCCCGCGTAGAGGTCGCGCAGGTGGCTCTCGCAGTAGTGCCGTGTGAGGGCTGCCCCGCCAAGGATAACCGGGACGTCGATGTCCTGCTGGGTCATCTCCTTGAGGTTCTCTTCCATCACGGTGACGGACTTGACAAGCAGGCCGCTCAGGCCGATGGCGTCGGCCTTGGTTTCCTTCCATGCTTCCAGGATTTGCGGCAACGTCTGTTTGATGCCGATGTTGTGGACGGTGTAGCCGTTGTTGCTCAGGATGATGTCGACCAGGTTCTTGCCAATGTCGTGCACGTCGCCCTTGACGGTCGCCAGCACGATGGAACCCTTGCCCTCGCCCTCGATTTTTTCCATATGAGGCTCGAGGTGGGCCACGGCCATCTTCATAACCTCGGCGGATTGCAGCACGAAGGGGAGCTGCATCTGGCCGGAGCCGAAGAGCTCGCCCACGGTCTTCATGCCGTCGAGCAGATGCTCGTTGACAATGACCAAGGGCTTGTATTTTTCCATGGCCTCGTCGAGCGCGTCGTGCAGACCCTCTTTCTCACCGTCAATGATGTGGGCGCGCAGGCGCTCTTCGAGAGTGAGATCCTTCTTCTCCTCCGCCGCAGCGCCGACGCTATCGACGTCTTTAAACAGATCGATGAAGGCCTGGAGCGGGTCGTAGTTCTTGTCGTATGTGTGCGGTGTATCAGGCAAGGGCCACCTCCTCCTGGACCTGCTCGTCGCCCGTGGGCAGGCCGGTCCCTCCGATGCTCTCGTCTCGCTTGTCGTAGACCAGGTGCATGGCCACCCGCTTCTGATCGTCCTTAATCTTGGCCAGCGGCAAGATCTTGCTGGCATGCACAATGGCGCTGGTCATGCCGGCCTTGACCAGTTCGTCCAGGAACACGCTGTTGAGCACCTGGCGGGCGGCGGGCTTCAATCCGAAGCTCACGTTGCTCAGGCCGCAGGTGATCTGCACGTTTGGGAAGGCCTCGGCGATGCGCTTGGTGCCCTCGACGAGTGCGAGCGCACTGCGTCGGTCGTCGTCCATGCCCGTCGAGATGGGCAGCACGAGAGGGTCGATGAAAATATCGGTCTCTTCGAGCCCGTGCACGTTGGTCGCCCGCTCGATGGACCGCTTGGCGATCTCGAACTTGCGGTCGGCGGTGCGGGCCATGGCGGCCTCCGGGTCCTCGTCGATGGTGCCGATGACCAGGCCCGCGCCGTAGGTCTTGGCAAGTTTGCAGATCTCGTCGAACTTTTCTTCGCCATCCTCGAAGTTGGCGCTGTTGATGATGCACTTGCCACCGGCGCATTGCAGGCCCGCCTCGATGGTGGCCACCTGGGTGCTGTCGATCATGAGCGGGGCGTCGATCTGGCGAACGAGCCGCTGGACGACCTCGCGCATGTCGGCGGCGTTGTCGCGGCCGGCATAGTCGACGTTGACGTCCAGCACGTGGCTGCCCTCGCGCACCTGCTGCTTTGCGACACCGACGATGCCGTCCCAGTCCTCCTCCTCGAGCAATCGCTTGAACTTCCGGCTACCCGAGGCATTGCAACGCTCACCCACGATGAGGAACGAGTTGTCCTGACGGTACTCGACGGGCTGGTAGAGACTCGTGCAACTCGGCGGCATGGTCGCCCGCTCGGTCCGCTTGGCCTCGCGGCCATCGACCATCTCGGCCAGTTGCCGGATGTGCTCGGTCGTCGTGCCGCAGCACCCACCTACCAGGCCCACGCCGTTCTGCTCGATAAATCGCTGCTGGGCCTCGGCGAACGGGCCGGCCTTGAGCGGGTACTCCGTCCGGCCCTCCACCAGCACGGGCAGGCCCGCATTGGGGGCCACCGACACGTGGCGGTCCCAGTACTTGCCCAGCCACTGGATGTACTCGGCCATCTCGGTCGGGCCGGTGGCGCAGTTGAGACCCAGGCTCAGGATCGGATACCGCCGCAACGCGTGGGCGGCGGCCTCGATGCTGGTGCCCATGAGCATGGTGCCGGTCTGCTCGATTGTGACCGACACGCAGATCGGGATATCGGCGATGCTCTTGCCCTTCTGCTCGAGCGCCCGCAGGCAGGCGTTGACGGCGCACTTCACCTGCAACAGGTCCTGGCACGTCTCAATAAGGAAGGCGTCGACCCCGCCCTCGATCAGGCCAAGGGCCTGGTTGGTGTAGCTGTCGAGCATGGCCGGCCAGGTCGTGTTGCCCAGCGTGATGAGCTTGGTGCCCGGGCCCATCGAGCCCATGACGAAGCGGGGCTTGTCTTTGGTCGTATAGGCGTCGGCGGCCGACCGGGCGATCTCGGCCGACTTACGGCTGAACTCGGTGGCCTTCTCGGATAGGTCGAACTCGCCCAGCACCAAGGTGTTGGCGCCGAAGCTGTTGGTCTCGATGCAGTCGGCCCCGACTTCGAGGAACTCCTTATGGATCTCCTCGACCACATCGGGCCGGCTGTCAACGAGGATGTCGGTGCAGTTCTCGCAGCCGCAATAATCACCCTCGACGGTCAGGTCCCGGCTGTACAGGCTCGTACCCATGGCTCCGTCGAGGACCAACACGCGGCTGGCCAAGGCCCGGGCGAATGGGCTGGCAAATAGTGGATCTTTGGCTGTCATGCTGGAGTATATGCGTTCATCCGGATGAATGAATAGAGCACGGCTGAGGGTTCTCCCCAATCTAAAGACGCGTGCCACCGAGGTGGCACGCGTCTTTCTCTTTCGTCCCCCTTTGGGGATCCCAACTCAGGCGGTTGAGGTCGAGGTCAGCAGTTGCAGGCCCGCTTGAACTCGTCGACTTCCTTCTGAGCCTCTTCCTTGGTCTTGCCGTACTTCTCCTGGATCTTGCCGGCGAGCTGATCGCGATTTCCTTCGACCTGGTCGAGTTCGTCGTCGGTCAGCTTGCCCCAGCGCTCCTTGGCTTTGCCCTTGAGCTGCTTCCAGTTACCTTGCAGAGTGTCCTGGTTCATGTTGATTCTCCAATAGATGGTGTTGCGAACCTGTATATAACGTGAGGGCTTTACGCGGTCTTTTGGCCGACGTGCTTGCCCTCGCGGATTTCTTCAATGGTCTTGTCGATGAACGCGGACAGATCGTCGGGCGTGCGGCTGGTGGTCAGGGCCTGGTCGCAAACAACATCCTGGTCCACCCAGCGGGCGCCAGCATTCTTCAGATCGTTCTTAATGGACGGGAAGCTCGTGAGCTCGCGCCCCTCGATCACGCCACAGTCGATAAGGATCTGCGGGCCATGGCAGATGGCGCTCACGGGCTTGCCGGTCTTGAAGAACTCGCGCACGAACGTGGTCGCGTCCTCGCGCATGCGCAGTTTGTCGGGGTTCATTACACCGCCGGGTAGCACGAGCGCGTCATAGCTGTCGGCCTTGACGTCCGAGAGCGATCGGTCGGCTTTGACAGTTTTACCCCAGTTGCCTGCATCCCAGCCCTGGATGTCGCTGCCATCGGGCGTCACAACGTGCACCTCGGCGCCGGCTTCCTTCAGGGCCTCAAGCGGCCTGACGAGCTCGCTCTGCTCGAAGCCGTCGGTCGAGAGAATGGCTACGGTCTTGCCGTCCAAAGATTTGCCGCTGGTAGTCATGGGAGAGTCTCCTTTCGATTTCGTTTCTCGATACATGAACATCATCAAGCCTTCCGGTGACCGATCGGTGAAGGTCCGGTGAATCGGGTCTCATTCTCTGGCGTGCCGCCTCGGCGTCGTGGACAGAGCCCGTAGACTTGGTAATACACCGCACGGAAACCACGGCCAGAACACGGGATACCAATATGAGCCTGATGGATACCCTCAAGAGCGACAACCTCATCAATGGCGACTGGGTCAAGGCCGACAGCGGCAAGACCGTAAACGTGATCGACCCGGCCACGGACGAGGTGATCGCGTCCATTCCCGATGTCGGCGTGGATGAGACCAAACGCGCCATCGACGC
Organism: Phycisphaerales bacterium JB060; assembly: GCA_044440025.1. Taxonomy (GTDB): domain Bacteria; phylum Planctomycetota; class Phycisphaerae; order Phycisphaerales; family UBA1924; genus JAHCJI01. The sequence goes on along the minus strand of JBITAF010000055.1, from coordinate 42,448 downwards.
GGCGCACGAGGCATGGACGCCTTGGGCGAAGCGGCCGGCCGCCGAGCGTGGCAAACTCGTGGGCAAGCTGGGCGAGTTGATGCTGCGAGACGCCGACCGGCTGGCGGCGATCATGACCGCAGAGCAGGGCAAGCCGCTGAGCGAGGCCAAGGGTGAGATCGCCTATGCCGCCTCGTTCCTCGAGTGGGCCGCTGGCGAGGCGCCACGTCTGTACGGCGAAATGATCCCCGCCAACAGCGCCGACAAGCGCATTCTCGTGATGCGTCAGCCAGTGGGCGTGTGCGCGATCATCACGCCCTGGAACTTCCCCGCCGCCATGATCACGCGAAAGATCGGCCCCGCGCTGGCTGCGGGGTGCACGGTGGTCGTCAAGCCGGCCGAACTGACACCGCTGAGTGCCCTAGCCATCGGTGAGTTGGCCATCGAAGCCGGCCTTCCGGCAGGCACGGTGAACATGGTGACTGGCGACAGTAAGACCATCGGCGGCGCGTTCTTCGAGCACGAGCACGTGCGTAAGCTGAGCTTCACCGGCTCGACACCCGTTGGCCAGTTGCTGATGAAGCAGGCCAGCGAGAACCTGCTCAAGCTCTCGATGGAGCTTGGTGGGCATGCGCCGTTCATCGTGTTCGACGACGCCGACCTCGATCGGGCCGTCGCGGGCGCGGTGGCGTGCAAGTTCCGCAATGCCGGGCAGACATGCATCTGCGCCAACCGCTTCTACGTGCAGAATGGAATCTACGACACGTTCATGGACCGCTTCGCCAAGGCCATCGAGAAGCTGAAGGTCGGCCGCGGCACACAGGATGGCGTGGACATCGGCCCACTCATTAACGACAAGGCCATCGAGAAGGTGCAGGAGCACGTGGACGACGCGAAGAGCAAGGGCGCCTCGATCAAGGTTGGCGGCGAGATGGCCAAGCTCGACGGACTGGCGAACCGCTTCTACGCCCCCACCCTCATCGACGGCATGACCCCCGGCATGAAGTGCGCGAGCGAGGAGACCTTCGGCCCCGTCGCGCCCGTGGCGAAGTTCGAAAAGGATCAGGAGGCCATCGACGCGGCGAACAACTCACCGTACGGGCTCGCCTCATACTTCTACACCAGCGACGCCACGCGGCTGATGAAGACCGCCGAGGCCCTCTACTACGGCATTGTCGGCGCCAACGACGCGGCCCCCTCGACCGCCCAGGCGCCCTTCGGCGGCGTCAAGCACTCGGGCTTCGGCCGCGAGGGCGGCAAGTACGTGATGGAAGAGTACACGAACGTGAAGTACGTGTCATGGGGGCTGGTGTAAAGCTCACTCCCCCACCGTCCGCAACTGCGGATACGCCGCCAGCACGTCGGCCTCGCTGACGTCCTTGCCCGTCTTCTCGCTCAGCTCAGCCGCCAGGCGCTCGGCGGTGAGTTCGTTGGTGGGGATCTGTAAATCCGGGGCACGTGATGAGCTGTCGGTGTCGATCAGGCCCTCTTCGTCGGGCGGCAGGTAGATCGCGCCGGTGCTGAAATCGATGGCGTACGCGATGATGCCGGGGATGAGGAAGAACAACAGGCCCACGCCGTCGAGCAAGACAACACCGATGTCCAGATCGCCCTTGGCGTCCTGGCCCCTGCGCTCAGGGTAAAGGATGGTGCCACAAGCGGCTTGGAGCACCGTGGCGCTCAGCAGGCCCGTGGTCAGGGCGGCAACGATCAGGGGTCGAGCGGAGCGGGGAGCGAGCTTCGTGGGCATGTTGAACATCTCCGGGTTGCTTGTATACCTGAGTACCAGTGAGGGGTAAGGTGCCCGGTGAAGATGAACGGCACCCGGCCACGCCGATGAATTCGCCATCATGTTGGATCCCCGGGCACACCGAAGCTCATCGGCCGCCCCGCATACACTGCCTTACGGGCCATTTCGGCCCATACAGGAGCCAGTCCGTGCCAGCAGCCGCATCCCAGACACCCGCCCAGACCGCTTCGCAGGACCTCGTCGCCCGCCGCCAGAAGGTCGTATGCCCGGGCGTGGGCATGCTCAGCCCCATGACCGCCGCCAGCGCCTCGGGCGCCATCATCGCCGACGCGGACGGCAACGAGTTCATCGATTTTGCCAGCGGCATCGGCGTGATGAGCGTGGGCCATAGCGATCCGGCGGTCATCAAGGCGGTGAGCGACCAAGTGGCCACCCTCCAGCACGCGTGCATCCACGTGGCCACCTATGAGCCCTACGTCGCCCTGTGCGAGAAGCTGGTCGAGCTGTTCCCGCATCACGAGCGTGAGAGCGACTCGACCAAGGCCATGCTCATCTCCACCGGGGCCGAGGCAGTCGAGAACGCCATCAAGATCGCCCGCCAAGCCACAGGCCGCGCGGGGGTCATTTGTTACACCGGGGCCTTCCACGGCCGGACGCTGCTGGCCGGCTCGCTGACCAGCAAGGTGCGTCTGAAGGAGGGCTGCGGGCCCTACGCGCCGGAGATCTACCGCCTGCCCTATCCCAGGCCACTGCCCGGCGAGACCATCGACGAGGACGCGCTGGTCCGGCGCGAGCTGCTGCGTCTGGAGCAGGCCTTCGACAACACCGTGTCGGCCAGCCAGGTCGCGGCGATCATCATCGAGGTCGTCCAGGGCGAGGGCGGGTTCACCGTGGCGCCCAAGGCGTACCTCCAGGGGTTGCGCCGCATCTGCGACGAGCACGGCATCGTGCTGATCTTCGACGAGGTGCAATCGGGCTTCTGCCGCACGGGCACGTGGGCCGCGTACGAGCACTTCGGCGTGAAGCCCGACCTGAGCCCGTGGGCCAAGGCCATGGGCGGTGGGCTGCCGATGGCCTGCGTCGTCGGAAAGGCCAGCGTGATGGACAAGGTCAACCCCGGCACGCTGGGGGGCACCTACGGCGGCAACCCCGTGGCCTGCGCCGCGGCGCTGGCGGCTATCGCACGTATGGAAGAACTGGACCTCAACGCCCGCGCCCGGCACATCGGCCAGACCATCCATCAGCGCTTCACCGACCTGCGGGGCAAGGTCGAGCAGGTCACCGACGTCCGAGGCCTAGGGGCCATGATGGCCATCGAGCTGTGCGAGGGCGGCGATCCGACCAGGCCCGCGCCGGGCATCGTGAAGGCGGTGATCGACGACTCCCGGAGCCAGGGTCTATTGGTCATCGCCGCGGGCCTGGCGGGCAACTGCATCCGCGTGCTGACGCCGTTGGTGATCACCGACGAGCAACTGGGCCGCGGGCTAGACATCCTGTGCGCCAGTATCGAGCGGCACGCCGCAAGCAACTGATCGACTCTCGCTTCTCTCCCAGAGGTATTCGTCCATGCGTCCCTACGCCATCGCCGGCCTGCAACTGCACGTCTCGGGCAGACGCTCGAATCTCGAGCACGTCACCGATCGCATCGAGATGCTCATGCACTTGTACCCATGGGTGCAGATGGTCCTGGTCAGTGAGCTGGCAACGTTCGGCGGGTGGACTGGACACGCTACCCCGCTGCCCGGCGAGATCGAGGAGCACTACCAGCGCCTGGCCGCCAAGCACGGCATCTGGCTGTTACCCGGCTCGCTGTACGAGCAGACCGACAACGGCATCTACAACACCACGCCCGTGATCAATCCTGAGGGCAAGGTCGTGGCCCGCTATCGCAAGATGTTCCCGTTCATGCCCTATGAAACGGGCGTGGAGTGGGGCACAGAGTTCTGCGTATTTGATGTGCCCGACGTGGGCCGCTTCGGCGTGAGCATCTGTTACGACATGTGGTTCCCCGAGACCACGCGCACACTGGCGGCGATGGGGGCCGAGGTCATCCTGCACCCCACACTGACGCCCACTATGGACCGCGACGTGGAGCTCTCGATCGTGCGGGCCACGGCGGCGATGAACCAGTGCTTCGTGGTGGACATCAACGGCATTGGCGATGGCGGCAACGGGCGTTCGCTATTCGTGGCGCCCTCGGGCGACGTGCTCTACCAAGCCGGCAGCAACGAGGAGTTGCTTCCCATCGAGGTTGATCTGGACCGCGTTCGGCGATCGCGAGAGGTTGGGCTGAAGGGCCTGGGCCAGCCGCTCAAAAGCTTTCGCGATCGCGCGGTGGAGTTCGATGTCTACAACCGTGGCAGTGAGACGGCGGCCTATCTGCACACGCTTGGCTCGCTCGAGAAGATGGCCCGCGGCAGCCGGGCGGGCATCGGCTTCGGCGAGCACATTCCACACCCTGCCAGCCCGCCCGTGACACCGCCTCCTCCGGGCACAACGCCCTACCCCGAGCCGCCCACCATTCCGCCGACTGCACCGCCCGCGCCGCCGCCGGGCGAGACTGCCAGTTCGACCCCGGGGAGCACGCCATGACCCATGCCCATGCATCGGACCAGCCCGCGGCCGACACGCGCCCGCAACGCCAGCGGGGGCGTCAGTACAGCGCCTTCCAGCTCCGCATGGATACCTGGAACGAGTTGCAGGTACGCAGCACATGGCTTCGCGAGATGAGCCGGGCCGGGCAAGACACCACCGAGCCACGCACGCTGGTGGGCCAGAGCCTGGAGGTCCTGTCGAGCCTGGAACCCTACTGGGCCTTCCCAGGCCCCGCCCGGATGGAAGAGCTGACGCGGCTCTACCAGAACGGCGCCACCGGCGAACTGGCCAACCGTGTGGCCGCCATCAGCCGGCTGCTGATTGGCGACGCGTACCGCGATCGAGGCGGGGCGGCCTTCGATGACCCGTCGCGCGATCATCGCAATGGCGGGCAGGATGCCGAGGCACGCACTCGGGCCCGCGGCCGGCCCTACTTCGAGGTACTGTTCGTCGACGGGGCCGACGCGTACGACCACGACTCGCTGCGCGAGGGGCTGGCCGCGTGCCGGCGCGAGTCCGACGAGTTCGTGTACGACGTGCTGACGGTGCCCAGCGCCCAGGACGCGGTCATCTCGGTGCTGTTCAACCCGACCATCCAGGCGGTGTTCCTGCGATACAACATCGGGTTCTTCACCGAGAACCACCATCCGGCCCTGCGACGCTACCTCGACGCGCTGTCGGCCGAGAAGATGCCCAACAGCTATGGGCTCGAGCGCAGCCTGCACCTGGCCGGCGTGCTCAAGAAGCTCCGGCCCGAGTTGGACTTGTACCTGGTGACCGATACGCCGCTGGACACGGTGGCCGGCAACATGGGCAACGCGTTCCGCCGGACGTTCTACCGGCTCGAGCAATACATGGAGCAGCACCTGAGCATCCTGCGGGGGGTGCGCGAGCGGTACGAGACGCCGTTCTTCGACGCCCTGCGCAAGTACGCCGCCAAGCCCACGGGTGTGTTCCACGCGTTGCCCATCGCCCGCGGCAAGAGCATGACCACCAGCCACTGGGCCAAGGACTTCCACGAGTTCTATGGATCGAACCTGTTCCTGGCCGAGACGAGCGCCACCAGTGGCGGGCTCGACTCGTTGCTCCAGCCGCGTGGCCCCATCCGCAAGGCGCAGGAAGCCGCGGCCCGAGCCTTTGGGGCTCGGCAGACGTTCTTCGTGACCAACGGGACCTCGACGGCCAACAAGATCGTGCAGCAGGCGCTGGTCCAGCCGGGCGACATCGTGCTGGTCGACCGCGACTGCCACAAGAGCCACCACTACGCGTTCGTGTTGGCCGGGGCGCATCCGGTGTACCTGGACTCGTACCCGCTGCAGAAGTACACGATGTACGGCGCGGTTCCGCTCGAGGAGATCGAGAAGCAACTGCTTGACCTCAAGGCCGCGGGCAAGCTCGATCGCGTGCGGATGCTGGTGCTGACCAACTGCACGTTCGATGGGCTGACGTACGACCCGTCGCTGGTGATGCGGCGGATCCTGGCAATCAAGCCCGACATGATCTTCCTGTGGGATGAGGCCTGGTTTGCCTATGCCCGCTTCAGCCCCACGCTGCGGCGGCGCACGGCCATGGACGCCGCCAGCCGGCTGCGGAGAATGTATCGCAGCGACGAATATCGCAACGCCTACGCGAATAGGACCGAGGCCGACGGGCCCATGGCCGACCCCGACGAGGTCCGCGTGCGGGTGTACGCCACGCAGTCGACGCACAAGACGCTGACAAGCCTGCGTCAGGGCTCGATGATCCACGTGTACGACGAGGACTTCGAGCAGCGGGCCAGCGCGGCGTTGCTCGAGGCGCTGATGACCCACACGTCGACCTCGCCCAACTACCAGATCATCGCCTCGCTCGACGCGGGCCGGCGCCAGGTGGAGCTTGAGGGCTACGAACTGGTCGAGAAGACCATCGACCTGGCGATGACCCTGCGCAAGCGCGTGAACGAGCACCCGAGCATCTCGCGGTTCTTCCGCGTGCTGCGCCCGGCCGACATGATCCCCAGCGAGCTGCGGCCCAGCGGGCTGGAGTTCTACTACGACCCCGAGCAGGGCTGGGGCAGGATGGACACGGCCTGGCGGGAGGACGAGTTCACGCTCGACCCCACCCGCGTGACGCTGGAGATGAGCGCCACGGGCATCGACGGCGACACGCTGCGGCACATGCTGATGGACCGCTACGACATCCAGATCAACAAGACCTCGCGCAACACGATGCTGTTCATGCCCAACATCGGGACGACGCGGGGCGACGTGGCATACCTCATCGAGACGCTGGCGGACATCTCCCGCCGCGTCGAGGACCACCTGAGCACCGAGAGCAGCGCGGGGCTGAGCCTGCACACCCAAAAGGTCGACTCGCTGCTCGAGGGCCCGCCGCTGCCCAACTTCAGCCGATTCCACGACGCGTTCCGCGATGCGGATTCGGCCACACCCGAGGGCGACCTGCGGCGTGCGTATTTTCTGGCTTACGACCAGGACAACACCGCCTGGATCAAGCTCGATCGGGATCTGCTGCAGCAGATCAGGGGCGGCAAGGAGTTCGTATCGGCCGCGTTCGTGACGCCCTATCCGCCGGGCTTCCCGATCCTGGTGCCCGGGCAGGTCTTCAGTGCCGAGATTATCGCGTACCTGCTGGCGCTGGACGTGAAGGAGATCCACGGCTATCACACTACGTATGGCCTGCGTGTGTTCGAGGAGCACGCGCTGGAAGCGTCATGATTCAGCTCGTATGCCAGCCGACCCGAAGGGGGATCTATGACCAGCGCAACCGCGGCATCGACCGACCACCAGACGAACATGGTCAAGGCCAAGCCGCTGACCAGCAACGTAGGCAAGCGCACGAAGAAGGGCGCGCTGCATGGCATCTCGGAGATCCGTCGGTTCTTCTACCGCAATACCGAGCCCATCTACTTTATCAGCGCCACGAACTTCAACCTGCTGGGCATTGACGAGTGGGTCGGTAACTTCACGTATATCAACTACATCGACTGCTTCGACGGGCAGCACCCCAACGTATTCGTGCCCAGCGAGCGGCCGCACGAACCCTTCGAGAGTATCGAGGACATCAACAACTACCTGCTTCGTCACCCCGACGTTCGGGCGATGATCAAGAACCGTGGGAAGGACCACAAGAGCAACGGCAAGGCCGTGTTCCTGATGTTCGACGAGACCACCGAAAAGCTCTGCAAGGATCTTGATCTGGAGGTCTGCTTTCCACCCGCATCGCTGCGTACGCAGGTGGATGACAAGATGGAGACCACCCGCATCGGGAACCGAGCCCGCGTATACAGCGTGCCCAACAAGCTGGTACGTGTCAAGAGCTACGAGGATCTGCGCAGCAAGACGAAGAACCTGGGTGATGACGTGGTCATCCAGACGGCCTATGGCGACTCGGGGCACACGACCTTCTTTGTGAAGGACCAGGCCGACTTCGACAAGCACGAGGCCGACATCACCAGCGCGCCCGAGGTGAAGGTGATGAAGCGAATCCGCTGCCGTGGCAGTGCGCTCGAGGCGTGCGTGACGCGGCACGGCACCATCGTGGGCCCGCTGATGACCGAGCTTGTGGGCTTCAAGGAGCTGACGCCCTATCGCGGGGGCTGGTGCGGCAACGAGGTCTTCGCCGACGCCTTCGACAAGCGCATCCGCAAGAACGCCCGCCGGGCGGCGATGGCCTTTGGCGATGAGCTGCGCGAGATGGGCTATCGCGGCTACTTCGAGATCGATTACCTGACCGACCTGGACACGGGCAAGGTCTACCTGGGCGAGTGCAATCCGCGTATCACCGGCGCCAGCAGCATGACCAACTTGGCCGCATTCGCCCATGCCGACGCGCCGCTGTTCCTGTTCCACCTGCTCGAGTGGATGGGTATCGACTACGAGCTGGACGTCGATGATCTCAACGATCGCTGGGCCGACCCCCAGAACATCGACGGCTGGAGCCAACTTGTCATCAAGCACACCGAGGATTCGGTCGACCGCATCACCCACGCCCCGCCCTCGGGCATCTATGAGTTGGACGGCAAGGGCCAGATGCACTATGTGCGCATGCAGACCCATCGGCGGACGGTGCAGTTCGAGAACCGGGCGTTCTTCCTGCGCATCAGCAAGCCGGGCGACTTCCGCTATGAGGGGGCCGACCTTGGCATCCTGGTCAGCCCTGGGCGATTCATGGACGACGACTTCCAGCTCACCCGCCGGGCCAAGCAGTGGATCAAGGGCGTGCGTAGCTTCTATCGGGGCGACTCAGACTTTGGCGGCGAGGCCTCGCCCGAGCTCACGGGCTTCAAGCTGCTGTGAGCTCGCGCGCGACCACGCCACGCACGATGCCCTTCCGTGCTATGCACGACGGCGCGGACTTGGATGCCGTGTTCGAGGCCTACTGGCCCGCGTACCAGAAGTGGATGGCCAAGGCAAGGAGCAGCGCCAAGGCCGCTCGCGAGAAGCTGGGCGAGCATATGCCCGAGTTGATGCCCGTGTACGCGGCCCTGCTGGCCCGCTTCGGCGATCGGGCCGATATCGCACGGTTCCTCACGCTCTACAGGCCCCCGCCACTCGTGCGAGGGTGCACACAGGCCATCTGGCAGGGCAAGGACGGGCCCGCGCTGGTGCGCAACTATGACCACGCACCCCACCTGACCGACGGCGTAGTGCTGCGGGCCGAGTGGGAAGGCGTGCCCACTGTGTGCGTGACCGACTGCGTGTTCGGCGCGCTCGACGGTGTGAACGCGCACGGGCTGTGTGTGGCGCTGGCCTTCGGAGGAAGGCAGGTCTCGGGCGATGGCTTCGCCGCACCGCTGCTGGTGCGATATGCGCTGCAAACCTGCACGACCGCGCCCGAGGCGGCTGCGGCGATCGCGAGGGTGCCGTGCTACATGACGTACACGTTCGTGTGTCTGGACGCCTCGGGTGCCCATGCAACGGTGTACGCCGCCCCGGACCGGCCCAGCCGCATCGACCACGCGACCACCAGCGCCAACCACCAGGGCAGGGTTGAGTGGCCGCAGTACGCCGCATCGTGCAAGACCGTCGAACGCGTGCACGCGGCCCGAGACCTGATCGACGAACCGGCACAAACGCTGGACGGGTTGGTCGAGGGCTTCCTGCAGCCACCGATCTACAGAACCGGGTATGCCAAGGGCTCTGGAACGCTGTATACCAGCGTGTACACTCCTGACCGGGGCGAGGTGGAACTGCGCTGGCCCAACGCACGCATGCGCCAGTCGATCGACGCGTTTGAGCCCGGCTCGGTCGAGGCGGCGCTGGGCACGGGCTGAGTTTTCTGCCGATTCGATTCGGACACCGCCCCACCCCGGGGGTGGGCGTGTCCGAATCGAATCCGAATCCGCAGCACTTTAAGGAACCCTCGACCCGGTCTGGCTGTACACAGGAATAACAAAGGGGGTATCGACCATGATGGCAGCGCGTGCCTTGGCGGTTATGGGTGCTCTGATGGTGACGATGGCGGCGATAGCCGACCCAGCACCGCTCTCGGGCAGTGTCACGGGCAAGGATGGACAACCCATCGGCGGAGCCCGCGTGGTCATCTGGACGGGCAACGCGATCAACGATGTGCCGCTGCTGTGCCCGAGTTGCTACGCCGACTGCGGGCGGGCCGAAACGACCGACGGTGATGGCTCGTTCACGTTTGAGGATGTGGACGACCAGGTCGCCTTCCGCATGGTCATCGTGGCCGAGGACCACCATCCGCTGCACACCCAGTACGTGACGCCCGGGCAGGACCCACGGACCTTCACGCTGCAACCACGCGAAGCGGTGGAAGAACCGTCGCGGCTGATCCGTGGCCGGGTGGTCGATGCCCAGGGCCGGCCCGTTGCCGACGCGATGGTCGAGCCCCGGCTGTGGTGGTTCGACGCGGGACGCCGGGGCGGCAGCCATCTGGACGGCTCGGACCCCTTCGCGTTCACGGGCGACGACGGCCGCTTCGAGCTTGCCGCGGGCTCGCCCGTGCACGGGGCTTCGCTGCACGTGGAGGGTCCGGTGCTGTCGCCGCGATTCGTCAACCTGGTGCGCTCCGGGCTGCCGCTCGATGAGCAGCCCGATATCACGCTGCACACCGGCGTAAGCGTGAACGGCCGCCTCGTGGGCGCCGATGGCCAGCCCCTCCCCGGCGTGACGCTGAACCTGCAATCGGTCGATCGGAGTTGGGAGCGATTCTTCGGTCCGGTCACCTATGGCACTGATGATCGCGGGCGGTTCAGCTTCCAGAACATCCCAGCCAATACGCCCATCGAGATCATCGGCGGCATGGTCGAGCTGCGCGGCCACGGCATGCCCGAGGCAAAGCGGCTGACCACCGGCGACAACGACACCACCATTGACGTGGGCGACATCCACCTCGAGCCCGGCTACACCATCCGAGGCCGCGTGGTGCTCAGCGATGGCGAGCCCCTGCCCAAGAACGGTCGCAAGGTTGAGTTCGTCGCGCGTGGAGCCCACCAGCGGGCGGAGATCGACGACGACGGCTCGTTCGTGCTGGAGAACGTGCCAACGGGCGAGGTCAGCATGGCCGTGCAGATGCCCGGCTACCACATCAGCCGGTGGAATCCGAACCGCGATCAGAACAACCGCGGCATCATCGGCACCGTGTCGGGCGACATCGACGACTACGTCGTGCTGCTCGAGCCGGGCCGCGAGCCTCGCCAGCCCTTCTCGCACGCGTTCCGCAACGGAGACCACGTGCCCGAGCTGCGTGGCATCGACGAGCCGCTTCCCGAGTTGGTAGGCGGCCGCCCGCGTGCGGTGTCGATCGACCCGCGAGTCGGCAACGCCGAGGGCTGGAAGCGCTACCGGTGGTTCGCGGCGGTGACGCTGCCCGAGGACACCACCGCCGACAACCCGCGGACGATCGAGGTGACCGCCAGCGACCCGACGCGCCCGTACCTGCCGGCGGAACAATGGACGATCGAGGCCATCCGCGAGCAGGCCTCGCTGCGCTGGCCCGACGGGCTGGCCGACGCGCGGGTGCTGCGGTTCGAGCTGCGGTCTGGTGATCTGCACACGTCCGAGCTGGTGGACGCGGGCTCGACCAACATGGGCCGCTTCGTGCTGCACGCGCCGCAGGAGGCGGGCGAGGCCAACGTGTCGCTCGGGCGTGTGGTCGACGCCCAGGGCCGGCCCATCGCCGGCGCCCGCGTCGTTCCCAAGGCGTTCTGGTTGCAGAACACCGGCCGCACACCCTGGCCGGGCGGCACGCGGCTGACCGAAACCGACGAGCTTGGCAACTTCGCCATCAGCGCCACCGACGCGTACGACCGCGTGCAGGTGCGCGTGCTGGCGCCCGGGCACGCCGATCAGGTGTTCGACCTCGCGCCCGATCAGCCGCGGCGGGATCTGGCGTTGCCGGGGCCCTCGATGATCTCGCTCACGGCCCACGACGCCAAGGGCCGGCCCGCACGCCACGCGGTGGCCACGCTGTGGCGGCACGACGGGATGCAGTCGTGGACCATTGCCGGCCTGGCAACCGCCAACGACGCGGGCGAGCTGAACTTCGAGCACGCACCCGGGGGCGAGCCGCTGCGCGTGATCATCGAGGACGCGGCCGAGGGCGCCGCCACCGCGTGGTCCGCGGTCAGCATCGAGCCCATCGAGGGCGGCCTGCACGACGCGGGCCTGGCCGCCGCCAGCGAGACGGCCACCATCACCGGCCAGCTCGTCGCCACCGACCTTCGCACGCTCGACCAGCGGCCCGCCCTGGTGCTGCACCGCATGGCCACCGGCGACCGCTTCACCGTGCGACCCACCAACGACGGCGCGTTCGCCTTCCCGCCCGTGCCCGCGGGTGAGGCGTACGCCGTCACCTACCACGGCCCGGGCTACCTGCACCCGGCGCACCGGGCGACCATCCAGGGCTTCGCGCCCGGCGCGACGGCCGTGGGCGGCACGGTGCGCGGCGATCTGCACCTGCGGCTGTTTATCCAGCCCACCTGGGACGGCGGGCCCGCACCGCAGTTCGTCGGGCAAGACCAAACCCGCCCGCTGGCAGGCATCACCGAGCCCGGCCGCATTCGGTAGGTCTCGCCCGTATTCGATTCGGACACGCCCACCCCCGGGGTGGGGCCGTGTCCGAATCGAATACGAAACGCCCGGGGGAACCTACCATCGCCCGCATGGCAGATTTATCCCCGAATCGCACGCAGAGCTCCGAATCACCCACGATCCGCATTACCGAGCCGCTGTGCGCGGTGTTCCGGCGCCAGCTCAAGGCCGAGGGGCAGAAGTACACGCCCGAGCGCGCCCAGGTGCTCGACGCGATCATCCAGCTCGACCGCATCTTCGAGGCCGAGCAGGTCATCGACGAGCTCCGGCGACGCGGGCACCGCGTGAGCAAGGCCACGGTGTACCGCACGATCCACCTCCTGCAAGAAGCCGGCATCCTCCAGCGCGTGCTGACCGAGGGCGACCAGGCCCAGTACCAGCTCGCCTATGGCGAGAGCCCCAGCGACACACTCGTGCGGCTGGACACCCGCGAGGTCGTCTCCATCGACGTGCCCGAGTTGGCGGCCATCCGCGATCGCATCTGCAAGGAACTGGGGCTGAGCCCGCAGGGCCACAAGCTCCAGATCTTCGCGGTGGCGCCCGGGGCCGAGGGCAACGACGAATAGCGTGCCTGGCCGACGGCCATCCGATCAACCCATGGGTTAACGGTGACCAAAGCGGTTCGCAATCACGATTCCGCAGGCAAATAGGCGGGCGGGGACTCGAACCCCGGACCCTTCGCGTGTAAAGCGAATGCTCTAGCCAACTGAGCTACCCGCCCGGGCTTGAGCATGATACGCGTGCGCCGGGGGGTGGGGTGTGTCACGACGCCTCGAGCAGGCCCTTCAGGCCCGCTAACACCCACGACACGCGGAACGACTGCGGCACCAGGTGCGTCGGCCGATCGGAAAACCGGGCCTTGGTCTCCTGCCGCAAGGCGTCGCCATGCACCGAAAGTACCAAAGGCATCGGGTCACCGGGCGCATCATGCACCTTGGCGGCGTTCGCCACGCGGTCCAGTTCCTCATTGGTCCGTACGGTCGCCAGCATCGCATCCGCCGGGGGCTCGGGCGTGGTGCGCCCGCTCAGCGCCCAGGCGAGCACGCCCATCAGGTCGGGCTCGACAGCGTCGCCAACCCAGCCGAGCGTCGTATTCTCTGGCAGATGCGAGCGCAGGTGGGCGGCGTACCCCCCTGTCGAGGGCTCGTGCGCGCTGGCGTTGAGCAGACGGATCTCTTCGAGCGTCTTCTCAGCACGCTGGAGACAACTGTGCAGCAGCCCGGGCGAGATGGACGAACCACCCAGATCCAGGGCAGCCACGTCGATCCAGTCGCTCCCGCTATCTCCCATCAACGACGCATGGGCGAGCGTGTCGGCGGCCTGGAGCAGCTTGGTCTGGCGGGCATGCACCGGAGCCAGGTGGTTGAGATTACGATCCGACAGGTGGTGGTTGGCCACCGGCGCGGTGATCGCAGCGTCGAACTCCCAGTTGGCGAACAGCGTGTCAGCCACATCGGCGTGGTTGATCTCGAAGTACTGCTTCTCGACCTGGGCCGGCTTCAGGTCGTGCCGACGGGCCTGTAGCAGCGCGTCGATGTACTCCTCGCCCAGCTCGCAGGCCATCACCGCGCGCCCCATGTCGTGCAGCAGCCCGATCATGAACGCGTCGTCGGGCGGGGTCGTCCGTGTGGCCCGGGCCAGATCGGCAGCCAGCATGCCCACCGCGTACCCGTGCTCCCACAGAAGCGGAACGTTCAGCACGCCGGTGTTATCCTCGAACTGGTCCAGAACATTCGAGCTGGAGATCGTTTCTCGCAGCGCAGAGACACCCATCCGCACGATCGCCTGCTCCACCGTTCGCACCGCCGAGCCACGGCGGTGCAGGCTCGAGTTGGCAAGTTGCAGCACACGCGCCGCCAACGCCTGGTCCTGCTTGACAACCCGCGCCATGTCCTCCACCGTCGCCGAAGAATCTCGCGCGAGCCGCAGGGCCATGCTCACCGTCGATTTCAGCGGACGGGCCTGCGAATACTCCGCCACGCGAGTAAGCACCTCGGATTTGGACAGACGACGCTCGAACTTCGGCGGCTGGCCGGGCGACGCCGAGTGGCCATCGGTGCGAGCTTGCATCTCTTCGGCCAGCCGCCCCTGGTCGCGATACAACTCATGCCACCTCAATGGTGCCGAAGACTCCACAACCCGACCGACCGCCACCCTGCCTGGGATCGCCTCGAAGACAGGCGCCGCGGGCCGCTTCGCCTCTTCGTGGGCTTGCGCGGCATGCTGGGCGGGGGGAACGCTTGGCAGATCATCGGAGGCGGCCGCCCGCAGCCCCTTGAGCACCTTGGCAACCATCGTCTCGAACGTCGAGCCCTTGGCGTCGATCGTTGCCACCACGCGGTGCTCGCCCAGCACGCCCGCCAGGCTTCCGTTCTGCCCGTGGTGCAGGAGCACGACCGGGGCCGATCCTAGCAGATCGTGAATATCTCCAAAATCTCCCCACCCTATTCGATAATCCAGCAGCACCACCGATGCCGGAGGGACGCCCGAGCCCCGCAGCGCGTCGGCGTTGCTGTACACCGTGACGTCAAATCCGCGGGAATGCAACAGCCTGGAAAATACCCGTGTGCCGATCGGGTCTACTGATATTAAGGCAAGCGGAACAGGCATCGACAACCCCCCAATCCCTCAGGTATAACACTACGATTGGGTCGGGAAGATAGCTATTCACACAAGGCAGTGTTAAATAAGATTAACCCCTACCACGGAGGCGTGTCGTCGTCAGCTTCCAGGTACTCCGGCTTGCCGTGGTCCACCCGCTCGTCGAAGGGGCGGTTATCCTGTGCACGGTCGATGGTGCTGGGGCGATGGCCGAAGGCTGAGCCGCCCGCTGGCATCGGGGCGCCACCGTCGGGCTTGCCCTCGAACGTGCCCGCGGGCTCGTCCTTGGCCCACGTGTCATTGCGGGCGTAGCCGGCGCGGTTCTTGAACCGCGTGGTGTGGTTGTCCCACACCAGTTTCACGATGCCGGTCGGCCCGTTACGCTGCTTCGCGATGATCAGCTCGGCCTCGTTCACGCGGTCCTCGTTCTCTTCCATCCAAGCCGGATCGCTCAGGTGGTAGTACGCCTCGCGGTGCAGCAGCAGCACAACGTCGGCGTCCTGCTCGATGCTGCCCGATTCGCGCAGGTCGCTCATGCGCGGGCGATTGCCCTCACGCTGCTCGCTGCCACGGTTGAGCTGCGCCAGGCACACCACCGGCAACTCCAGCTCGCGCGCCATCGCCTTGATGCCCCGGCTGATCGTGCTGACCTCCACCTGCCGGCTCTCGCGGCCAGCGCCCGGGGCGGTGAGCAACTGCAGGTAGTCCACCACGACGCAGCGGATGCCGAAACGCTGCTTCATGCGGCGTGCGCGGGCCCGCAGGGCCGTCACGCTCAGGGCCGGTGAGTCATCGATGTACAACGGCGCCCGCTCGAGCGTCTCGCACGCCGGGCGGATGCGGTTGACCAACTCATCCTGGCTGAACTGGCCGGTTCGCAGCTTGTGGCTGTCCACGCCCGAGTAGGCACTGATCAGGCGCTGCACCAGGCTGCTCTTGCTCATTTCCAGGCTGAACACGCCCACGGGCACGCGCTCGTCGCCCGCGGGTTCGAAGGGCGTGGCGCCGCCCATCGCGATCTGCTCGGCCAGGTTCAACGCAAGGGCGGTCTTGCCCATCGAGGGACGGGCGGCGATGATGATCATCTCGCCGTCCTGCAGGCCGCTGAGCGGTTCGTCCAGGTCGGTAAAGCCCGTCTTGAGCCCCGTCGTCGCGCCCGCGTCGCGGTCGGCGATGCGCTCATACTCGGCCCGCAGCAGCTCCTCGAGCTTCTGGATGTCGGCCGACTGGTCATCGTCGGCGATCTCGAAGATGCTCTGCTCGGCCCTGTCGATGAGCTGGCGGGCCTCTTCGGGCTCGTCCTGGCCCGCGTGCATCGCCTCGTGCACGATCTGGTTGGCCGCGGCGATCAGCTTGCGCAGCCGGCTCTTGGTCTGCACCAGCCTGGCGTACAGCCCGGCGTTGTTGGGCGTGCTGACCGCCTCGGCCAGGCTGGCCAGGTAGGCCGCCCCGCCGATGGCCTCCAACTCGTTGCGCTCGCGGAGGCGGTCGGCCACGACGTTCAGGTCCGCCTGGGGCTCGCGTTCGTAGACCTCCTTCAGCACGCGGAACACCGTCGCGTTGCTCTGGCGGTAGAAGTCCTCGGGCACCGACACCAGCGGCAGAACATCGGCCAGCGTGTAGGGGTCGAGGATGATCGAGCCCAGCAGCGCCATCTCGGCCTCGGGCGCGTGCGGCGGCAGCTTGTCGTACACCCGGCTCAGGTCGATCGCCGGCGTGCCGCGGTCCTTGCCGGCCCTGCGGGGGTCCCCACTTCCGTGCAGGTTTTCCGATCCGTTCGCGTCCATGCGTGCTCCCGAAGTGTTCGACCTGCGAGAGTACGATCAGCCATGAGCACCGGGCAAGACGGCCACAAGCAGAACCTCTCCGACACCGCGTCCACGGGCTCGCAGACGCCTTCCGACAAGCCCACCGACGCGCATTTTTCCGGGCCGCTCGACGCCATCCACGCCTATGGCACCACCCACGACGAACACCTGCCCGACGAACTGCCCAAAGACCCCTTCCCCACCCTGCACGAGTGGGTCGAGTTCGCCAAGACCAACAAGGTCCAGCCCAATCCCACCGCCATCGCACTGGCGACAGCAAACGACATCGCCTCGGGAGTGTGGCCCAACGTCCGCATCGTGCTCTGCCGCGGCATCGACGTCCATTCGGGCTCGATCTGGTTCTTCACCAACGCCAAGAGCGCCAAGGGCCAGGAACTGGCCGCCAACGCCCACGCGGCCGCGGTCTTCCACTGGGACGCCCTGGACCGCCAGGCACGCCTGCGGGGCGTCGTCGAGCCCCTGCCCGCGGCCGAGAGCGACGCCTACTTCGCCAGCCGGAGCTGGGAGAAGCGCGTGGGCGCCTGGGCCAGCGACCAGAGCCAGCCCATCCAGTCGCGCCAGGCCCTGGTCGACAAGCTCACCGCCACCATCCGCCGCTTCGGCATCGATCCCGAAAACCCCCCGCCCCACGGGGCAAGTATGGACATCCCCCGCCCCCCGCACTGGGGCGGCTTCCGCATCATCGCCACCGAGGTCGAGCTCTGGGTCGGCAGCCCGGCCCGCATCCACGACCGGGCCCGGTGGACACGAGGGACGCCGGGCGAGGCTTGGCGTGCGACTCGGTTGCAGCCGTAAGCGGGCTGGTCCTCGACTCGGATTCGTTTCTTGTCTCGCCGAAACCACACCCGGGCGGGATAAGAAAAGAAACGTGTAGTGGGGATGACGCCGATAGATGCTGGCCTTCGTGGAGCCCCTTCATGACGCCCTTCACGAGTCGATGACGAGGGAGGTGCTTATCGGATTCGTTTCCTATCTCGCCCCACCCCGGGGGGCGAGAGATAGGAAACGAATCCCGCTTCACCATCTGGTCACGCCGCCCCCGCCCGCACAACCCGCACGGCCCACCCCGATTCCCGTCGATACCCGCGAAGTTGCCGCCACTGACCGCCGATGATCCCTGGGTCGCCCGCGGAGCCGTGGGCGCAGGGGAA
Organism: Phycisphaerales bacterium JB060; assembly: GCA_044440025.1. GTDB lineage: Bacteria > Planctomycetota > Phycisphaerae > Phycisphaerales > UBA1924 > JAHCJI01. Next base: position 24,489 of record JBITAF010000055.1, on the reverse strand, counting down.
CCCCGTGGCAGGAAAGGTCCGCGCCCATCTCAGCAGTCACGAGGTCGAGGCCCTCACCGAGTTGCTCGTGCGCAAACTCGATGCGATGGTTATCGAGACCCAGCCCGAGGTGGCCGCACGCCTGCTCGAACTGGTCTCCGACCCCGAGGCGGGGCTCAACGACTTTGCCAGCGTCATCCGCAACGACACCGCCCTGAGCGGCCGGCTGCTGCGCATGAGCAACTCGGCCTACTTCGCCCAGCGCGAGCCGGTGACCACCCTCGAACGCGCCTGCGTGCTGCTAGGCATCAACCGCATCCGCGCCCTGGCCCTGGGCTTCTACATGAGCCGATCCATCGACACCGGCGGCGAGAAGCGTTACGGCCGGACCATGTGGGGCAAGAGCCTCCTGCGGGCCTGCTACGCCGCCAAGCTGGCCGAGGCCATCAGGCCCGCCCTGTACGCCGAGGCGTTCCTCATCGGCCTGATGATGGACGCTGGCATCCCGCTTGCCCGCACACTCATCGGCCCCTCGCAGTACGACCAGTTCTGTCCACCTCAGCAGCCGCCCTCGCGTGCGTTCAAGATCGAGGCCGAGAGCTTCAGCTACACCCACGTGGACATGGACCGCGCCCTGATCCGCCGCTGGCGGATGCCCGACGTGCTGGCCAAGCCCATCCTGTGGCACCACACCACACCCCAGAATCTGCGGAATAACGATCCCATACACCTGCTGCACCGCATCGCCTTCTACGTTGGGGCCATGCACATCGAGCACGAGCCCCCCGCCGCCATGGCCGTCCCCCTGCCCAGCCTTGGCAACAAGCTTCTGCGGATGCAGGGCAACACGCTGGGTGCGTGCTTCGCCAACGCCTGCAAGGAATACGCCACCGTGCGGGAGTTCTTCGGGCACGTGGCCGAGGGCATCACCGACGTCGAGGCCCTGGGCATGCGCGTCCACGGCGCAATGAACCGGATCATGGAGCAGGCCATCGAGGCCGACCTCAAGCAGGACAACATCATGGCGCCGGCCACCTTCCGCTTCAACGCCGGGGCCATCGAGGTCATGCGAGACCAGGACAATGAGGACTTCGCCGTCGCCTACATCCTGGACAACGACGGCAACCGTCAGGCCATGCATCGCTTCCCCGTTGGCTCGGCTAGCGCTGGCGACGTGCTGCTGGAACTCTCTCTCGAGCAGGGCGACATCGACGGCGCCGAGTTGGAGAGCATGACCGACTACCTTCGAGCCCTGGCCGCCTGAGCAACCCCGCCAGACCGACCCGCCAGATTCAGTCCGCCAACTCGCTACCCGGTCGCGACCGCCGCGCCCGCCACACCATGCGCATCAGATCGGCCAGCGAGACCGCCGGGTATCCCATCGCCCGCCGCATCGTGCCAAGCCGGTACGCGTGGGCCCACTGCTGGCTCATCACCTCGATGGCCCACCACCACGTCCGTGTCGGGTCGTACACGTTGGTCGCCTCGGCCGACGAGCCGTTCAGCTCGATCACGCTGAAACCACGGCCCGCCTTCAACTCATCCTCGTCGGCATAGCGGATATCGAACCGCCCGATGTCCAGCCCCCCCGGCCTGCCATCCGCATCGGGAAACCGCCGGCAGATTCCATCGATCACGTGGGTCAGCGCGTCGGTGATCAGGTCGGCCCCGTCCTCGAATCGGCAGCCCTGCGAATGGTTGCCCGCCATGCCCATCCGCACTCGCTCGCCCGTCGACGGAACGCGGTCGATCGCCCGGCCGAACCGTGCCTCGAACACACGCTCCTGCACGCGGAAGCGGTCGTCGGCCAGCACGAGCTGCCGCAGCGTCCGCCGACCATCACCCACGATCACCGGGAAGACCTTTCGCGTCACGGCGAAGATCTCGCCCTCTCGCCCCGCTTCATCGCCCCGGCCCGGCTTGTGCAGCCGCACCCAGAACAGCCCCACCTCGTACGGCGATGCATCGAACTTTTGCAGCACGAGGTCGGTCGGCACGCGGGCCACCTGCTCGCGTACGTCCTCCACACTGCGACACACACGCACCGCCCGCCCACGCTCGCCCCGGTCGGGCTTGAGCACGACCGGGTAGCCGCCCAACTCGGGCCGCGTCTGAAGCAATCGTTCCACGCGCCGCACGCGCCGCTCCGGGTCGCTGTGCATTCTGATGAGCACCGTGGGCAGCAGCGGCGCGCCCGACCGCTCAAGGGCCGCGGCGATCGTGCTCTTGCGTTCACCCACGAAGCCCCCCGCGCCGGCGATGCCCGGGTTGGTCGCGGTGAAAGCCACGGGGTGCCGCGCCCGCAGCGACTGGGTCACGAACGTGGGTGTGAGCAACAGATAGCTAATCCAGCTCGGCCAGAACTCGTGGCTGATCCACCGCCACACCTGGGCTCGGATGCGTTGCCGCCCCATGCGCGTCCATACGCGCGGCAGCACCCACGTCAGCGGCGCCGCCAGCAGCAGCACGACGAAGAGCGCCGTCACACCCCATCGTTCCACGGCCCACCATCCGCCAAAACGCACCAGCAGCCACGCGGGCAGCAGCGCGACGATCCCGACCAGCAGGCACAACGCCCGCCGCCACACGCCCGGCCCACGCACCAGCACCGCCACGGCGAGCCCCACACTGGCTACGCCGTAGTCCACGTACATGCCCGCCACCAGCGCCGCGGCAATCACCAGCCCCATGCGCCACCACGCAAGTGCCAGCAGCATGACCACCAGCGCCTCGAGCGTCCAGTGCCGCGACCGCAGCCACGTCGCCGCCGCGTCGAGCGCCCGCGTCACCGCGCCGTGCTCGGGCTTCACCGCCAGGTCCACCGTGGCGCGAACGGGCTCGACCGCCGGATCCTCATGCCGATGCACGAACGCCGCGATGTGATCCGCCAGCGGCCCGGGCTGGGTGAAGGGCAGGATGTGCCCGCCGTCCAGCCGCACCAGCGTCGAGCGGGACGCCAGCTCGTGGTGCACCTCGGCCGCCCACGGCGCGACCAGGAAGTCCTGCTGCGCCTGGAGAATCAGCAGCGGCTCGTCGAGCGTTCGTAGCGTATCAGCAAGCGGCCGCTGGTCGGTCTCCATGAAGTTCGCCATGAACGAGTACCAGAAGCCCCGTGGCCCCAGCAGCCCAAAGTGCGGCACAAGCTCCACCGCCGCGAACACGCCCACGTACCCCAGCGCGTACTTGGCCTTCTCGAACAGGTAGTTGCCCGATCCCTCGGTCCGCTGGGCCCCGGTGGCCATCATCATGGTGATCGACGCGATCTCCACCTGCCACGCCTCGGGCAGGTCGGTCATGTTCAGCACGACCGCCCCGCCGTTGCTCCACCCCAGCACGTGCACACGCCCGGGCGCCTCGCCACGCTCGTGCAGGTGTTGCAACAAGCGGCCGCACACGGCCGCCATACACCGGGCCGACGCGTCCGGCCGCGTTTGCGATGCTCCGAACCCCGGCAAATCAACCGCGATCGAATCAACCCCACGTCCGGCAAGCTCGGGCCCGAGCCGATCGAAGTTCGTCGCATCGCCGGGCGAACCATGGATCAGCAGGACGAATGGCGCATCAGCCCGGCCCGACGAGTACGCCGTGTACGCCACGTCGCGGCTGTCGATGCCAACCACGCCCGTCGGCTTGGGCTCTGGCATCACCATGAGCGCCTTGGGCCACGCCGCGTACACCACGTGCGAGGCCACCAGCAGCGCGAGGTACACCCCAAGCACCCACCGCCAACGCACGTGCCGCTCGGGCCGGGCCCAGTGCTCGAAGCCTCGCACCGCGGTCAGCTTCCGCCGCCGATGGTGATGGGCGTCAACGGCCCGACCACCTTCCGCCGACGGATGCCCGGGTTGCCAAGCTGCCCGCACGCGGCCATGGTGCTCCGCCCCTTCGTGCGTCGCCGCTTCACGAACACGCCGTGCGAGCCCAGCCTGTGCACGAACGCCTCGACGTCTTCCTCGTGCGGCGCGGGCCAGGGGCTGTCACGCCGTGGGTTGTAGGGAATCACGTTCACCATGCACCGCAGCGGCTTCACCCACTGGGCCAGCTCGTCGGCGTGCTCCATCGCGTCGTTCAACCCGGGGATCAGCACGTACGCGATCAGGTACGGCTTACCCGTGCCATTGGGAAAGTCCAGCAGCGCGTCGCGCAGCTGCCCCATCGGCATGGCGCGATTGATGGGCATGATCTGGTTGCGGATTTCGTCGTTGGGCGCGTTGAGGCTGATCGACACGCCAAGCCGGTGCCAGCCCGGCTGCCGGACGGCCTCCCGCAACCGCTTGAGCCCATCCAACCGCCCCACCGTAGACACGGTCACCTTGCTCATCGCAAGCCCCGCGCCCGCCTGGTCGGTCAGCACGGCGATGGCCTGCAAGACCGACTCGGTGTTATCCAGCGGCTCGCCCATGCCCATGAACACAAGATTGCTCGGCTCGGCCCCAAGCTGATGCCGTGCCGCGTGCCACTGCCCGACGATCTGGGCGGGCGTGAGCGAGGCCATGAGCCCCATCTGCGCTGTCTCGCAGAAGCCACAGCCCATGGCGCATCCGATCTGGCTGCTGACGCACAGCGAGTGCGCCAGCCGGCCACGCCGACCGATCATCGGGATCACGACCGACTCGGCCTCGAGCCTCACGCCCTGACGCTCGACGTCCAACTCCTGGATGAACTTGGTGATGACCCCCTCGGGAGTCTCTTCCTGCTCGCTGCGGACCAGCCGGCCCACCTGTGGCACGCCCACCTGCTCGAACACCGGGTCGTCGGTCCGGCCGCCGCGCATGAAGGCCTTGTACGCCCGCAGGGCCCATAACCCGCGGCCCTTGACCCGCGGGCCGACGCCCTCAACCCATTGGCGGCTGGTGAGGCCCAGGGGGCTGGGCGTGTCGGTGCTCTGTTCGGCCTGGCTGCGCATCACACCGATCGTACGGGCCAACGGGCCCCACCGGCATCTCGATTTATGAGGATCTGGCTTCGGTGGCAAAGCGGCGTGAAGTCGCCCTCCGGAACGGCCGAAGTCTGGGGCACGACCACCGAGCGGCGCAGGGGCCGGGCGGTGGGCACACCAACGCGGAGGCGCCGATGCCCCAACGCCGACACCCGGCCACGACCGGGTTCACGCTTATCGAGTTACTGGTCGTCATCGGCATCATCGCCGTGATTGCCGCCATCACCCTTCCCGCGGTCGCCAGCGCCCGCCAGACCGCCCAGAGCACGATCACGCTCCAGCGGCTCGGGCAGCTCTCAACCGTGGCCAACCTGTACGGGGGCGACCACAAGGACCGCGTCTGGACCGCCCGAAACTGGCTCAAAACCATCGAGGGCGACACCGCCCAGCCAGGCGTGCTCATCAACGGCGGGTACCTCACCGACGACGAGGTCCTCGAGTGCGCCATCAACGGTCGTCGCCTGCCCCACCGCGCTTCAGGCGGACACGCGCCGAACCCGCCCCCGGGCCTGTATGACCACGTCGGGGTCGACAGCGACTTCGCATTCGTGCACCAGGTCGAGGGCGCCCGCCTGGGATTGCACACCAGGTTTGCCTATTACCGCGATCCAAGCCAGCGTGGTTGGAGCGGCGGCGTCTGGCTCGAGGACGAGACCGCCCTCGAGAACCTCCCCGGCGTGCCCATCTTCGTCGAGGAGAACCCAGCGTTCTACCACGCCAACGACGAGATGCTCACCTTCAAGGGCTTCGACCAGCTCGACAGACGCCACGGCGGGGGCGGCACGGGTAAGAGCCTCATGGCGTTCCTCGACGGACACGCCGCGGGCACGGCCCCGCCCGCCGACGATTCGCCCGAGGGCCTGGAAGTCAGCGACCTGACCGCCGCACACTTTTACCTGAGCGCGCGCGGCGGACGCTGGCGTGCCATGACCCTCAGCAGCGAGTACCGCTACGGCTGGGTGAACGATCCGCACTGAACACGGCGCGATTCACGCTCCGTGGTGCCAGGCCCGCAGCATCCACACGTTCTTCTGGATCTCATCGCCGATGTCGTCCAGAAGATTGACCGTTGTGCGGTCGCTGGCGGTCTCGGCGTCGTCGATCACCTCGCGCACTTCTTTGTGGATAGCCAGCAGGTCGGCCACCAGGTTCTCGACCATGCGCTTGGCGTCGGGCGAGCCCTCCTCCTCGGCGATGCGCGTGTGCTCCAGGCACCGCGCCAGCGTGGGCAGGGGCGAGGCCTCCTTCGCACGCACACGCTCGGCGATGTCGTCTAGGTGCGTCGTCCAGGCGTTGTACATCTCCTCGAACTGCCCGTGCAACTCGAAGAACTGCCGCCCTCGCACGTTCCAGTGGTAGTTCTGCACCTTGTAGCGGAACACGGCGGCATCGGCCAGCAGGGCGTTGAGCCCGCTGATGATGGTGGCGTCGATCTCCGGATTGGTCGCTTCGCTCATCCGATTCCTCCCGTTCTCGGGCCCAGGCCTGCGCTAGGCATGGCGCAATAGAGCGCCGGGCGCCCCGTTGTTCGAGTATCATGCTAGCCGTGGGCCCCAGGTGGCCCCGGGGAGAACCGAAGATGCACGCCGCCCGCCCCATCGTAATCCTCGCCATCGCCGTGCCCGCCATGGCCCAGTGCGATTACGGCCAGCCCGACGCCCTGGCCGCGGCCATCGTCGACGACTTCGCCCTGGTCTGGGGTGCCAGCCTGCGCCTGGAAGATCCCCTGCTGCCGGGCCCCAGCCTCGAACGCTTCTATGGTGACTACGACCTCAGCACCGTCGTGCCCATCGCCAGCGCCACCAAGCTGCTATCGGCCATCGTCGTCATGACCTGTGTCGAGCGGGACGGGCTCGACCTGGATGCTCCGGTCTCGACCTATCTGCCCGAGTTCGTCGGCACCAAGGGCACGATGACGGTGCGCCAGATGTTCAGCCACACGGCGGGCCTCCCCAGCAACAGCGTGTTCGCGTTCGATCCCTCGATCACGCTCGCACAGGCCGTCACGCGGATCGCCCTGTTCACGCCCCTCGAGGCCACGCCAGGCGCCGACTTCTGCTACGGCCAGGTCGGCATGCACGTGGCCGGTCGCGTGTGCGAGGTCGTCAGCGGCATCGACTGGGACACGCTCTTTGACGAGCGCGTCGCCATACCACTCGGGCTGGCCGACACCAACTACGACGGGCTCTACCAGACCACCAACCCGCTCATCGCCGGCGGCGCCGAGAGCAGCCTCACCGACTACGCCCGCGTTGTCCGCATGCTCATCGATGGCGGTGTCTACCGCGGCACGAGGATCATCGAACAATCGTCGATCGACGCGATGTTCACCGACCTGACCGCCGGGCTGCCTATCCGCTGTGCCCCCGACTCGCGGACCGTCGAAAACTACGGCCTGGGGGTCTGGGTTCGACAAAGGCCAGATGGCTCACGACGCGTCGACAGCCCGGGCGCCTTCGCCTACACCCACTGGATCGACCTGGACGAGACCGGTAATCCGCTGCTCGGCGGCGTCTTCATGATCGAAGACGGCATCACGTCGCTCAGCGACCGCATCGACGACTTGCAGGACGCCGCCCGCATGGCCCGCCTCACGTGCACCCCCTGCCCGGCCGACCTAGACAACGATGGCGCGCTCACGCTCTTCGATTTCCTGGCCTTCCAGACCGCATGGGCCGCAGGCGACCCTGCCGGCGACTTCAACCGCGATGGGGTGCTCGACCTGTTCGACTTCCTGGCGTACAGCAATGCCTTCGACGCGGGCTGCCCTTAGCCATTCCGACTCTTGCGCGGCTTGGGGCCCGCATCCTTCAACTGGGCGGCGGTAAACGTCCGCCCGGTCGTCCGCTTATCCCACGTGTGGGCCGGGCCGCGGCTGGTCTCGTAGCCCATCCACATATCGAGCCAGTAACTGCGGAACGCCTGCCCGCCCTGGCCGATGCCGAACCGCTCGTAGTGCGACGTCACCAGCTTGAGCACCTGCCGGTCGGTGCCGTCAAAGCCCAGCACGCTGCGGCCATGGCGCACGCTCTCGGTATCCAGCGGCAGGAAGCCGTAGCGCCCGAGCAACTGCATGACGTTGTGGGCCGCGTACGGCCCAATGCCCGGCAGGTCGAGCAGGAAGCGTCGCACCTCGTCGTCGGGCGTGCCAGGATCTTCGAGCCAGGCTTGGGGCACCTGGTCCTTGTGAAACAGCCTGGCAAGGTCGACCAACCGCTGGTCTCGATAGCCCACGCGGCACCGTGAACGCAGCCACGAGGGCTTCCTGCGTGCCAGTTGCTCGGGCGTGGGGAAGGCGTGCACACCGCTAGGGCTGGCCGAGCCAACACGCGCGCACAAGGCAGCGTTCATGTCAATGGTCCCCGGCCACTGGATGTTGCAGCTCGTCACCGTCTTGGCGATGTCCTCGAACAGCGAGGCCGAACGCATCAGGCGGCCGCGTCCGCTGAATCGCCAACGATCGTCGACCTCGTGAAAGGCGGCGATGGCTTCGGCGGTCTCATCGAGCCGCAGCATCCGCGTGATCATGGCACGGGCACGGGCACACTCGAGGCGCGTCAGCGATCGATCCGCCCTGACCGACAGCGGCATGCCCACGCGCTGCTGGCGGATCGAAAGCCTCGTGGCCCCGTGCTCGAGCATCAACGCCACCGAGAACATCGACGACGATGGATGCCACTCGTTCGGTTCGAGCAGGAAGTACCCATACGAGCACGCGTCACGCGGCAGATCGAAGTCGGCTGGCACCGCAAGCCGCAGTCGCGTCACGCGAGATGTCCGCTGGGCCGCTCGCACGCTCACACCGCCAGTAGACGATCGAACGGTACCGCGAAGGAGGCGATGTTCACGCACAGCCGGTCGGCCGCGCGCGAGAACATGGGGTACTGCTCGTCGAGTTGCGTCTCGAGCTCGTCCAGCGTCATGGGCAGGTCGCCCCGGACCTTCTTGAGCACCGAGACGTGCCGGGTGATGCCCGGGCGGTCAAACTCGAAGTGGTGCTGGAAGCCGTAGGTGCGGATGCCGGCCTTGAAGCACTCCACCGGCGTGGTGGCGCTCTTGGCCAGCACGGTGGCGCCGGGGGGCGCCTTGGAGACATGATGCTCGTGGCTCTGGAACATCGTCACCTTCCAGGGCACGCCGGCCAGCATGGTCTCGGTCTGTCCGGGCACGGTCAGCTCCACGGGCTCGAAGCCCAGGGCCATCTCCGGCAGCTTCTCGACCTCGCCGCCCAGGGCCCGGGCGATGAGCTGGTGGCCCATGCAGATGCCCAGCACCGGCATCTCGGCCTCGTGCGCGATGCGAATCAGGTCCAAGGCCCGACCGATCCAAGGCTCGTCGCCTAGTGGCGAGCCCGGGCTGCCCATGATCAGCAACGCTTGGGCGTTGTCCATATCCGTGGGCACGGCCGCCTCGCCGTCGCGGTCGATACGGCGGTAGTCCAGCTTGAAGCCGTGGTCGCGCAGGGTAACCCCGAGTCGACCCGGGCCGAGGTGTTGTCCGTCCTGAAGAACGATGATGGTGGCCATGGGAGCCGATGTTAGCGTGTGGCGACCGCGTCCGCACGGGCCGTTCGCGGGCTCTAACCTGTTATGGGCTCCCGACCGTTCGCGAGCGCCCGACCCCGGCCCAGGAGAACGACGTGAAGAACAGCCGCCCCCGACTTATCCGGACGCTTCAGGCCGCCCCCGCCCTCGCGGCGGCGATGGCATTCTCGACCATGGCCCTCGCCCAGAACGGCGCCCCGGTGCCCCCGGCGGGCGAAACCCAGGACGCCCCCGAGGTGGCATCCGCCGACATCCGCCAGTCGACGGTCAAGATCTTCACCACCAGCCGCGGGCCCGACCTGACCCGCCCCTGGACCCGCCAGCAGCCCACCGACGCGACCGGCTCGGGCCTGGTCATCGAGGGCGGCCGCATTCTGACCAACGCCCACGTGGTCGAGTACGGCCAGCAGATCTTCGTCCAGCCCTACCTCACCAGCCAGCGGCTGGCCGCCCGGGTCGTCGCCCGCAACACCGGCATCGACCTGGCCCTGCTGGAACTGGAGGACCCCGACGCCATCGACGGCGTGCCCATGGCCGCCCTGACGGCCGACCTGCCCGACATCGGCGACAAGGCCAACGCCCTGGGCTACCCCATGGGCGGCGAGGAGCTCTCCATCACCGAGGGCATCGTCTCGCGCATCGAGTTCGTGGGCTACAACGCCGGCACACTGGGCCTGCGCATCCAGGTCGACGCACCGCTCAACCCGGGCAACTCGGGCGGGCCGGTCACCGTCGACGGCAAGGTCGTCGGCCTGACCTTCAGCGGCATCAGCCAGGCCGACAACATCGGCTACATCATTCCCAACGAGGAGATCCGCCTGTTTCTCCAGGACATCGAGGATGAGAAGGTCGACGGCCGCCCATTCCTGCGGGAGATGTTCGACGGCACCCGCAACCCGGGCATCCGCGCCAAACTGGGCCTGACGCCCGAGTTGGAGGGCATGGTCGTCTCGGGTCCGGTCGAGGGCAACCCCCTCCAGTCGTGGGACGTCGTCACAAGCATCGCGGGCCACAGCATCGACAGCCAGGGCCTGGTTAGCGTTACCGACGATCTCCGCTTGTACTTCGAGTACTTCGTGTACCACGGCCTGAACGAGGACGACACCATCACCCTGCGCGTGCTCCGCAACGGCGAAGAGATCGAGGTCCGCTCGCCCGTCGTGCGCGGCGACGATGACTTCTTCGAGAAACTGGACAACACCTACCCCAGCTACATGGTCTTCGGTCCGCTTGTGTTCACGCCCGTGTACCAGCGGCACGTGTACGGCCTGGGGCTCGACCGCCTGGCCGCGCGCCGCAGCCCCATCGTCCAGCGCGCCTTCACCGGGCAGGATGAGGAAGCGGAGATCCAGCAGTACGTCATCCTCGCCGGCGGGCTTCTCAACCACCGCATCAACCTGGCTTATGACGTCCCGCCGTTCTCCACCCTCAAGAGCATCAACGGCACGAAGATCACCAGCCTCGAGCACGCCGTCACCATGCTCAAGGACCTGGCCGGCTCTTCCGAAGAGTTCCTCGTCTTCGAGTTCTACGACCGTGGTGCCGACCGGCTGGTCTACAAGCGCAGCGATATCCTCGGCTCGATCGAGGACGTGCTCAACGAGAACGGCATCCGCCGGCCTATTTCCAGCGACTTGGAAGACCTCTGGCCCGACCTGGGCGAGTAACCGAACTCACGCGTACAGCGCGACGGTCGCGTCGTGCGGGCCCAGATAGTCCTGGCGGAACAGCATCCGCCCGCTGGCCCGCTGCGCCCACTTGAAGACGCGGAAGCTGCTGAACCGATTGGCCGGTCCGGTCGATTCACGCCGATTCCGGCCCGCCGAACTGAGAAAGTTGAACGCCAGCACAGCGCCCTCGCGCCCGTGCAGCGCGTCCCACGCGCGATCGAGCACCGCCAGGGCCGCGCGCTCGTCGAGCGTGTTGAGCGAGCCGCTGAACACAAACTGATTCACGCCGTGCTCGCGCACGAGCCGGTCGAACAGGCCGGCGTCACGAACGAAGTCGCCGGTCTCCCAGTGGCTGTCGGGAAACCGCGCCTGTGCCGGCTCGACCAGTTCGCTGATGCCCTCGACGCCGATATACGTGGCCGGCGCCTGCTCGGCGGCACGCAGGTACTCCAGCAGGTCGCCCTGCCCTGCCCCCAAGTCTGCCAGCACCGCGCCCTTGGGCCGGCAGACCTCGGCCAGTACCCGAAAACGCGTGATCTGGTATTCCTGGCTGCGCCACAGCAGCGCCTCGAACCCTGGCCCGTGCGCACGCACCGCCTCACGGTACGGCTCAAGATACCGCGGGTCGGGCTTGTCGGTGCTGTCGGGCATGCGTGCGTGCGGGATCAGCCGAAGCGAACCATGCGGGAGAACTGCTGGTACCGCTCATCCAACTCGCTGGGTTGCAGCTTGGACATGCGATCGAGGCTGAACGACTCGATATTGAAGCTCGCGACGATGGTGCCATGCGCCACGGCCCGGTGGATGGCCTCGAACGACGTTGGGTCGGTGCCCGCATCGCCCTCGCGCGCCAGCGAGCCCATCATCCCGCCGGCAAAGCTGTCGCCCGCACCGGTGGGGTCGACGACCTCCTCGGTGGGGTAGGCCGGCAGGGCGGCGATGCCGTCCTTGTGCACGATGATGCAGCCGTGCTCGCCCTTCTTGATGACCACGAACTTCGGGCCCATGTCGATGATCTGCCGAGCCGCGGCGACGGTGTTCCGCTTGCCCGTCAGCTGTTCGGCTTCCTCGAAGTTCAGCACCAGCCCGTCGATCTTCTCGCAGAGCTGCAAGAGCTCGGGCTTGGCGGTGTCAATCCACAGGTCCATTGTGTCGGCGACGGCGAGCTTGCACTGCGTCAGCTGCTCGAGCAGGCCGAGTTGCACCGACGGGTGGGTGTTGGCCAGGAACAGGTACTTGCTGTCGCGGAAGCCCTCGGGCACGACGGGGGGCTCTTCGGCCACCACGCCCAGGTCGGTGTAGAGCGTCTCGCGCTGGTCCATGTTCTCCATGTACTTCCCACCCCAGCGGAAGGTCTTGGAGCCCTTGCGAACCTCCAACCCGCTGTGGTCGACGCCCTTGAAGTGCTCCATGGTCTTGCGGAGATCATCGGGGAAGTCTTCGCCGACGGCCGCAACGACGCGGATGGGCTCGCAGTAGAACGAGGCGGCCGCCGCAAAATACGTACACGAACCGCCCAGCACGTTCTCCCGATGGCCGTGATCGGGGGTGTAGACGGTATCGATTCCAACGGTTCCGGTGACAATCAGGGGCATGGGATCAGCATAGGGCGAGCCCTCAGAGAAACAACCCCGAGGGCCCCGAGCGTGGGAAACTCCGACTCTGCCGCCCGCCCCGCTACGCTCGCCCTCCAATGGCCAGCAACTCCCCACCCGCCACAACAAACCACAACCCCACCGCAGGCGTGGGCTTCGGCCTGCTGGCCTATGTCTGGTGGGGCAGCGTCGTGCCCATCTACATCAACGCCCTGAGCCGAGGCGATTGGGCCACCCCCGCCCTCGAGCTGATCGCCCAGCGCGTCATCTTCGGCATCCCGGTGCTCATCCTGCTGCTCGCCGCCATGGGCAGGCTGGGCGAGCTCAAGGCCGCCCTGACCGAGCCGGCCCGCCTCCGCGTGCTCGTACTCAGCGCCGCACTCATCGCCTGCAACTGGTTCGCGTTCGTCTACGCGGTGTCGACCAAGCGGCTCATCGACGCCAGCCTGGGGTACTACATCACGCCGTTGGTCTCCATCGCGCTGGGCGTGGTGCTGCTGGGAGAGCGGCCCCGCCGGGCGCAGCTCGTGGCCATCGCCTTGGCCGTCCTCGCGGTGCTGACCCTCACGGTCGACCGCGGCGGGCTGCCATGGATCGCCGTCACGCTCGCGCTGAGCTTCGGCTTCTACGGCCTTGTCCGCAAGCGCGCCCAGACCAAGCCCGCGCCGGGCCTGTGCGTCGAGATGATCATCATGCTGCCCGCGGCCATCGCGGCCTACGCGTGGCTGCTGGCCGCCGGCAACGCCCAGATCACCCAGGGTCCGCCCATGCGCACGGGCCTGATGCTGCTGGGCGGGGTGATGGTGACCGTGCCCCTGGTCGCCTTCGCCGCCGCCGCCCACCGTCTGCGCCTGGCAACCCTGGGCATGCTGCAATATCTGGCTCCTACGGGCCAGTTCATTCTGGCGATCGTCTTCGGCCAGAAGCTCGACGCCATCACCCTCGCGGCGTTCTGCCTGATCTGGACGGCGCTGGCGTTGTATAGCGCGGATGCTTGGCGAGCCGGCCGCAGGGCGAAAGCACCGCGCTAGCCCGAATCCGCCTCGCTCGGCGGTGCTGCCGAGCCCCCGACATTCCAGACCGTGCCACATATAGGGCAGGGGACCGCCTCATGGCCGCAGCCGAGCGCGGACAGGTCGCTGTCACAAACCGGGCACCGTCCCCGTCGAGCGATTATCTCCGCCGATCGCTGCGCCCCCGTTCGTCTCCAGTGCCGGGCCCAGAAAACCCACGCCAGCATCCAGGCGACCGCCCCTGCGCCGATGCACAACTCCCGGATCCACGGCATGCTGGGCGGTGGCGGGTCGAACCCGCTGCGAATGTCAATGACGAGGTAGCTGATTGACCACGACACCATGCCAAGCGGCCATAGAACTAGCACCGCGGTGTAGATGGCGCACAACAGCCGCGACCCGGCGGGGATTGGTGGCCGCCGCGGGCCTGGGAACAACCAAGGCGTGCTTCGCAGCCGCTCGACGGGGAGAGCCATAACTCCCCGCTCGTCACAGATCTTGACTGGTGCGTAGTGCCATCTCATGGCCATTTCCGGAGACACATCCCACGAGAACTCCGAAAATACCCCCCACAGGACTCGAACCTGTAACCCGCTGATTAAGAGTCAGCTGCTCTACCGATTGAGCTAGGGAGGCTTGGTGGGCACATTGTATCCAGGAAAATGCCGCTGGACGGCTCTGGCGACCTCGCGCCATAAGGATTTTCCCCTGAAGCCGCGCCATTCGTGGAACGTAAACGCACTTTAGCTAGTAAGTCTTTACTAGTACACGCCCGCACCCCGCGGGCAAAGGAGGTGGCTCAATGAACCGCAAGATGAACTGGCGCAGGGGCTTGGCCGCCGCGGCGGCACTCGCGCCCCTGGCGATGATGGGCGGCTGCAACAACGGCGTACAGGGCGCCTTCTCGGGCGCCGCACTGGGCAGCCTGGCGGGCTTGGGCATCGGATCGGTCACCGGAGACCGCAGCGACGCCGTCACCATGGGTGCCATCCTCGGTGGCGTCGGCGGTGCCATCATCGGAGATCAGAACGCACGGTCCTCGGCCCATCACTCCCGCGGGCCTTCGCCCTCGGTGTACTCAAGCCAGCCGATCTACGTCGATCGGCCCGTGTACGTCGAGTCGCCGCCGCCGGTGGTATACCGCAGTTGGGGCGGGAGCGGACACTACCACCACCAGCGGCACTATTACCGCCACCATGCTCCGCGGCACTATGGCCACAGGCGTCATTACGATCCCTGCTGGTAAGGCCCTGGCCTCCTGACGATCAGCTGTCCTTCATCGCCTGGGCGATGTGACGCAGCGTGTCGGCCCACTGGCCCGCCTCGGCCCGCAGGTCTTCCTCCAGCAGGTCGGCGACGGTTGTCAGGTCGTCGTTGCCCACCGCCCGCTTGAGGTCGTCCAGGTGCTTGGCGAGCGCCTCGGTGCGTTCGTCGAGCGCTCCGTTGCTCGCATAGGCCGACAGAGGCTGTCCCAGCGCCGCCCCACCCTGAGCCACGGCCTGCCGAACGGCCTGCCACGTGGAAAGCAACTGCCCCAGCCCGGCCATGGCCTGTCCGATCTCGCCGCGGTGGATCTGCTCGGCACAGGCTTGGTGCTCTTCCTTGGCGCTGTCCATCGCGTCGGCCGCGTCGAAGAACGTGACCCGCACGAGCGAGAGCGGATCGGTCGAGGTCATCTCGAGCACCCCAGCGTCCAGAGGCTCGTCGGTCGGCTGGCTGAGCAACTCGCCGTCGACGGGCTGGCCGTCCATCGAGACATCGATCACGATTCGCCCCTGCGCGCGGGCGCTGGCAACGCCCGCCTCCAGCGCCGCGGCCAGTGTTGGGCGATCGATGGAGATTTCCTGACCGTCGAGTGTGGCCTTCATGAGCGGATTCCTCTTGGTTCTCACAGATCCAGGTCGGCCACCACCGGCGCGTGGTCGGAGATGCCATCGGCAGCTTCGCGGTCGATCCAGCAATCCTTCATGACCTTTTTGGCCGCCGGATTGGCCAGCAGGTAGTCGATTCGCCAGCCGCGATCGAGTTTGCGGGCCTGCCCGCGGTTGCTCCACCAGCTGTAGGGCCCGTCCACGTCGCCGTGCTTCTCCCGGATGACGTCATGCCAGCCCGCGTCGAATAGCCCCCCCACCCATGCACGCTCGTGGGGCAGAAAACCGCTGGTCTTGCGGTTGCTCCGCCAGTGGAAGATGTCTCGCTCGGTGTGCGCGACGTTGAAGTCACCGCCCAGCAGCACGGGCGTCCGCTTGCGCTTCAGCGGCTCGACCCACCTGGTGAACTCGGGCATCCACTGCTCCTTGATGGCCTGGCGGTGCTCGCCCGACGAGCCCGATGGCAGGTACACGCTCGCGGCGACCAGCCCACCCACATCCGCCAGAATGAGCCGACCCTCCTCGTCCTCATCGCACGCCCCGCTGCACAGCCCGAACTTGACACGCTTTGGCTTGTTCTTGCTCAGCAGCGCCGTGCCCGAGTAGCCCTTGCGGGCGGCCGGATTCCACACGATGTTGTACTTGCCCGCGTGGATCAGCGGCTCGGGCGCCTGCTCGCGCAGCGCCCGCACCTCCTGTAGCAGCACGACGTCCGCGTCGATCTCGTCCAAGCGATCACCCAGGCCCTTCTTCCAGGCCGACCGGATGCCGTTGATATTCCACGTAGCGACTCGCATCGCCCAGTGTAGAAGCCCGAACCGCTCAGTCCGCCGGTCCGTCCAGCCCGAGCGCTTTCATTTTCTTGTATAGTGTCGTGCGGTTGATCGCCAGATCGTCCGCCGTCGCCTGGCGATTCCAGTCGTTGGCCTCCAGGGCCCTGAGGATGATCCGCTTCTCGGGCTCGCGTAGGGCATCGGCCAGCGGCGTGGGCACCCAGGGCGTATCCGCCTCGGCCTCGGCGGCCGCGGGCGCGGGCGCGGGAGACAGCGGTCCCGCGGCGTTCTCGATCACTTGGGGCGGCAGGTCCTGCAGACCAATCGTGGGTGAACGTGTCAGCACGGCCGCTCGCTCGACGATGTTCTGTAGCTCGCGTACGTTGCCCGGATAGGCGTAACGCCGCAGCGCGTCGAGCGCCTCATCACTGAAGCCAAGCAGTGTCTTGCCCAGTTCCTCGGCGTGCAGCTTCAGGAAGTGGTCGGCCAGCATCGGCACGTCGTTCACGCGGTCGCGCAGCGGCGGGATCTCGATCTTCACCACGTTGATGCGGTAGTAGAGGTCCTGGCGGAACTTGCCCTCGGCAACCAGGGCCTCGAGGTTCTGGTTGCTGGCCAGGACGACGCGCGTGTCGACCTCGATGGTCTCGTTGCTGCCCACCGGCTCGAAGCGCCGCTCCTGCAAGACGCGGAGCAGCTTGAGCTGCATGCCCGGGCTGGCGCTATTAATCTCATCGAGGAACAGCGTGCCGCCGTCGGCCGCCAGGAACCGACCGGCCTTGTCCGCGTGCGCCCCCGTAAAAGCGCCCTTCACGTGCCCAAACAGTTCGCTCTCCAGCAGCGTCTCAGGGATCGAGCCGCACGAGATCTCGACGAATGGCTCGCTGCGCCGCGGGCTGTTCTGGTGGATCGCCCGCGCAATCAGGCTCTTGCCCACGCCGCTCTCGCCAGTCATCAGCACCGTCGTCCGGCTCGGCGCGACGGCCTCGATCAACTCGAAGATCCGCTGCACGCGATGGTCGCGCCCGACAATGCCCTCGAGCCCGTATCGCCCGGCGAGTTGCTGCTTCAGCCGGCGATTCTCGCTGAGCAACTTGTGCTGGCCCAGCGCGCGCTCGAGCGATACCCGAAGCTCACTGTCGACCACCGGCTTGGTGAGGTAGTCGCTCGCGCCCAGCCGAAGGGCCTCGACGGCTGACTCGATCGTGCCGTAGCCGGTGAGCATGATGACCGCCGCGTCGTGCTCCTTCTGGATGTGCGCGAGCAGGTCCATGCCGCCCATGCCGGGCATCGAGACGTCGCAGATGGCAAGGTCGAACGGGTGCGGCACGCGGCTTGGACCGTCGGTGTGCTGCTCGGCTTTGGCCAGCGCTTCCATGGCTTCGGCCGCATCGAAGGCCGTCGCCGCTTCGTAGCCCTCGCGCGTGAGGAACTCGGCCAGGCTCTCGGCGATGATCGGGTCGTCGTCGATCACCAGCACCTTGTGCGTGCCAGTAGACTTCTTGCCAGGGGCTGGAGCGGCTTCGGTGGGCATCGAACTCACCCGATGCTCTGGGCGCCGCGATCCTGCGGCACGGGGTAGCGGGCTCGCAGCACGGCCCCGCCCCCGCGGCTGGGCGTCAGCTCGAGCGTGCCGCCCATGTCGCGCGCCACCTCGGCGCTGATGGCGAGCCCCAGCCCAAAGCCTTTGGCCTTGCTCGTCACCCCGGGCTCGAACAGCCGCCCCGGCGCGACCGACTGATCCAGCCCCGGCCCGCTGTCGCGGATCTCCAGCACCACCTGGGGTCCGTCGCCCTCGTCTTCTTCCAGCCGCAGCGACAGCGTGACCGTGCCGGGCTTACCCGATCGCTCCACGGCTTCGATGGCGTTGCGCAACCCATTGAGGATCAAGGGGTACACCGGGCCGGCGGCCACGCCCTCGATGCCCGGCTCCAGGTTCCCATCAAGCTTCGCCAAGGCCTCGGCGGCGGCCGGCCCCACCACTGCCAGGGCGTGCTCGGCCGCCTCGGCCAGCGAGATCGGCGTCCCGCGGGCGATCGTGGGCGACCCTGGCCCCCCCGGTACCCCGCTGAGCGTGGCGTGCAGGATGTCGCACATCCGCTCCATCGCCTGGTAAGCCGTGTTCACGTGCTGGCGGACGCCGTCGAGCTCTTGGGCCGCCGAGGCCGCAACCTCGGCATCCAGCGACTGCCGAGCCAGAGCGAGCTGCCGCATCGACCCGTCCAGCAGGTTGTTCAGGTCGTGAGCCAGGCTCGTCAGCTTGTCGGCCACGGGCACCATGCCGGGCACGCCGGGGGCCGAACGACGCTCGGACCGTCGCTCAGAGCCGCGATCGTCCTGGGGGCCTTGGTTGTCTCGATGTTGCTCCATCGCATCGGTCATCGGCCGGTGCGCGGCCCGGGCTGTGTTGCTTTTGGGCAACACTTTCGGACCTGTAGTTTTCGGACGTTGACCACCGGCAACATCCCGACCACACGCGCAACTCTTGCGCGTTACACTTAGGCCACGCCCACCGCTTGGGCATCCCGGTCGCTGAGCATGCCGCCGTCGGTCCGCTCCTTCACCGTGCCGTCACGCTTCCAGGATCGCTCGCACCGGGGGTCGGAGCCGTGGTCGGTCACGGCGATCTCGCCCGCACCAACCTCGACCCGGCTTACACCCAGCAGGTCGGCCAGATCCACCGGGTCGAAGCCGTCCAGCAGACCCTCGGTGCTTGGCAGGGAAACCCAGGCGTCCAGAGGGTTGTCGATGTCCATGCCGCCCTTCTCCGCCGGGCCGCGGGCCTGCTCGATGGCGGCCAAGGCATCATCGCGCAGCCCCATGACCTTGGCCCACCGCTCGTCGGCGGCCACGCCGCTGGCGGGCAGCACGGTCTCCAGGTGCACGCAGGTATCTACGTCGTCCTCGCTCACACGTCGCAGGGCCCGAAAGGCCTCGTCTGCGGTGTGGGGCAGGATGGGCGCCAGCAGGCGGCACAGGCCGTCGGTGATGTGGCGCAGCACTGTCTGGGTGCGCCGGCGGCGGGCGGTGTCGGGCTTGTCGCAGTACAACCGGTCCTTGATGCCCGCCAGGTACACCGCGCTCATCGTGTCGTTGCAGAAGGCATAAAGCTTCGCGTGCGCGACGCGGAACTCGTAGCGCTCGTAGGCCGCCAGCACGTCCCTCGTGAGCGTGTCGAATTCGGCGAGCGCCCAGGCGTCGATGCTCGTGGGCTCGACGCTGGCAAGGTCAACCGCGTCGCCCGGCTCGAAGTCGCCCAGGTTGCCCAGCATGAAGCGGAGCGTGTTGCGCACCTTGCGGTATGCCTCGCCCGCGATCGCGAAGAACTCGTCGTCGACCTTGGCGTCGTTCTCGTAGCTCAGCGAGGCCACCCACCACCGCAGCACGTCGCAGCCGTACTTGGTGAACAGCGCCTCGATGGTATCGCCGCGGCTCTTGCTCAGCTTCTGGCCGTCCTTGTCGACCATGAACCCATGCGTCACCACCGCCTTGTATGGCGGGCGGCCCATCGAGCCCAGCGAGCACGCCAGAGAAGACTGGAACCAGCCGCGGTGCTGGTCGCTGCCCTCGAGGTACAACTCGCTGGGAAAGACGCCCAGGCGGTGCCGCATCACGGCGTTCCACGTCGCGCCGCTCTCGAACCAGACGTCCAGGATGTCCTCGCCCTTGCGCAGCTCGCTCTTGCTGACGCCCTTGAGCTCGCTGGGCAGGTCGGCATCGTCGGCCGGGTTCCAGTTCTCCAGCAGTTCGCTGGGGCTCTCGGTGAACCACGCGTCGCTGCCGCGCTCGCCGAAGACGCGCGCCATCTCGCGCACCAGGCTCGGCGTGAACACCGCCGTCCCATCCTTGGTGTGGAAGGCCGGGATAGGCAGACCCCACGCGCGCTGGCGACTGATGCACCAGTCCGGCCGGCTGTCGAGCATGCCCTTCAACCGGTTGCGCGCCCAGGCGGGGTGGAAGCTCACGCTCTGCGGATTGCTCGCGTCGACCCAGTGCAGCGACCGCTCGCGCAGGGACTTCTTCTCGTCCCCGTCGACCTGGAACTTCCCATCGATCGACACGAACCACTGCTCGGTGCTGCGGAAGATCACCGGTGTCTTCGAGCGCCAGTCGTGCGGGTAGCTGTGCATGAACTTGGCGCTATGGAACAGGTGCCCGCTCTCGCGCAGCTTCTCGGTGATCGCCTCGTTGGCCTTCCAGATGTGCTCGCCCGCGAGCCACTCGGGCGTCGTGTCGTCGTAGGTGCCGTTGCCCTGCACGGGGCAGTAGACCGGCAGCCCCACCCGCTTGCCGGTGTCGTAGTCCTCGGCGCCGTGGCCGGGCGCGGTGTGCACCAGGCCGGTGCCGTCCTCGAGCGTGACGTACTCGGCCTCGTAGATCGTCCAGCACTTGTCCTCGCACTCGACGCCCTGGCCCTTGGGCGTGTACTGGAGGAACGGGTGGCGGTACTTCAGCCCCACCAGCGACGCGCCGGTCGTCCGGGCCAGCACGTGCACGTCTTCGGCCGTGCCCATCTTCGCCACCGTGTCGAGCAACGCCTCGGCGACCACCGTCAGGTTCCCATCGATGCGCGCCAGCACGTACTCGAACTTCGCCCCCACCGCGACGGCCAGGTTGGCCGGCAGCGTCCAGGGCGTGGTCGTCCAGATCATGAAGCTGGGCGTCTGGCCCGGACGCTCGGCGTCGGGGATGCCGAAGGCGTCGTAGACCTTCTCTCTATCCGCGGCCTCGAAGTCGACGTAGACCGAGATGTCCTCGCGGTCCATGTACTCCAGCTCGGCCTCGGCCAGGGCCGTCTCGTTGGCGATCGACCAGTGCACGGGCTTGAGCGCCCGGTACACCAGCCCGCGCTCGCACAAGTCGGCCAGCACCTCGGTCACGGCCTTCTCGAACTGCGGCTGGATGGTCAGGTAGGGGTGCTCGTAGTCGGCCATGGTCAGCAGACGGATCATCTGCCCGCTCTGCAGTTCGACGTACTTCTTCGCGTAGTCCTCGCATGCGGCGCGAACCCGTGCGCGGCGTTCCCACACGTCCAGCCCCTCGAGCTCCCTGATCTTCTTGCTCTTGACCAGCTCGCCCATGACCTTGTGCTCGATGGGCAGGCCGTGGCAGTCCCACCCGGGCACGAAGGGGCAGTCCCTGCCCATCATGGTCTGGCTGCGGACCACGAAGTCCTTGAGCGTCTTGTTGGTCAGGTGGCCCAGGTGGATCGAGCCGTTGGCGTAGGGCGGGCCGTCGTGGAACGCGAAGTCCGGGGCGTCCTTGCGCTGCTCGCGGAGCTTCTGGTAGACGCCGGCCTTCTGCCACCGCTCGACGCTGGCCGGCTCGTTGTTGACCAGCCCCGCCCGCATGGGGAAGGCCGTCTGGGGCAGGTTCAGGCTCTGGCGGTACTTGTTCTTGTCGGCCTTGGACTGGGTCGATCCGGTCATGGGGGGCACTCCGCGATAGCCGGCCCGTGGGGAATCGCTCCCCGGCGGGCTCGCGCGTTGGTCGTGGGCGGGGATGGTACGGGCGCGGGCGCTGGCACCCGCGGATCGGCGAACGGCGGCGGCGGCCCCTCAGCGGGGCGTGATAATTCGCGGCGTCGCGTTGGCGTGGCCTCGGGGCATCCCCAAGTGTACGCGGGAAGTATCGCCCGCGAGCCGCCCCACGCCCGCCCATATCCTTCAAACACCGCCCGAAACGCGGGCCATACACCAGGGGGAATCAACATGGCACGCAGCATCCTGGCCGTTCTGACCATCGCACTCGCGCTCCTCGTCGCCGCGCCGGGCCACACCTGCTCGCGGGTGTTGTGGGCCACCCAGGGCCAGGGCGCCCTGGTGGGGCGCAACATGGACTGGTTCGAGGACATCAAGAGCAACATGTGGCTGCTGCCGCGCGGCATGGAGCGAAACGGCATGGGCACGGGCGGGGTCGCCGACGCGGACGCCAACCCCCTCACGTGGACCAGCCGCTACGGCTCGGTCATCATCACCGCCTACGACGTGGGCACGGCCGACGGGGTCAACGAGGCGGGCATGGCCGGGCACATGTTATATCTGCCCGAGACCGGCGTGGGCCAGCGCGATCCGTCGCTGCCGGGCCTGAGCATGACGGCGTGGGTGCAATATTATCTTGATAACTTCGCCACAGTCGCCGAGGCCATCGCCCACACACGCCAGAACCCCTACCAGCTCCGCATGGCCGTCGAGCCCACCAGCGGCAAGCCGGCCACCGTGCATATCGCGCTCAACGACGCCAGCGGCGACTCGGCCATCCTCGAGTGCATCGGCGGCGAACTGAAGATCTACCACGACCGCGCGTACACGGTCATGACCAACCAGCCCACCTTCGACAAGCAACTCGAGAACCTCCGCCAGTACCGCGGCTTCGGCGGCGACAAGAGACTCCCGGGCACGCACGAGCCCAGCGACCGGTTCATCCGCGGGGCCTATTACTCCAGGAACCTGCCCGAGCCGACCAGCGAACGCGAGGCCGTGGCCGCCCTGATGAGCGTGATGCGCAACGTCAGCGCCCCCTTCGGCGTGGCCGACCCCGATCGCCCCAACGTCTCGACCACCGTCTGGCGGACCATCACCGACCTCTCCCGCCGCGTGCTCTACTTCGACTCGGTGTATAGCCCCCAGGTCTTCTGGGTGGACCTCAAGACCCTCGACTTCGCCAAGGGATCCGGAGTCAGGAAGCTCACCCTGGTCGACCGCTACGACCACATGGGCGACTCGAGCGACGCCTTCGAGCCCGCCGAGATGTTCGCGTTCCTGGGCCCGGAGGGCTGAGAAAGGCCCCCAGGGGCCCGCGAGCGGGGTCTGGTCCGGATAAGAAGCGTGGTTGGGCTCTTCTACCACGTTGTAGA
Organism: Phycisphaerales bacterium JB060; assembly: GCA_044440025.1. Taxonomy (GTDB): domain Bacteria; phylum Planctomycetota; class Phycisphaerae; order Phycisphaerales; family UBA1924; genus JAHCJI01. Next base: position 1,249 of record JBITAF010000055.1, on the reverse strand, counting down.
AGGGCCCAACCACGTTGTAGAAGAGCCCGACCACGTTGTAGAAGAGCCCAACCACGTTGTAGAAGAGCCCAATCACGTTGTAGAAGAGCCCGACCGCGTGGTAGAAGGGCCCCATCGCCTGCCCGGGCCATCCGGGGACGCCACCAGTCGGCCCGGGGACGCGCCCGCGGGGCCCGATGGCCCGCCCGGATGGCCCGGCGTGTGTGGCGAGCCGGCCGGCGGGCGGACGATACCACCCGATGGCCCCGGCCCCGCTATCTTTCGGGCGCATCGCCAGTTCCCCCAATCCACGAGGCGACCCGCCGCACCCATGGCCGACCCCCTCCGCCCAAGCCCATCCTTAGAAAGCCTGAGCGAGCTCGGCCGCAGCGAGGGGCTGCGCAGGGCCCGCCTGCTGCCCGCCGGGCTGCGGGCGATGGCCCTGGGCGAGGCCCTGCCCTGGCTGGAGGGCAACGACCGGCATCGCGCCGCCGCCTGGCTCATCCGCCGCGCGGGCCGTGGCGAGGGGTTCGAGGGCCTCAGCGCCGCCATCGCCCGGGCGGGGCAACTGGTCTTCGGCGGCCATGGCATCCCCGCCGGCCAGGAGGCCCTCTTCCAGCTCGCCCGGCAGTGGCAGGCCATCCCCGAGTCGCTGCGGGCGGCCGCGTTGGATGCCGCCGGCCCGGCCCGGTGGGTCCGCGCCATCGAGCGTTCGACGCTGCTGGACGACCCCAGGGCCCGGGCCTGCGCCGCCGAAGTCGCCGGGCTGGTGGGCGGGCGGCTGGGCTCGCTGAGCGCCCTGCGGCTGGTGGGGCCCATGCTGGCCGACGGTGACCGCGGCGTGGCCATGGCCGCCGAGCGGGCCCTGGTGCGGGCCACCGGGCGTGCCGCCGAGATCGACCTGGCCGCCATGCACACCCCCGGCGACCCGGACGAGGGGGCCGGGGCGGGCGAGCCCTTCGAGGCGGCCACCGTCCAGGGCGTGGAGGGGGTCATCGCCCGGGCCGTGGCCGACTTTGACACCCACCGCCGCTACGGCGTGCTGCTGGCGGCCCTGGCCCTGCTCACCGAGGCGGGCGCCTCGGCCGGCCGGCGCGGGGTGGGCACGCCCCTGGGCCAGTGGCTGGCCGCCGGGCCCACCGGCCCCAACGCCGGGGCCCACGGCGCCCTGCGGACGGTGCTGCGCAAGGCCGACCTGCCCCTGGCCCGCCGGCGGGCGCTCTCGTGGGAGACCACGTCATTGGTTTTGTACTCGTCCACGACGAAAGGC
>JBITAF010000054.1:0-24334 GCA_044440025.1 Phycisphaerales bacterium JB060 | reverse complement strand
TGCAAGCTGGCGTTCTGTGTCGTGGTGCTTGTCGGTATCGCGGCGGCGTTGCTGACAATCCGGCAGTTGCGCACGCAGGCGGCGCACGAGTTCGCGTCCTTGCGGCTGCGGGTGATGCGGGTGGATGAGGCCTCGGGCCGGCTGCGGGCCGACATCGCGCGGTACGTGGGGCCGGCCAAGCTCCGCGAGCGTCTGGCCGAACTGGACGCGCAGGCCGATGACCCTGCGGACGCCCGGACGGCGTTGGTTGGCATGGAACAACGCGATGAGCAGTGAGGGCGAGCATTCCCCGCTGCGTGTGCGATGGGTGGCGCCCGCGCTGGGGGTTGCGTGCTCGGTGATGCTGCTGGCGATCCTGGTCCGCGTGGTGCTGCTCCAAGCGGCGCCGCCCCAGCCGATCGTTGACGTTCTCGACGCGCGCGAGCGGCAGCACACCATCGGTGTTCCGCGGGCCGACGTGCTGGACCGTCGCGGCCGGCCGCTGGCGGTCTCGCGGTACGTGCATCGGGTGTTCTTCGACCCCGTCGAGGTCGCCAAGGAGCTCGACGAGGGCGGCATCACCATCGACGAGCTAGCGGCCGCCATGGCCTGGATGACCGGCGAAAATGACTTCGACGTTGATCGACGGATCCAGGTCGCGCTGGGCCAGAATCGTGATCGGCGGCGGGCGATCGAAGAAGCGAAGGCCAATCCGGTCGAGGGCGAGAAGCCCAGGCCGCTGATCCGTTACGTGCGCGTCGGTGGGCATCTGGATGACCATAAGCTGGCGATCGTGCGCGCCCATCCGCTGCCGGGGATCCACCTGGAACGCGAGCCGGTGCGTGATCGCGTGGGTGGGGATCTGGCGGCATCCATCGTGGGCAAGGTGGGCAGCGAGCCAAAGTACAGCGAGGGCTTGGAGCGCACGATGCGCGAGCGGCTCGAAGGTGAGCCGGGGGAGATTACCTATACACACGACGCACAGGGCCGGCCCTTGTGGATCGCCCGGGGTGCGGCCAAGACGCCCGAGCCCGCGCCGCCGCTGCACCTCTCGCTCGACCTGGAGATCCAGCGGCTCGCCCGCGCGGAGCTATGGCGGGCGGTGGAGGATGCCGATGCGGCCGGCGGGATGGTGATCGTGCTCGATCCAGCCACGGGCGAGGTGCTGGCAATGGCCGACGTGCTGCGTGAGGTCGAGAACGAGCCGTACCCGTGGGCCGACGCGCGTGTGCCCAAGAGCGAATGGCCGCGGGGGGTAGACCTGTTCCGACGGTTCGAGTTCGTGCGTCCCGATCCGTTGGGGGCGCAGGATCCGGCCATCGCGCGAAACCGCGTGGTGGAAGACGCCTACGAGCCCGGCTCGACGTTTAAGGCGTTCGTGTGGGCGGCGCTGACCGATGGGCACCCCGAGTTGCTGGATCGCGTGTTCGAGCCCGCGCCCGGCGGGGTGACGTTCATCAACGGCCGGCGGCTCAGCGACGTGCGCGCCAATGGGCGTCAGACCTGGCCCGAGGTGCTGGTGAACTCGTCGAACATCGGTATGGCCACGGCGGCGCAGGAGTTCACGCCGGGCGAGTTCCGCGCCGCGCTCCAGCGGTTCGGCATTGGTGAGCCGCCGCGGGTAGGGCTGCCCGACGAGGCGCATGGCATGCTGCGTTCCTTGAAGGAATGGAACAGCTACACGCACGTGTCGATCGCCTTCGGCCAGGAGGTGACCGCGAGCGTGGCGCAGATCGCGCGCGCGTATTGCGCCTTTGCCAGGAATGGGAACGAGGCGGGCACGGTGCCATCGCTGCGGCTGAACGCGGTTGGTGTGGAGGGCGTGCAGGGGCTGGTGGCGCGGCGGGCGGTATCGCCCGAGGCGGCGATGAAGACCCGCGAGGTGATGGTTGAGATCGCCCGGAAGCTGGATGAGAAGATGCGCGGCGAGGCACCCTTCTCGTACACCATGTTCGGCAAGTCGGGTACGGCCCAGGTGGCGCCCGAGCGGACCGAGCCGTGGCATCGCCGCCCGCGCGGCGCGCGGGGATATCTGGAGCGGCAGTACGTGTCGAGCTTTGTGGCCGGGGCGCCGCTGGAGCGGCCGAGGGTGGTGGTCATGGTGAGCATCGAGGATCCCGGGCCCGAGACGATCCGCCGGAATCAGTACTACGGCTCGAGCGTGGCGGGGCCGGCGGTGCGGCGGATCGTGGAGCAGGTGCTGCCCTACCTGGGCGTAGAGCCCGACCGGGTGTCGGCCGACGCCTCGGCCAGCAGTGCGATGGCGAACGCGCGGTAGTCCTCGTCCATCGCGTCGATGTCGCGGGTGATGTAGCGGTTGAAGGCGACCGTGCCAAGTTGCTCGGCGGCGGGGCGGCCGAGTTGGCTGTGCATCCGACCTCTGGCGGCGTCGCGGAGCAGCCGTTCGATGCCGCTCCAGCGCTGGGTGTCCATGGCCATGTAGAGGCCGAGCGCCCAGAGCTGGGCGTAGTAGTCGACGGCGCGAGATGGTTCGCTTCCCAGAAGGTCGGTCGGGTCGCCCGCGATGAGATCCCCGAGTGAACGCCAGCGTCCCTCGCGCATCACCGATTCGAGTTGGGACTGCCGCTCGGGGTTGAGCAGGGGTTCGAAGCGGTAGCTGTTATCTTGGCGCTCCACGAATCCTTCGGCCATGACGGCGATCATCTCGTCGGTCCATGTTGGCAGGGGCTGGCGGAAGGTTCGTTGGACGTACTGGTGCCATCCCTCGTGGGCGGCGATCTTCAGTGTGAGGCGATCGTAGCGGGGGGGTAGGGCGAAGAGCACGGCGCGGCCACCGGCCGAGTAGCCGCCGACCTCGATGGCCAGCAGCGGGTGAGCGGTCTCGTCGATGGTGGCGCGGGTGAACTGGGCCCAGTCCTCGCGCGTGCTGAAGAGGAACTCCTGCATCCGGCCGGGCTGTGTAGGCAGCATTTGGCCCGTGAAGCTGGAGCCCGCGAAGGTGCGGTGTCGGGCGAGTGAGGCTTCGAGGAAGGCGGGGAGCTTCTCGGCGATAGGCCTGTCTTGGGCGGTGGTGAGCAGGTGGTAGTTGGGCGTTGTGAGCTGCACGCCCTCGCGCTGCATGTAGACCCATCGGTCCCGCTGCAGCACGCCGGCATGGTCTACGCCGCCGCCCGCGCAGCCTGTGAGCAGCGTCAGGGCGAGCAGCAGCAGTGGGATGGCGCGCTTCAGCGCAGTCGCTCCAGCGCCTGGCGGGCGGTGGCCAACTCCTGCTTGACGCGTTCGAGCTGGTCGCGGGATTGCTCGACGAGCTTGGCGGGTGCTTTCTCGGTGTAGCCCGGGTTGCCCAGGCGGCCCTCGAGGGTCTTGCGCGAGCCGTCGAGCTCGGCGATCTGACGCTCGAGGCGTTCGCGCTCGGCGCCGGCGTCAACCTCGTCGGCCAGTTTGGTCAGCCGCAGTTCCCAACCGTCGTAGCCGCAGGTGGCCGCGTCGCCCTGGGGCGTGTCGGTGGTGATGGCCTCCAGTTCAGCCAGCGTACGGACGACGCTGGCGACGGGCCCGATGGCGTCGGCCAGTTCGGCGGGCGCGTGGAGGGTGACCATGCGGCGTGGCTTGACATTATGTTTGGCACGGACCTCGCGGATAGCGCTGACAAGCCCGCGGCCACGCTCGAACTGCTCGGCTGCGTCGGTGTTGCGGAGCGTCTGGTCGACGGTGGGCCATGCGGCGGTGGCGATGATGCCGGCTTCGCGTGGGGCGCCCAAGTCGAGGCCCTCGAGGTGTGGCAGGGCGTGCTGGCCGAGTTGCTCGCCGATGGCTTCGGTAATGAAGGGCATGATGGGGTGGGCGGTGCGAAGGATGGCCTCGAGCACCAGACGCATGATGCCGCGCTGGTTGGCGTCCTGGCGGACGGTTGGCTTGATTGCCTCGAGGTACCAGTCGCAGAAGTCTCGCCAGAAGAGGTTGTAGAAGGCCTCGGCGTACGCGTGGAAGTTGTACGCCCCGAGGGCGGCGTCCATGTCGTCGATGGCCTGGCCCAGCCGGGTCAGCATCCAGGCGTCGGTGACGCTGATCGCATCGGCGTCGATGGTGGCCGGCGTGGCGTCGGACTGGTCGAGCACGCCCATGGCCATGCGGGTGGCGTTCCAGAGCTTGTTGCACACGTTGCGGCCGATGTCAAACTTTGGACTGGTATTGCGCCCGGTTTGGGGGTCGACCTCGACCGGCATGCGCACGTCCTGGGTGTGCGTGGTCATGTGCGCGAGGGTGAAACGCATGGCGTCGGCGCCGTGGCTGTTGATGATGTCCATCGGGTCGACGCCGTTGCCCAGCGTCTTGCTCATCTTTCGGCCCTGTCCGTCCTGGATCATCGCGTGGATGAAGACATCCTTGAATGGCACGCGGCCCGAGCCGGGCTCGTGGTCTTGGCTGGTCAGGAAGTAGCGGTTGAACATCACCATGCGGCTCACCCAGAGTGTGATAATCTCGCGGGCGGTGCAGAGCACGTCGGTTGGGTTGAAGGCTTCGAGGAGGCCGTCGAACTCCTCGCCGGCGATGGCGGGCTCGGGCCAGCCCATGGTCGATATAGGCCACAGGGCGCTGCTGAACCACGTGTCGAGTACGTCGGGGTCGCGCGTGAAGCCGGCCTCCTCGAGCAGGCTCTCGAACTCGATGGTGCCGTATTTTTCGGTCTCGAACGCCCCGGGCCTGCGCACGCAGACCATGCAGACCAGGTCGTCGCACTCCTGGATCTCTGCGGGATCTCGCAGGGGCACGCCCATGTCGCTGGCGCTGACCAGGCGGTAGACGATGGGCGTGGAGGGGTCGTGGTCTCGCAGGCTCATCATGAGGTTGACGAGCTTGTCCTGCTTGGAGTCTTCCTCGCCGATGAAGTTGGTGAAGGTGCCGAAGGCCTTGCTCCATACGGGGATCTGGTGCCCCCACCAGAGCTGGCGGCTGATGCACCAGTCACGCAGGTTGTCGTGCCATTGCTCGTAGGTCTTGGCGTAGCGGGCGGGGTGGAACCTGATGGTCGAGTCGGTCTTGACGCCGGTGCGGGGCTTGAAGCCCTCGCTCTCGCGCTGGGTGCGGTGCAGGGCCCGCTGGGCGCTGCCGCGCAGACGGTCGTCGGTCACGCGGACGTACCACTGGTCGGTGAAGTAGGGCTCGATGGCCGCGTGGCTGCGGTAGCTGTGGCCTACGCTGTGGCGGTGGGGCTTGATGCCCGCCAGCAGGCCGCGCGCCTCGAACTCGCGCTGGACGAGCGTGCGTGCTTCCTCGCGCGGCTTGCCCATGAAGATGTGCGCATCGCGCGCACCGTCGGGGTCGGCCTCGGCCCAGCCGAAGTCGGCGCTGATACTGGCGTCGGGGGCCATGACGTTGATGATGGGTAGGTGGTGGCGGCGGCCGATCTCGTAGTCGTTGGGGTCGTGGGCGGGGGTGACCTTGAGGAAGCCGGTGGCCATCTTCGCCTTGGCGTCGTTGCTGTCGGGGTCGGGCAGTACGACATAGTCGTCCTCCACGATGGGCACGACGCGGCCGACAATGGGGAGCTGGGCGCGCAGGCCGCGGAGGGCCTTGGCGCGGGCGTCCCTGGGGTTGATCGCCACGCCGGTATCGCCCAGGTAGGTCTCCGGGCGCGTGGTGGCCACGGTGATGTGGGCGGGCTCCTCGTCCTGGCCCTCGACGTGCTCGGCCGGGTAGCCGCGGGCGGCCAGTTCGCTCCAGGTGACCGGCTCGGTGTCTCGGGGATCATCCTCGTTTTGGGGCGGGTGCACGAGGGGGTATCGCATGTAGGTGAACGATCCGTCGACCTCTTCCATCTCGACCTCGTCGTCGGCCAGGGCGGTGCCGGTGACGGGGTCCCAGTTGACCAGGCGCTTGCCCCGATAAATGAGGCCGTCGCGGAAGAGAATGAAGAAGGCCTCTCGGACGGCTCGGGCGCAGACCTCGTCCATGGTGAAGCGCTGGCGGGCCCAGTCGCAGGAGGCGCCCATGGCCTTGAACTGTTCGGTGATCTGGGCCTCGAAGTCGTCCTTGAAGGCCTGGACGCGGGCGACGAACTCCTCGCGGGCGAAGTCGGTGCGGCGCTTGCCCTCGCTGTCCATGAGGCGGCGTTCGACGACCGTTTGCGTGGCGATGCCGGCGTGGTCGGTGCCGGGCATCCACAGGGCCTCGTAGCCCTTCATGCGGTAGGCGCGGACCAGGGCATCCTGAACGGTGGTGTTCAGGGCGTGGCCCAGGTGCAGCCGGGCGGTGACGTTGGGTGGGGGGATCACCACGGCGTAGGGCTTGCGATCGCCCTTGAGGACGGCCCTGGGGTCGGCCGAGAAGGCGGCGGCGTCGTCCCAGCGTTGCCAGGCGTGGGCCTCGGCGGCCTTCGGATCGTATTGCTTGGGTAGTTCGGGCATGGTCGAAGGGGCCGGGCATGGTCTGCCGGCAGTTATCCGGGCTGATGGGGGTGAAAAGCGAGTGTAGCAAGCCGATAGTTAGCTGTAATGACACCCCGAGAAGAGGCCAGGCTCGCCCTGGACCGGCTGCCATCTCGCTTCCCGGCGTACGACGCCCAAGAGCCCGCCCGCAAGGGGCTGGGCTGGGGCACGTGCGCGGTCGGCTTGCTCTCGATCGGGCTGGTGGTGGCGCTGGCCGTGTTCTGGCAGGGCGCCAAGCCGCCGCCCGCATCGGCGTCGGCCGCGTCGGGGGGGGCGGTGCCCAAGCCGGTCGAGGTGGCCGAGGCGATGGAGCAGGCCCAGACGTACATCGCCGACGGGGAGCCGGCCATGGCGTTGGCGTTGCTCGAGCCGCTGGTGGCTCGGGCCGGTCGCGATCGTGAGCTTCGTGTGGCGCTGGCCCAGGCTTATCTGGCCCTGGAAGACGAGCAGGCGGCGTACGACCAGTTCTCGCAGGCGATCACGCTTGGGCGGACCGACCCGCAGCTTCACTTTGCCGCCGGCACGCTGGCGTCGCGGCTGGGCCGGGGCACCGAGGCCATCGCGCACCTGCGTCTGGCGCACGAGGCCGAGCCTTCGAATGCGCAGTACGCGTTGTTCCTGGGGCAGGCCGAACTGGAAGCGGGCAACTATGCCCCGGCGACGGCGGCACTCGCGCGTGCACGGCATGCCTCGCCGGATGATCCGAGGATTTGGGGCATGCTGGCCGAGATCGCCATGCGCGAGAACAAGGCCGAGATGGCGTTGCAGCACGCCGGTCGCGCGCGACACCACGACCCCGACAGCGACGCGTGGAAGATCATCCAGGCCCGGGCGCTCAATCGCATGGGCAACGCGGCAAAGGCGGTGGTGGTGATCAACTCGCTCTCGCCCGAGGCGATGCGCACCAAGCCCGTCTTGCGGCTGGCCGGGGAGTGCTATGGCATGCTCCGCCAGCCGGTGGAAGCGGCCCAGCTCTACCGGGCTGCGTCTGACGCCAGGCCCAAGGATCCCGAACTGGCGTTCGAGGCGGCAGTGTGGCTCGATCGGGCCGAGGATCGGCCCACGGCCCTTGCCTACGCGCGACGGGCCAAGGAGGCCGGGCACGCCGGCGCGGCCAAGCTCGCCGAGCGGCTGGCCGACCAGCGTGAGTTCAAGTCTCAGCCGCGATAGCTGGAATCAGCCGGGGTCCTCAGGCTTGGGCTCGTCTTCTTCTTTCTTCTGGCCGGGAAGGAGGCCGCCCAGGCGTTCCTTGGCGCGGTCGGCTTCTTTCTGGATAGCCTCACCCGCTTCCTCGATAGCGCCGCCCGCACCTTCGATGATCTCCTCAACGGGAGCTCCGAGCAGGTCGGCGGCGGCTTCTCCGAGGCCCTCGATGCTGCCCACGCCCATGTCTTCCAGGTCGAGCAGCGCGGCGAGCTGGTCGCCGATATCGCCGAGCACGTCCTCGGGGATGACGCCGCCGCCGACCTCGATGGCCGAGGCGAGGACAGCCTTGACGACCACGGTGGTGATCTCGGCGATCGTCATGGGCTCGCCGCCCGAGCCGAGATCGCGGAGGACGACCTGGTCGACGGTGACCTCGGCGGTGGTCAGGTCGCCGATAGCGCCGCCGATGGGCACGATGTTGGCGTGGACGGTGACGTCTCGAAGGGTGAGCGTGCGGACGACGAACTTCTTGGCGTCCGGGTCGGGGTCCTTCTGTTCGCCGTTCTCGAAGCGGGCTAAGTTGTCCATGATGACCTTGTAGTTGGCGCCGCTGGTGGTGCGCTCGAGGTGCAGGTCGATGCCGGTCAGGGTGATGCCCGGCACCTCGACGACGTCTTCCATAAGCGAGCCCAGGGTGACGCCGGCGTCGGCGTTCTCGAGCGTGAGGAAGTGGTCGGCCTCGAAGCCCTCGGGGTTGTCGACCGAGAGGCCCGAGAGCTCGACACGGCCCGAGAGCACGCCCACATCGGCCGACCCGAGCTCGGTGGATACGTCCAAGGCGTAGGTTGCGCCCCGCTCGACGCCTTGCTCTGCCAGTGTGTCGACATACACCCACGCCAGCACCACCGCCAGTACGGCCAGGCCGATGAGCGGCAGGAGCACGGCGACGGTGATCTTGAGCGGCTTGTGCATATGGATTCTCTCTTTCCGGGGAATGCTACGGGCCGTCGGCTTCCCTGGCGGCCAGGGGCTCCAGGCGGTCGGCCGCCTCGTCGGCCGCGTTGGTGAACGGCTCGAGAACCAGGTCGGCGCCGAGCCGCCGGAGCTCACGGGCCTCGCGGTGGTTGTGGGCGGTAGCCGCGAACTCGCCGTCGTACCCCGCTTTGTGGAGTGCGTCGAGCAGCGCCCGGTTCGTGCGCAGATCGGGGGCCGAGCAGACGACCAGCCTTGCCTGGCTGAGCGGCAGGGTCGAGCACAACTCGGGATCGGTGGCGTCGCCGTAGCGGCCGTGGCGTCCCTCGCTGGTCCAGCGTTTGATCGCCCCTGGATCGAAGTCGACGGCGTAGACCGACAGCCCGCGCGCCGAGAGCTGGCGGCCGATGCGACCGCCATAGCGGCCGAGTCCGATCAGGATGACATCGACACGCAACGGCGTGATGGCGGTGTCGCTGAACTCGCGTGTCGGGTGATCTCGCTCGAAGATGCCCAGCACGGACGCGAGTTTGTCGTAGAGCCAGGCAAGGTTCACGATGCCGTAGGTCGAGCACGCGATGGTAATGAGCGCGACGAGCGTGAGCAGCGCGAGACCCTCTTCGGGCAGGTGGCCCAGGGACACGCCCAGGGCGCCCAGAATGAGCGAGAACTCGGAAATCTGTCCCAGCGTCAGGCCCGCAAAGAAGCCCGTGCGCTTGTGGTAGCCAAGCACGCCCAGGATGGCCATGATCACGATGGGCTTGCCCACCAGCACGAACAGGGAGAGCGCTATGGCCGGCAGCAGCACGCCCGCCAGGCGATCGAGCTCGAGGCCCGCGCCGAGCTCGATGAAGAAGAACACAAGCAGGAAGTCGCGCAGCGGCACCAGACGGTTGCCGATGGCCTCCCGAAACGGCGTGCTGGCCAGGCTGACACCCGCGACGAACGCGCCAACTTCTTTGCTGAAGCCCAGCACATCGGCCGAGGCGGCTAGCCCCACAGCCCAGGCAATGGACGCCAGCAGCAGGAGTTCGGTTGATCGCGCCAGATGGTGCGCCACTTTGGGGATCATCCATCTTGTCGCAGCCGCGAGAGCGCCGCCGGCCAGGACGGCCTTCACCAGCATGAGCCCGACCTGCCCGGCGACCTGAGGCAGGCCGGCCTGGCCCCCTTCGCCGGGGTCGAGCGCCGGCAGCAGAAGGAGCGCGAGGATCACCACGATGTCCTGGATGATCAGGATGCCAACCGCCAGTCGGCCGTGCAGCGAGTCGATATCCCGCCGGTCGCTGAGCAGTTTGACGATGATGATGGTGCTGGAGAATGACAGCGCAAGGGCGATGTAGGCGCTGGCCGACCACGACCATCCCTGGAGCTGCGCGAGGAGGAGCCCCACGCCCGCGGTGAAGGCAACTTGCACCAGGCCGGCGAGCAGGGCCACTGCACCCATCTGGCGGATGATGCCTATGTCGAGCTTGAGCCCCACAAGGAAGAGCAGGATGGCGATGCCCAACTCGGCGAATACTTCGAGTTCGTCGCCGTGTCTCACGAGCCCGAGCGCCGCAGGCCCGCCGAGGATGCCCGCAACCAGGAATGCGACGACCAGCGGTTGGCGCAAGAGCAGGGCCACGGCCCCCAGCACGCCGACCAATACCAGCAGCGCCGCAACGCTCGCGAAGCCTTCGGTGACGATTTGCATGGTCCCCCCGAGGTCGGCCGGTCAGTCCTCGTGGTCGATCTGGACGCTTGCCAGGGCGGTGAGCATGTCGGGTGAAAAGCTCAGCACGCGGTCCAGGCCGGTCGTGCGCATGACTTCGAGGACGTCGCCCTGGACGGCGACGAGTCGGAGCTGGCGGCCGGCGGGCTCGAGCGCCTGGCGGAGCTGGAGCAATTGGGCGATGTTCGAGCTGTTGATGTAGGTGACGTTCGAGAAGTCGAGCACGACGTTGGGCATCGTGTCGGCGCCTTCGAGGCCCTTGATGCGATCGAGGATGGTGCCCATCTCGTCGCTGAGCGCGGGCTCGTCGGCCAGGTTGGCCAGCACGATGTCGTCCGACCAGTCGGTTGTCATGACTCGGTACCGCCTGCGTCTTCGGGGGGCTCGTCGGTCGTCGCGGCGTCTCCCGGAGCCGTGTCGCTTTCTGCGACGGGCGCGACGGCGATGACGTCGTCGCCCTCGTTGAGCTTGACCACGCGAACGCCCTTGGTGCCGCGGTTGGTTTCGCGGATGCTTTCGCCGGCCATGCGGACGAGTTGGCCGCTGCGCGAGATGACCATGATCTCCTGCCCGTCGAAGAGGCCGACGGCGGTGACGGCCTCGCCATTGCGATCGCCAGTTGCGATGTCGCGGCGTCCCTTGCCGCCGCGGCTCTGGCTGCGGGGGTAGCCGGTCTCGGGCTGCACGCGGTACTCATCCACGGGCGTGCGCTTGCCGTAACCGGTTTCGGTCACGGTGAGGAGGTTGAGCCCCTCGGCCTGGGGCGCGGTCTTCCAATAGCCGCGTTCGCCCTCGTCGTTCTCTTCGTTGCCGTCGTCGGCTTTCACCCAAACCATCGGGATGGCCACCAGACCGACGATGCGGGCATCGTCCGCCAGCTCAATGCCCTTCACACCCGCGGCCGACCGACCCATGCTGCGCGCGTTGTGCTCGGGGAAGCGGATGGCCATGCCTGTGCTGGTGACCAGCAGCAGGTCGTCGCTGCCGCTGGTGAGCGCCACGTCGAAGAGCTCGTCGCCCTCGCGCAGGCCCACGGCGATCAGGCCCGAGCGGTTGACGTTCTGGTAGGCCTTGAGCGGCGTGCGCTTCACGATGCCCCCGCGCGTCGCGAAGGTGAGGAACTGGCTCTTGGCCTCCAGGTCCTTGACGGTCAGGAAGGCCCAGACCTTCTCGCCCTCGCGCAGATCCAGCAGGTTGACGATGGCTCGGCCCTTGGCGGTGCGGGCCATCTCGGGCAACTCGTAGACCTTCATCTTGAAGACACGGCCCGTGTTGGTGAAGCACAGCAGGTGGTCGTGCGTGCTGGCGACGAACAGGTGCTGGATGAAGTCCTCGTCGCCCCCCGAAGACTTACTCGTGCCGGCGCGGATGCCCTTGCCGCCGCGCGCCTGGGCGCGATACGTCTCGGCGGGCACGCGCTTGGCGTAGCCGCCGCGGCTGATGGTGACCACCACGTCGTGCTCGCGGATGAGCGACTCCATGTCGATCTCGCCCACAGCATCTTCGATGGCGGTGCGGCGGGCATCGCCGTAGCGGGCCTTCATGGCCTCGCAGTCGTCGCGGATGATCTGCAGCACGCGGGGGCGGCTGGCGAGGATCTCTTCGTAGTCCTCGATCTCGCCCACGAGCTTGGTGTACTCGTCGACGAGGCGCTCGATCTCAAGGCCCACGAGCTGGATGAGACGCATCGAGCCGATCTGCTCGGCCTGGTGGCGTGTCAGGGCGACGCCGCCGAGGTCCTCGAACTTCGCCACGTGGTCGAGCAGGCGCTGGGGGATCTGCTTGGCGGCCGGGTGCTCGGGCGGGATGCGGTAGCGGCGATCCATGAGCTTCTGGATCGCTTCCTCGCGCGTGGAGCTGCCCCGGATGAGCTTGACGATCTCGTCGATATCGATGACGGCGTAGATCTGGCCCTCGAGCAGGTGGGCCTTACGCCGCGCCTCGCGCAGCAAGTGCTCGGTGCGGCGGCGGATGACCTCGACGCGGTGGTCGATGTAGTGCTCGATGAGCTCCTTGAGCCCGAGCGTGACCGGGCGCCGGCCGACCAGCGCGATGTTGATGATGCTGAAGGTCTGCTGGAGCGGCGTGAACTGGTAGAGCTGGTTCTCGACGACGGCCGGGTCGGCCCCTCGCTTGAGCTCGATGACCACGCGGGTCATGGCCTGGCGGCCGCTCTCGTTGCGGATGTCGCTGATGTCCTTGATGCGATCGTCCTGGACGGCCTCGACGATCTTCTCGACGAGGTTTCGCTGACTGAGGTTGTAGGGAATCTCGTCGATGACGAGCTGCTGGCGGTCCTTGTTCAGTTCCTCGACGTGGCACACACCGCGGAGGTAGACCTTGCCGCGGCCATTGGCGTAGGCCTCGCCGATACCGCGCCGGCCGACGATGACGCCGCCCGTTGGGAAGTCCGGGCCCTTGACGCCCAGCCGCGTCACGTTGCCCTCGGCGTCGACCTCGTCCTGCATAAGTTCGAGCAACTCGATTTCGGGGTTGTCGACCACGCGGGTGATGGCGTCGAGGATCTCGCTGGGGTTGTGCGGCGGCATGCTGGTGGCCATGCCCACGGCGATACCCAGCGAGCCATTGACCAGAAGATTCGGGAAGCGGCCCGGCAGCACCTTGGGCTCGAGCAGACGCTCGTCGTAGTTGGGCTGCATGTCGACGGTGCTCAGGTCCATGTCCTGGAGCATGTCGACGGCCGCGTGGTGCATGCGGGCCTCGGTGTATCGCATGGCCGCGGGTGGGTCGCCCTCGATGGAGCCGAAGTTGCCCTGCGGATCGATGAGCGGCACGCGCATGCGCCACTTCTGGGCCAGGCCCACGAGGGTGGGGTAGATCACGCTCTCGCCGTGGGGGTGGTAGTTGCCGCTGGTGTCGCCGGCGATCTTGGCGCACTTGAGGTGCTTTCGGCCGGGGCGGAGGTTGTTGTCGTTCATCGCGACGAGGATGCGTCGCTGGCTGGGCTTGAGCCCGTCGCGGACGTCGGGCAGGGCCCGGTCCATGATGGTGCTCATGGCGTAGGTGAGGTAGCTCTCTTGGAGCTCGCGATCGATCTCAAGGTCGACGATGCGGCCGCCGCCGATCACCGGGGGGGATGCCTCCAACTCGGGACCCTCGGCGTTGTCGGGCGCTCCACCCAGATCATGCTCATCGGCCAAGCGGGAACCCTCCGGAGTCGTCGGGGACACGCCGAACAGGAACCACACAGTTGGGCGCCGCCGGCAATCCTTATTGTAGGTCGTCCGGGGGCCCGGATGGGCGGATCAGCGGGTCTCATCGGTGGGTCGGGGGGCGTGTTGGTAGGCCGCATCGAGGGCGTCGCAGACGGCCAGCAGCGTGAGGCTGGTGGCTACCGAGGGCTGGCGCTGGTCCCACAGTGCCGCGCGGACGCCGCCGGCGGCCCGGGCGGGGTCGGCCAGCAGGTGGTCCAGCCCTTCATCGACGGTGAGCTGGCGGAGGAACCGCAGGCTCCGTAGCAGCTTGAGGAACTCGCCGGCGCGCTGGTCGGCGGGGGTGAGCTCAGGATCCAGCAGCAGGGCGCCCATGGCCGCCGCGGCGCGCGCGGTCTGCCAGGTGGGCAGGGGCGGCCCGCCGCGGGTGAAGACGATGCCGCCGGCCAGGTCGCGGTTGTCGCCCTCGACGGCGGGCCCCTCGAGTTGGTGCTGCCACACGAGGGTGCGCATCTGATTGAGGGCGTCGTCGCCCGGGCGCTGGTCCCTCACGCGCTGGTCGGGTGGGCCCAGGGCCGCCAGCAGCCAGGGCATATGCGAGACCAGCACCTCGGGCCGCACGCGGGTGACCACCGCCCGGGCCGCCGCGCGGCCGGCATTGGTGTCGTCTGGTTCGGCGATGTCGGAGTTGCCAAGGGCCACAAGGGCTCGGGCGACCAGGGCGTGCGCGCTGGCGGGCACGCCAGGGGCGAAGACGGCCGTGCCGGTGATCGAGACACTGACGCTCGGGCGTATGACGCCCGCGCACCGCTCGCGCAGGGCGGCCAGTTCGGGATACTGCTCGAACGCGGCGGGCTCGAGCGGTTCCATCGCGATCAGGGCCATCGCGGCCGACGCGGCGTCGGCCCATGGCTCGGGCTCGAGGGGGGCGTCCTCGCCCAGGTCGGCCATGGCGCCGATGCGCACGGGCGTGATGAGCGCGAGCTGGCGGAGCAGGACGACGCCGGCGGTCCGGGCCCGGGCGGCGTCCGCTTCGGGCGCCCAGGTCGAGGTGCCAAAACGCAGCAGCGCGTGGGCGGCCAGGGCCTGGCTGAACGGCTCATCGATGGGCGTGAGCGTGCGGCCGGTGCGGGCGTCGGGCGTGCCCGTCAGGCCGTAGGGCTCCAGCCCGGCGTGGCGGCGGCGTTGCAGGTGGTCTGCCATGTCGCCGGCCCACCGGACCATCGCCTCGGGCGTGAGTTCCATCAGGCCTACGACGCGGCCGCCGCGGTGCACTAGCGTGGGGGCGGCAGCGCCCGGCGGCTGGGCCATGACGGTCACGGGGGCGCGGTAGACGGTGATCTCGTCCTGGCGCAGGGCCTGATCGGCGTAGCGGGCCCAGGCGCCCGGCGCGTCCTCGATGGTGGCGGGCAGGTCATCGTCCATGGCCTCGCGCAATGCGGCGGCGATCATGTCGCTGGGCAGCATGCCCCCCGCCAGCGCGGCGTCTGGGAAGACGACGGCCACCGAATCTCCCGCGCGCACGGCGACGGCGTCCAGGCCGGGGCGGATGGCCAGCGCGGCCTCGGCCAGGCCGCGCTCGCCGTCGATGGCCGAGGGGCGGCCGGCGAGCTCGACCGTCAGGCGGGCCGCGTCGGAGGTAGGGGGCCGCGCCTCACGTGCGACGGCGTCGATGAGCGAGGTGCGCGGCCGGTCGAAGGCGAGCGCGTCGGCGATGAAGCGTTCGCCATTCTCGCGAACGGTGACGGCCACGCCCCAGACCGGCGGGAGTTCGGCCTCGGTGGGGCCTTCGCCCAAAACGACGGCTTGCGCGCGGGCGAAGGCGTCGAAGGCGGCCTGGCCGGTGGGCGGGGCGTCTTGCGAGAACACCGGTAGGGCGAGCACGAGCAGGGCCAGGAGCGTGCGCATGGGGGGAGGGTAGGGGCTGGGGCGATGGGCTAGGGGCAGCCCGCGTCGAACGCGTTGAGATACTCCAGAAAGTCGAAGATCGTCAGCGTGCCATCACCGTCGAAGTCGACCGAAGGATCGCCCACCGCGAACAGGTTCTGGAACACCAGGAAGTCGCGAATGGTCAGCGTGCCGTCCAGGTCCAGATCGGCCGGGCACCGCAGCAACCAGCGGATCTGCTCGCGAGCAATGCCAACGCCGCCAAGTGACCAGTTATCCCATTGGAGGCCGTTGGCGATCACGCGCCCACCGTTCGACACCACCGTGCAATCGCCCGCGTCCTCGAATCGGATGATGGCCCGTGAGCCCGCCGCTGGCACGAGCTCGTCTCCATAATCGGGCGGGTAACTCTCGTTGAAAACCGGCAGCCCGCTGAACGGCATCGATGGGTGCCGCGGAGCGATCGGATCCAGTGGCCGCAGCGGCAGCTCCAACTCCACCGCCCCCTCCAGCCCGAGCAGGTCGTAGTACCGCGTCGACGCCCGGTCGAGCTCGGCCATCTGGAAGTGCAGCGCGCCGCCGCGCGCCACGTGCGCCTCGAGCTCGGTCAGGATGTCACCCTCCAGCGCGGCCGAGAACGGGATGAACCCCCGCACGATCACCAGGTCCCACTCTTGCCCACGCAGCTCGCCGAGGAAGTCCTCGAACGTCACCACGAACGTGAAATCCAGCTCGAGGCCGGCCAGCCCGCCGATCACCGGCGTCGAGATGAAGTCGAACGTCCGGGCGTAGAGGATGTCCTGGGCCCGAGCGGACATGGCCCACATCGCTAGGGCGACGGCGATGGACATGGTCGTGTGTATCGGTTTCATGGTCTTGCTCCGTGTCAGCAGCCAGCGTCGAACTGGTTGAAGAACGCCAGGAAATCGAAGATGTCGAATCGCCCGTCGTAGAACACGTCGGCGCGCACATCGCGCGCGTCGAACAGCGTCTGGAACTCGAGGAAGTCGAAGATGGTCAGGTCGCCATCGCCGTCGAGGTCGGCCTTGCACGACAGCAGCCAACGGATCTGCTTGCGAGGGATCCCGGTCGATTGCCAATTGTCCCACTGAGGGCCGTTGACGATCACTTGGCCATCCCTGGCGATAACAGTCGCCGCCGGGCCGCCAACCTCGAACGTCTGGGTCACGAACGCACCCGGACCCGGGAGCAGGATGTCCCCATAGTCTGGGGGGAACAGCTCGTCGCCAACATTGAGGAAGCCGAGGCCACTGACCGATGGGTGCACCGGCCGCGGTGCGCGGATGTTGGGCAGCGGCAGCTCCAGCTCCACCGCCCCATCGAGCCCGAGCAGGTCGTAGTAGCGTTTCGACACCCGGTCGAGCTCGGCCATCTGGAAGTGCAGCGCGCCCCCGCGCGCCACGTGGGCTTCGAGCTCGGCCAGGATGTCACCCTCCAGCGCGGCGGCGAACGGGATGAACCCACGCACGATCACCAGGTCCCACTCCTGCCCACGCAGCTCGCCGAGCAAGTCCTCGAACGTCACCACGAACGTGAAGTCCAGTTCGAGGTCGGCCAGCCCGCCGATCACCGGCGTCGAGACGAAATCGAACGTCCGGGCGTAGAGGATGTCCTGGGCCCGAGCGGGCGTGGCCCACATCGCCAGGGCGACGGCGATGGCGGCGAAGACGGTGCTGGTAAGTCGTGTGCGGATCATGGTTCTCTCCTGCTCCCGTGCTCACGCGAAGCGGTACATGAACCCGGCCTGCGTCGTCGCCTCTCTGTGAGTTTTTCTACGGCCTGCCTCGCCCGTGTGTTTCATGTCGGGCGTGTGGTGGTGGAGCGTGGGCACTTCACGGAGAATCGTGCTCCGGCCGCCGGTCCATCGGCAGCTCGATGGGCGAGGTGATGCGCACGCCGGTGTTGGGGTGGTTGGGGAAGGGCGGCGTGGCGGTCTCGAAGCCCGGCAGGGGGCGGCTGGCAAGTGTGTAGGGCCAAGTGGTCTGGTGGTCACCCAGGGGCTGGTTGTTCCAGCCGGCGGTGGCGGGCGGTGGGGGCGTGGGCTCGTAGTGCCAGGGCTGGCCGGTGAAGGGGTCGACGCGCAGGTGGTTGGGCAGCAGGTCGCCCAGGTCGGCCAGGGTCTGCGGCGGGGCGCCGTCGTGGGCCAGGCGGTAGCGCTCGATGGCGAGCATGACGCGCCAGCCGGCGACCTGGATCGCGCGGCGGCGGGCGATCTGGATCGTCTGGGTGGGCTTCAGGCCGATGTCGCGGGCCGGATTGCGCCAGGTGGGGGCGCTGTAGTTGGCCGCCAGCGCGGTATCGGCGGCAGCGGCATCGGCGCCGGTGGCGGTCGCTGCGGCGTCGGCCAGGTCGTAGGCCTCGTTGATCCACGCCGTGGCGGCGTCGCGGTCGATGAACATGCGCGCGTGGAGGTTCGAGAGCCTCGAATCGCCGAACGGCAGCAGTTCGTCGGGGGCCTGGTTGATGTCGTAGGTGTAGCTCAGCCGCGCGTGGGCGAGGGGGATGAAGCGGCCGCGGGCGGTGTACACCCGCTGCACGTGGTCGAGCGCGGCGTCGCGCTCGTTGGCCATGATGTCGGCCAGCGTGGGGAAGTGGTCGATCAGCTCGCGCTCGATCGCGGCGTCGGCGGCGGCGAGGGTGGCGTCGTCGAGGGGGTAGAGGAAGGCGTCGTCGAGGAAGGACACGACGGCCAGCGGCTCGACCGCGTAGCTGGTCAGCCAGCCGAGCATCGTTCCGCTGCCGGCCATGATGCGCGCGAGGGCGGCGCCCTCCTCCAGGGCGCTCAGGCGCTGGGCGGTGTCGCCCGACTCGGCGGCCAGGCGCATGCGCGCCGCCAGCGCACGCGCGAGGCTGCGTGAGAGGCTCAGCTCCTCGATCGGCGACTCGACCCCGGGGGCGGGGTCGGCGGGCATCACCACGCGGTGGAGGCCCGGAAGGTCGGCGGACGCGTCGAACACGCCGATGTCGCGCCAGTGGTTGAACACGTCGACCCCACGCTGGCGGGCGCGGGCGTAATAATCGGCCATGCCGTAGGCTGCCGGGTCGTCGTACGGCCCGCGGATGATGTAGAAGTCGATGACCGGGAAGGGATCATTGGCCGCGGACCGGTACGCCTCGTTCTGCCGATCGAGGTGGTTGCGGCCTTCTTCGACCTTGTCCAGGATCTCGGCGAACCGCGGCCACTGGTTGGGCCCAGCGCCGTGCAGGGCGCGCTGGCGCTCGAGGATCCGGTCGTGGGTGCGCTGGCCGTAGTTGGTGGTGACGCGGGGTGCCGCCTTGACGGCGGCGAGCACCTCGACCGAGGCGAGGATGACCGCCAGCAGCAGCACGATGGCGATGGCGATGAGCAGCCGGGCGAGCACGCCCCCGCGGCGGGCGATGTGTGATGGGGTCGCGTTATGGTGCATCGTCTGGCTCCCGCTCTGGCTCTGCTTCTGGCTCTCCCCAGGGCTCCCCCCACGGCTGGTCATACTCGGGCCCCTGGATCGGCTCGGCGATGAGCAGGCCGTGGCGCGGGTCATAGCGATGCGATGCGTTGGGGGCGCCCGGCAGCGGCCGGCTGCGGAGGGTGAACGGCCAGGCGCTGGCGCCGGGCAGCAGCGCCTGGCCGTTGACCATCTCGGCGACGGGCGCGGGCCGGTAGTCCCAGGGCTGGCTGGTGAAGGGGTCGGTGCCCAGCGGATCGGGCAGCAGGTCGCCCAGGTCATCCAGCGATGCCGGGATGTCGCCATAGCGCAGGCGGTGGCGTTCGATGGCCAGCACCACGCGCGTGCCGGCGGCCTGGATGCGGCGCTGGCGGTCGGTCTGGAGCGTGCTGGCGTAGCTGGGCCGGATGGCCGTGGCCGGGTTGCGCCAGGTGTCGCTGGCGACAAAGTGCCGGGCCAGCGCCTCGTCGGCGTCCAGGGCGTCCCGGCCGGTGGCGGTGGAGGCGGCCCCGAGCAGCTCGTGGCTGCGGTCCAGCCAGGCGTCCACGGCCCGGCGGTCCATGAACAGCCGGCCGTGGATGTTGGAGAGCTTCGAGTCGCCAAAGGGGGTCAGGGTGGTCCACGGCTCGGGCGTCTGGCCCATCTGCTGTGCGTACAGCAGCGGGATGAAGCGGCCGCCGCCCTTGCCGTCGTCGGTGTAGCAGCGCTGGATGAAGTCGGCGGCGAAGAGCCGCTCGCCGGCCAGGGCGTCGGCCAGCGGCGGGAAGCGATCGACGGCCTCGCGCCGGACCATGGCGTCGACGCGCGCCAGCCACGCGTCGTCCTGCACGGGGTAGAGCAGCAGGTTGTCCAGTAGCATGGCCTGCCCCAACGCCTGGAGCGCCGTGCCCACCAGCCAGTCGATGAGCGTGCCCTGGCCGGCGATCTGGCGGCCAAGGACGTACGTCTCCTCCAGCGCGCTGTAGAGCGTCTGGAGGTCGCCCGCTTCGGCGGCCAGGCGTGCGCGGGCGGCCTGGGCCCGCCCGAGCTGGCGGCCCACGCCCAGGTGCGGCAGGATGTGCTCCATCAGCGGGCCATCGGCGGGCGCGCGGGCGATGGGGCCCAGCCCGACCAGCTCGGCGCTGCGATCGAAGACGCCGCGGCGTTCCCATTCCCCCAGGGCGTCGATGGCGTGCCCGCGGGCACGCTCGAACTGCTCGGCCGTGCCCTCGTCGGGCACGGGGTAGACCAGGTCCAGCGAGATGTACCGCCAGGGGTTGCTGTAATACGCCTCGCGCTGATGTTCGAGCGCCTGCTCGGGCTCGGCCAGCTCGTGGGCACGCTCGAGCTGCCAGTCGGTGGCCGCGCGGACATCCTCCTGCATCGACTCGATGGCCGGCCGCCGGTTCTGGGGGTGCCGGGCGCCCGGGCCCAGGCGCGCCCGCTGGCGTTCCAGGGCCGCGTCGTGCATCAGGCGGCTGTAGTCGGTGGCGATGGTGGGCCGGGCGGCCGCCCCGGCGAAGGCCTCGACCGTCACCAGGGCGATCGCCAGGATCAGGACCACGGCGATGGCGACCAGGAGCTTCTTGAGGACGCCGCCGCGGCGGGTGGGCGTGGGGGTGGGTGTGGGGGTGGGCGGTCGGGTGGTGGGCATGGGCGAGGATATGGGCGGGGGGCCCGGGGGTTGCGTTCTGTGGGCGGGGTCCACGCGGCCGGGGCCGTGGGCCCGCGCCGCCACGCTGGAGGCCTCCAGAACCGTTCTGTGGGCCTGCGCCGTGACTCTGTAGGCCCGCGCGGCCGTTCTGTAGGCCGGCGCCGTGAGTCTGTAGGCCCGCGCGACCGTTCTGTAGGCCTGCGCCGTCACGCTGTAGGCCTACACCGCGGCGCTGCAGGCCTCCAGAATGGTTCTGCAGGCCCACAGAATCATTCTGTTGGCCTTGCGCAGCGTCCGGTTTTCCGTTATGCACGTCCGCCCGGCGAGCGCCGTGACACAAAACGCCGGAGGATCCAGCGTTTCTCGCCCGTTCGAATAATCGTTGGTCGTTGGCAGGGTGGTGTTGGGGCCGTGCGCGGCGTGTTCCGAGAACGCCGGCGGGGCGGCCGTCGATGCCGTGGACGCTCAGCAGCCCGCCTCGAACAGGTTGAAGAACTCCAGGAAGTCGAAGATATCGAGCCGCCCGTCGTAGTCGAAGTCGGCGAAACCCGTCGCGCCGCCACTGTCGAAGCGGTTCTGGAACTCGAAGAAGTCGAAGACCGTGAGCTCGCCATCGCCGTCGAGGTCGGCGGGGCAGCCAAGGAGCCATCGGATCTGCTGCTCGGCCGTCCTTGATGATCCCGCCCAGTAGTCCATGTGCGGGCCAATGACACTGACTCGCCCAGAGCGAGACAGCACAACTGCCGCGCTGCCATCGCCGACGTAGCTCGCGACGGCGAACGAATCTGGGGCGGGGACGAGCGCGTCGCCGAAGTCGCTGGTGGGCGGAAGGAAGGGGTCAGGATCGACCTCCCATGGCCGCCGGGTGAAGGAAGGATGCCGACGGATCACCTCGTCCGCGCCGTGGGTCGAAACGACATCCTGCAACGGCTCTTCCACATCCACCGCTTCCTCGATACCCAGGATCGGCCACATGGCCGGCTGCTCGTCGAGCCGGGACATCGAGAAGATCAGCCTGCCGCCACCGTCGACGTAGCCGGCCAGCTCGTCGACGATGTCGCCGGCCAGCGGCCCATCGAACACGCGGAACCAGCGGATGATCACCAGGTCCCAATCGCGGCTGCGCAGCGCGTCCAGCAGAAGGTCCTCGCGCTGGAAGACGCTGGTGGTCTGGTCGAGCAGGCCAAGGTTGCTGATCGCGCCACCAAAGGGGAAGCTGTTGAAGCCAGTATCACCGCACAACAGGATCTCCACCTCGCCCTGCGCACTCGCGCGCGGCACGGCGAACGCCAGCACCACCACCACCAGTAGCATCATGCGTCTCATCTCGAATCTCCTTTCGGCGCGTGTGATGCGGTCTCCTGTGGCCAATATACCACGGAATCGCCCCGCCGAAGCACCGATTTACGGGCGCATCGCCGTGGCGATGTGGTGCTCGACGTGGGCCCGGGCCCGCGCGTCGGCGTCGGTAGCGTCCTGGAGGGTCTCCAGCGGCGTGACGTCCAGGGTTTCGCACGCGTCCCTCGTCAGCTCGCCGATGCGGCCGAAGGGGATGTGGCCGGCCAGGAAGGCCTCGACGGCGGCCTCGTTGGCGGCGTTGAAGATGGCCCCGGCGGTGCCGCCGGTGTCGATGACCCAGCGGGCGAGCGCGAGGGCGGGGAAGCGCTGCTCGTCGGGCTCTTCGAAGTCCAGGCGCGCGAGCCGGGCGAGGTCGAGCGGTGGCGTGTTTCCCGGCGCGCGGCCGGGGTGGGTGAGGGCGAGCTGGATCGGCAAGCGCATGTCGCTGACGCCCAGCTGGGCGAGCACCGAGCCGTCGACGGTCTCGATGAGCGAGTGCACGATGGACTGGGGATGCACGAGCACGCCCAGGCGCGATGAATCGAAGCCGAAGAGCCAGTGGGCCTCGATGACCTCGAGCGCCTTGTTGGTGAGCGAGGCGCAGTCGATGGTGACCTTGGGGCCCATGTCCCACGTGGGGTGGGCGAGGGCCTGCTGCGGCGTGGCGTTGTAGACCTCGTCGGCCGAGGTGGTGCGGAAGGGGCCGCCCGAGGCGGTGAGGACTAAGCGGGCGACGTGCTCGGGCGGTGACATGGGGGGCGCGGCGTCGGGGCCGGCGATGGCATGGAGGCATTGCCAGAGGGCGGAGTGCTCGCTGTCGACCGGCAGGAGCTTTGATCCCGAACGCCGGGCCGCGGGCACGACGAGCGCGCCGGCTGCGACGAGCGTCTCCTTGTTGGCCAGCGCCACGTCGCGGCCGAGCTCAACGGCGGCGAGCGTGGCGGGCAGGCCCGCGGCGCCGACCACGGCGGCCATGACGACGTCGGCCTCGACCTCGCGCACGAGGCGCTCGGCGGCATCGCTGCCGATGAAGGTCCCCGCGTCGCCCTCGCCCTCGCCCCCACTCTCACAGAGCGCGGTGTGGGGTACGCCGTGCGCGTCGGCCTGTTCGCGCAGCTCGCGCGCACGCCGGCCGGCGGCCAGACCCACCACCTCGATGGGTGGGGGCTGGCCCTTGGCCTTCGCGAGCGAAGCGAGATGGGCGACGACGTCGAGGGTCTGCCGGCCGATGGAGCCGGTGCTTCCCAGAACGATCAGCCGCCGCGTGCGGGGGGCCATGGATCAGGCCCCCGGGGCACCCGGACCGCCGGGGCCACCGGGCTTGGTCCGGCGATGGGCCGAGTAGAGGAACCGCGGGCGGGGCTTCTTGTCGGCCTTGGGCTCGTCGGCCTGGTCCGTTCCGGCCTCGCTGTCGTCGTCGTCGCGACGCGAGCGGCGGCCGCGCTTGGGACGGGCCTCGATCATGCCCGCGTGCTCGGGCTCGGCCTCGGCCGAGACAACCTCGACGGTGGGGGCCTGGTCCTCTTCCTCCTCGTGGGCCGTGTCGAGATCCTCGACCTGTTCGCCGGCGTCCTCGGCCTCTTCATCGGACTGGGCTTCATCGGAGTGGGCTTCATCGGCCAGGACCTCGGCGTCGCGGCCTCGGTTGCGACCCCGGCCACCGCGGCGACGCCGGCGGCGGCGCGGGCGGTCGTCGTCGTGCTTGTCGTCGGCTTCCAGATCTTCCCCGGCCTGGGTTTGTGCCTCGGCTTCGGTGGCGGATCCTTCTTCGGGTTCGGCGTGCTCGTCGGCGGTCACCTCGTCCTCACGGCGCTGGCCGCGACGGCGGCGGCGGCGGCGACGCGGGCGGTCCTCGTCCTGGCCGTCCTCATCGTTCGAAACGGGGTGCTGTTCGCCGGCCTGGGTGTCGTCCTCGTCCTCGTCGGCGGGAATGGGTGTCGAGAGCGCGCTGGCCAAACGGCGTGCGAGCGAGCCCGATTCGCCGTCGTCGTGGTTGTCGCCGTCGCTGGTGCGATGCTCGCCCGACTCGCCGCCCGAGCGCGAGCGTCCGCGTCCGCCGCGACGCCGGCGGCGGCGCTTGCGACGCGGGCGGTCCTCGTCGTCGGTCTCGGCGTCGTGGACCTGTCGGTCGTCCTGCTCGTCGGCGGCCTCGTCCTGGTCGTCGCCATCATCGTCGACCTGAGCGCTGGAATCCTGGCGCTGGCCATCCTCGCCGCCGCCACCGCCGCGCCGCCGGCGACGGCGACGGCGTCGCCGCCGCCCGCCGCCCTCGTCGGCGGACTCTTCCTCGTCGTACTCGGCGTCGAGCTCGATGGGGTGGGCCGCGACGGCGGGGGCGTCATCCTCGTGGTGGTCGTCCCCGTGGTACTCGGCGTCATGGGCATCGATCTGCTCGGTGAGGTTGGTGTCGGTGTCTGACAGGCCCTCGGCCTCGACCAGGAGCTTCTCGGGGTCGGGCAGCCGGGGCAGCTTCTCGATGTTGATGTCGTTGTTGCTGGTGTCGTAGGCGTGCAGCACGAAGCGTTCGGCGGCCATGGTCTCGCTCACGCGGACCTCGGTGATCACGCCGCTGACACGCTCGATGCGGCTGAGCTGCTTGCGGCGCCCGCTCAGCAGGTGGCTGGCGACCTGGGCCGGCACGACCATCTCCACGCGGG
>JBITAF010000053.1:0-85057 GCA_044440025.1 Phycisphaerales bacterium JB060 | reverse complement strand
GTTTAGCGCTGGGTACACGGCGTTTTGCGCTGGGTACACGGCGTTTTGCGCTGGGTACACGGCGTTTTGCGCTGGGTAAATGGCATTTTGCGATGAGCTCACGGCGTTCTGCGCTGGGTACATGGCGTTTTGCGCTGAGCTCACGGCGTTTTGCGCTGGGTACACGGCGTTCTGCGCTGGGTACATGGCGTTTTGCGCTGGGTTCACAGCGTTCTGCGCTCGGTGCATGGCGTGTCGCGTCGGCCCCACGCCCCCGCGGCGGGCACCGGGAAGTCCCGACGAGATTCTGGCGAGGATCGTTCTGGGACTTGGGCCATCTTGTGGTACCTTGGGAGGACCGGGCCGCTCTGACTCGGCCACCCCACGGGAGATCCACGCATGACCACTCGCCCCACGACGATCCTCGCCGTCCTGGCCCTGGCCGCCACGCCCGCCGCCGCCCTGGCCCAGGCCACCATCACCTTCGACATCGAGAACGACACCCTCCTGCCCGGCCAGAGCACGACGGTGACGATGTACGCGGCGTTCGATCCGATCGACTACGCGATGGCGGCGGTGCAGACCGACCTGCGGACGTCTGTTGGAAGCGTTGGGTGGAGCGAAGCGACGCGGCTGGCCCCGATGAACGGGCCCGGGACGCAAGACGGGTTTCCATCCGCGACAGGCTATGACCAGATCATCGCAGGCCAGTACCACATCCCTTCGGACTTCATTGCCGATCCCAGCAGCCCGATCGGATTCTGGCAAGCCACCTACACCGCACCCATCGATCCCCTCGATCCCATCCAGATCGATCTTTCAACGGTGACCAGTGACTACGCCGTGCATCTTCGGGAGTGTTGTGTCGGCAGCGAATCCCGCCTTGCCGACCTCGTCGAAGGCTCGGCCACGATCCACGTCATCCCCACCCCTGCCTCGGCGCTCGTCCTCGCGCTGGGAGCCGCTGTGCTCCGCCGCCGCCGCTGAACGACGCACCAAGAAACCACGCACCAAGAAGGAGAGAGAACCATGATCCGAATCGCAACCACCGCCGCCCTGCTCGCCACCGCCGGCACCGCGCTGGCCCAGTACGAGATCACGTTCGATATCGAGAACGAAACCCAGCTGCCCGGCCAGAGCACGACGGTCACGATGTACGCCGGCTTCGACCCCATGTTCTACGCCATGGCCGGCGTGGGCACCAACCTGATCACGTCCGTCGGCAGTGAGGGCTTCAGCGACGCCTTCGTGGTGGCGCCGATGGACGGCCCGGGCACGTCGCCGGGCATGCCATCGGCGACGGGCTGGGACGGCATCATCGCGGGCCAGCTCAACTTCCCGGCCACGGCGGGCATCTACGCCGACCCGACCAACCCCATCGCGTTCTGGGAGGCGACCTACACCGCGCCCACGGACGTGGCATCGCCCTTCGACATCGACCTGTCGACCATGACCACGAGGTACGACATTTACATCTCCATGGACAGGTCCACCTCCGAATCCCGACTGGCCGAGCTGGTCGAGGGCTCGGGCGCCATCCGCGTCATCCCCGCCCCGGCCTCGGCCCTCGTCCTCGCGCTGGGCGCCGTGGCGTTGCGTCGCCGTCGCTGAGGTTCGCAACCAAGGAGCTTTGCCATGATCCGTGTCACGACCGCCGCCGTCCTCGCGCTCGCCGGTTCCGCGCTGGCGCAGTACGAGATCACGATCGATGTCGAGAACCCCGTACTGCGGCCGGGGGAGAGCACGGTGGTGACGCTGCTTGCCGGATTCGATCGCAGCGACTACGCGATGGCCGCCGTCCTCACCGACTTTCGTTCTTCCTCTGGATCGACCGGACTCGGCGACGCCGCGCTTGTCGAGCCCATGTGGGGACCGGGCACCGATCCCGGTGTTCGATCGGCGACGGGCTACGACGGGATCATCGCTGGCCAGATCCACTTTCCCCCCACTTCGGGAATCATCGGCGACCCCACCAACCCGATCGCGTTCTGGCAGGTGGAGTACACCGCACCGGCGGACGTGGCCGCCCCTTTCGACATCGAACTTACGACGATGACCAGCCGCTACGACGTGTATTACGACTATGGCCAGTACGAAACCGAATCCCGTCTGGCCGAGCTTACCGAGGGCGCCGCCACCATCCGCATCGTTCCTGCCCCCGCCTCGGCCCTCGTCCTCGCGCTGGGCGCTGTCGCGTTCCGCCGCCGCCGCTGAATCGCACACCAAGAAGGAGAGAGAACGCCATGATCCGAATCGCAACAACCGCCGCCATCCTCGCCACCACCGGCTCGGCGCTCGCCCAGCCCGCCATCGTTTTCGACATCGAGACCCCCACGCTCCTGCCCGGCCAGAGCACGACGGTGACGATGCTCGCCGGCTATGGCGGGACCGACTACGCCGTGGCCGGCATGACGACCAACCTGGTCACGTCGGTGGGCAGCGAGGGCTGGAGCGACGCCATGCTGGTGGCGCCCATGAACGGCCCGGGCACCGAGCCGGGCACGGCATCGGCCACGGGATGGGACGGCATCATCGCCGGCCAGCTCAACTTCCCTGGCACGGGCGCCATCTACGCCGACCCGACCAACCCCATCGCATTCTGGCGGGCGACCTACACCGCGCCCGTGGACCCCGGCGCGCCATTCGACGTCGACCTGTCGACGATGACGACGACGTACGACGTGTACCTCGACCGCATGCGCGCAACCTCCGAATCCCGCCTGGCCGACCTCACCGAAGCCTCGGGCACCATCCGCGTCATCCCCGCCCCGGCCTCGGCGTCGCTGCTGGCCGTGGGCCTGCTGGCGACGCGTCGGCGACGCTGAGATTTGCAACAAAGGAGATCCGCCATGATCAGAACGACCGCCGCAACCGTCCTCGCGCTCGCCGGGACTGCACTCGCCCAGTACGAGATTACAATCGACGTTGACAACCCGGTGCTGCGGCCGGGGGAGAGCACGACGGTGACGATGCTGGCCGGTTTCGATCCCATCAAGTATGCCATGGCCGGCATCGCGACCGACTTGGTGGCCTCGACCGGATCGCTCGGACTGAGCGACGCCGCCTTGGTGTCGCCCATGGACGGGCCGGGCACGACCGCCGGCAGCCCATCGGCCACCGGCTACGACGGCATCATCGCCGGTCAGCTCAACTTCTTCAACGTGTCCTATGCCGACCCAACGAACCCGATCGCGTTCTGGGAGGCGACGTACACCGCGCCGGTCGACGTCACCAACCCGTTCGACGTGGACCTGTCGACCATGACGAGCAGGTACGACGTGTACCCCGAGATGCAGCGAGCAAGCTCGGAGAGCCAGCTTTCCGAGTTGGTCGAGGGCGCCGCCACCATCCGCGTCATCCCCGCCCCGGCGTCTGCGTCGCTGCTGGCCGTGGGCCTGCTGGCCATGCGCAGGCGTCGCTGACGGTTGCCGTGCGGCCGGACGGATTAGCCGCCGTTGGCCGCGGTGGCGGGTTCGAGCACGCCGCTGCGCTCCAGCACCAGGGCTGGCTCTTCCTCGAACAGCGACCCGCCACCGGCCAGATAGATCCGAAGCCGCTGTGGGCTGGCGGTCAGCACCGGCTGGGCAAAGGCGCCGGCGTCGGCCTCTTCGCCGGTGCGGCCTTCGAGTTCCCCCCGTTCGATGGCGGTCTTGAACTTGCTGGTCGACGGCAGCCAGATCCGCAAACGGTCACCGGCGATCTGATACTTGAGCAGCAGCCACGTCTGGGCGTCGGTGGTGTCCCAGCGTGCGGGCAGCAGCTCGGCCATGTCGTCCTCATACTCTGGGATCGACAGCACGCCCCAGGCTTTCCCGTCCGCGTTCAGGAAGGCCGTGGCCGTCGCGGGGAACGTGTTGGCCTCGACCACGTGCCGACCCTCGGGGTCGCGGATGGTGACCACGCCGATGCTCATCAGGCCATCGGGGATGGCCTCCAGGGCCCCGCCAACGGCGTCCTCCCCGGGCCGGCCGATCACCAGCAGGTACGCCCGATCGTCGATGTGCACCCGCCATGCTCCGAAGATCGAGGCGTCTGCGGTGGCCTGCGCGGCCGTGGAGACCGGGTGTCGAGAGTCGACGCATCCGACCAGCGGCGCCGCGAGTATGGCCAACAGCCCGGCTGCGACGACCCGCGGGCGATACGGGAGGACGTCCCTCAACTTGGTCAAGATTGTCTCAGTCGTCGTACTCGTCATGGCGACCCCCTTTCATCCTCGTGTTTTGGAGGCTGCCCAGCCGTCTTTCACGTTTCGTTTGCCACCGATGGATCAGGTCACGAATCTTCGACGAACTCGAACACCTCCGACAGCGGCCGGCCCAGCTCCCTTGCGATCTTGAATGCGACCTCGAGCGAGGGGGCGTACTTGCCGCCCTCGATGGCGTTGAGTGTCTGCCGGCTCACGCCCACGCGCTTGGCCAGGTCACCCTGGGTCATGCCATCGGCAGCCGCCCGCAGCAGGCGGATGTGGTTGACGACACGTCCACCAGGCTCTTTCTTCCCGGCCATCACACATCCCGGCGGTAGGAGACGGCCTGCAACGTCAGCTTGAGCATCTCGCTGGCGAACAGCGCCAGCAGCAGGCCGTTGGCCACCCACGCGGCCTCGACGCCGAACGCCAGCGCGCCGATCGCGCCGAACACGCCCATTCCCAGGACCCACGACGAGCGGGCCTCGGCCTTCCAGCCGATGAGCCGATCGCGCTCGTCGGTCTCGTCATCGGCACCGCCGAGGATCGCCGCCGCGATGTGCCCGACGATCTGGACCACGATCAGCAGCACCAGGCACACCGCGAAGACCGCGATGTAGGGAGCCATCTCCATGATGCCGCTGGCCAGCATGGGCCCGGCCGAGGCGAAGTACCCGCCCAGCACCAGCCCAAGGCCGACCAGTTGCACCCAGACGCTCCGCTCCTCGAACGACGGCAGCATGGCAAATCTCCTCTCCCGACGATTGTCAAGTATCAACGACATTAAGTCAAGTATACTTGACATCATTGGCGTGTCAAGGCAGCTTGACAAATCGTGGCCAGTGGCCGGTCGGGGCCTACAACAGCCCCATGCCGTGGCTGGTGCTTGGCCTGGGGTTGATCGCGCTCGTGGTGAGCCTGGTGGCTACGCGCCTGGCCACGCTGCTGGGCCGGCGGCTGAACGCCATGGACGCCGCGGGCGTGGCCGGGCAGGTGAAGGCCGACGCCCGGCGGGTGCCAAACATCGGTGGCATTGGGGTGGTGGCAGGATTGCTTGTTCCCATCGTGGGGGCCCTCGTGCTCGCCCCGCTGGTCGATGGCCCGCACCGTGCGTTGACCGACCCTTCTGCGGTCGTGCTCGATGCCATCGTTCTCATCGCGGCCATCCTGCTGCTGCACGTGTTGGGTCTCATCGATGATCGCAGGCCGCTGGGGCCGCTCGTCAAGCTAGGGTTGATGGCGTTGCCGGCGGTGGCCATCCCATTGCTCACCGACTCGCGGCTGCTAATGCTGCTCGACCAGTACCCCGGCGGCGAGGTCGCGAGCATCGCCATCACCGCGTTGTGGCTGCTGGCGATGACCAACGCGCTCAACTTCCTGGACAACATGGACGGCCTGAGCGCGGGCGTGGCGGCCATCGCCGGGGCGTTCATGACCGCTGCGATGCTGCTGGCCGGGCAATGGTTCGTCGCGGGACTGAGTGCGTGCGTGGTGGGGGCGTGCCTGGGCTTCTTGCCGCATAACTTCCCGAAGGCTCGCATCTTCATGGGCGACGGCGGGTCGTTGGTGCTGGGGTTCGTGCTCGGGTTCCTGAGCGTGCGGGGGACATATATCAGCGATGCCAGCCACTCCGGATCAAGTTGGTGGGGCGTGCTGCTGCCCGTGCTTGTACTGGCCGTGCCGCTGTACGACCTGACCACGGTGGTGGGCCTTCGCCTCAGCCAGGGCAAGAGCCCGCTCGTTGGTGATTTGCAGCACGTGAGCCACCGCATCGCGGCTCGGGGGCTGGGACGAAAGGGCGCGGTGCTGGTGCTATGGGCGTTCTCGATGATCGCCGGTGCCTCGGGCCTGCTCCTGCTCACGGTCGACGCCACGGGCGCCATCATCATCGGCATCCAGGCAGTCGTGCTTATGGCAGTGCTGGGGGTGCTGGAGTTCTGGCCCAGGGCCGGGGTGGACCGGGAGCGGCGGCGATGACCGCGGAGAACCCGCTGCCCGCCCGCACCATCGAGTTCCTCGCGCTGCGGGCCATGCCGGCCGGCCTGGATGTGCACCGCGAGGGCTTCGTCGCCACCGCCATCGACCGCGACATCGATCCCGATCCCGACCACCAGCCGCCGATGCGTCGCAGCATCGCCATGGGCGTCGTCTGGCTCGCGCTGCTCGCCGGCTGCGCGTGGTCGCTGCGGGAGGGCTGGATCGCCGCGGCCTTCATCTGCATCGCGCTCGCGGCGCTGTTCTTCCAGCTCTGGTGGTACAGCGACGCGGACAGCATCGGGCGCGAGCTTCGGCTGGACATGACCGAGGATCTCGCCACGCTGACCCTGGGCGGGCCACGTCGCAAGCACCGCCGCGTGTGGCGCGTGCCCATCGGGGCCGTCCGCCTGGTGCTGTGCCCGGTCAAGGGTTTCGTGCTCACCAATCGTGGGCATGAGCTGCCGTCGTTCACCGGTGTGGGCGTGTTTGCGATCGTGCCCGGCGGTGACGACGGCCAGAACCCAGCCGAGCCCGGCTGGATCATGCTCGCCGGCGGCCACGACTACCGACCGCTGCTGGCCGACCTGGAGCGCGACCTGCCCGAGTTGCCCCCGCCCGAACAGTTCTGGGAGCCCATCCGAGGCAAGCTCGACCGCGTGCTCATCTGACGGTTCGGGAGAGCCGGCGACGTAGACTCGCGTCCACGCCATGGCAGACCCCACGCCACAATCCGCGTTTCCGGCAACCGACCACACTGGCGCGCTCACCCATGGCCTGACCATCCTCGTTGTCCTGCTGGCATGCGTGCGGGCGATGATGGCGTTCGACCCCATGCCCGGCTGGGGGCTGGACCCATACACCATTGCGGCCCCAGCCGGCGCCTTTGGCCCGCGCGAGGCGGTGCTCGCCGATGTGCTGGCCATCCTGCTGGCCGGGCTCGTGCTGCTGCTGGCCCCGCCCCGGTCGTGGAAGCCGTGGGCTGGATGGGCGATCGGGCTCGTGCTGGTCGCGGGCGTGGGGCTCTATCACGGCTTGCCCGAGGGCCCCAGGCCCAACGACCTGACACCCGCGATGGCATGGGTCGCGGCGCTGGCGGGGGCCGGGTGCATCGCCCGGGGCTGCGCCGACAATGGCACGCGGCGCGTGGTGATCGCACTTCTGGCGGGCCTGACGGCGATGTTTATCGCCAAAGGCATGGTCCAACTGCTCATCGAGCACCCCGCCACTGTTGCCCAGTTCGAGGCCGATCAGGCCAGGATGCTCGCCGCCCAGGGCCTCGAGCCTGGCACGTCGGGGGCGCGGGCGTTCGAGCGGCGTCTGCGCCAGCCCGAGATCACCGGGTGGATCGGCTTCTCGAACGTGGTGGCATCGTTTTTGGCGGCCGGCGGCGTGCTGCTGGCGGCCATCGCGCTCTCGTCGCGCAGAGCGGTAGCGGTCGTCGCGGGGCTGGGTGCGTTGGTCGCCCTGGGTCTGGTGGTGAACGGTGGCAGCAAGGGGGCGATGGCCGCAGGCGTCCTGGGGTTGCTTTGCGTGGCGCTCGGTTGGTTCGCGCCCAGGGGGTGGGCCAAGGGCCGAATCCGTGCGCGCATTGCCGGTGTTCTGGCGGGTATGGTCGTCGTTGGTCCGATCCTGGCCCTGGTCGCCCGCGGCGCAGTGGGCGAGGCCGTGGGCGAGTTGAGCCTGCTCTTCCGCTGGTTCTACATAGAAGCATCGTCCCGCATCGCGATGGGCAATCCGCTGCTGGGCGTCGGGCCGGGCGGGTTCAAGGACGCCTATGCCCTTGCCAAGAACCCCCTCAGCCCCGAGAATGCCGCCAGCCCACACAGCGTGGTGTTCGACGCGATGGCCACCATGGGCTTGATCGCCGGGATGGCGGTGCTGGCCCTCGTGCTGTTCGCCGCGTGGCGATCGGCCCGAGCGCTCTTGGCTGAAGAGTTGGATCAAGGCCAGGCCGAGGGTGTGCCCGGCCGCTTCCCCCGCCTGGCGCTGGTCGCCGGCCCGGCGCTGGCCGTTGTGGTGGGCATCCGTTTCGAACTGGAATCGGTGGGTGGACTGACCCCTGGCCTGGCGATTGCGTGGATCGGCGGGCTGGGGGGATGGACCGCTCTGGCATGGTCGGTCTGGCATGGTTCGGCCAGGGGGCTTGTGCTCGGGGTCGGGGCGGCAGCGCTGGTGCTCATCGCCCACGGCCAGATCGAGATGACGCCCGTGCTGGTGGGATCGGCCTCGCTCTGGGCGGCGTGGCTGGGCGTGGCGTGCTCACGCGATGTGGGCAATGGGGAAGTGCCTGGTATCGGCGGCCGGCTCATTGGTGCGGCGCCGGCGGTGGTGGCCCTGGTGGTGGCGGTCCTGGCGTTGCCGGGGTTGTGGGCGTGGCAGGCGAGCATCAAGCAGGCCGCCCAGAGCGCGGGCCGACCCGCTCGGTACGGTGCCATGCTCGAGGCCAGCGGCGGCGACCCGCGCGTGTTCAGGGCCGTGGCCGAGGAACTCACGGCGGAAATAGGCCAGCTGGTACGCCCGGACAATATATCCGAGGCCATGGGCGTGCTCGCCGGCCGGGCGGCGTCGTCGGCCGCCCGCACCATGGATCGGGCTGTGGATGTGGCACCGGCGGACGGCCCGACGTTGCGGTCGGCCTCGCGGGCGTGGTTGGCGGCGGCGATGCGAGGGGAATCCCTTGCCGGAGAGCGTGCGCTACGGTTGGCCGAGCGGGCGGCCGAGAGCGAGCCGGCGTCGGCCCAGAACCACAGCCACGTGGCCACCGTGCTGGCCGCGCTGCATCCGGACGGCTCACGCAGCGAGGCGGTGCTCGAGGCGCTGGCCCGGGCCGAGGCGTTGAACCCTGCCAGCCCGCAGTTGAAGTTTCGGCAGTTCGAGATTGCGCGGGAGGCGGGCTTTACAGAGTGGGCTCTTCGGAGCGCAGAAAGTGCGCTCGAGGCCGATGCTCGTATGCGGCTCGATCGTCTGGGGGCGGGGTTGAGCGAGACGCAGCGTGCGCGTGCCGAGGCTTATTTAGGGGACTCGTAAGGGGGCTGTCGCTTGACGGGAAGCGGCGGGGTTCTAGCATTACCCTTCGGCTCACGGCTTGCGTGGCCGCCGGTGGTGATGGTGTGCGGTCAGGTTTTTGTTCGAGCTTTCCATGGGCCCTCCGGCCCGGGTGCTGGAATCGTGGCCCCCGCAGCTTGAAATCGGTGGCTGTTGTGTTTCCGTGTGCCCGACGATTCGAGAAACAGGTATCGGCCTGAAGGCGAGCGCTTTGCGGGTCGATGAGTACCAGATAACCGACGCCTGCCGGGTGAGCTTTTCCGGCGGGCCCCGGATCTCCACCGTCGGGCGCGTGCCCGGGCCGCGGAGAGATGGGTGATTGATCCGCTACTTCGCACCGCCGCGCTGGCGGGCGAGCAGACCGAGGACGCGAGGACGACGCCATGGCCGAGATGCCACTCAACAGGGTTCGAAACATCGGGATCGCCGCGCACATCGACGCGGGCAAGACCACCGTCACCGAGCGCATCCTGTTCTACGCGGGCAAGACCCACAAGCTTGGCGAGGTGCACGAGGGCACCGCGACCATGGACTTCCTGCAGGAAGAGCAGGAGCGCGGCATCACGATCCAGTCGGCGGCGACCACTTGCCACTGGAAGCGCAGCGATGTGGAGTACCAGATCAACCTGATCGACACCCCGGGCCACGTGGACTTCACCATCGAGGTGGAGCGTTCACTTCGCGTGCTGGATGGTGCGGTGGCTGTGTTCGACGGCAAGGAGGGCGTGGAGGCCCAGAGCGAGACGGTGTGGCGCCAGGCCGACCGGTATCGCGTGCCGCGCATCTGCTACGTCAACAAGATGGACAAGATCGGCGCGAACTTCGAGTTCAGCTTCAACACGATCAAGAAGCGGCTGGGCGCCAACGCCATCGCGGTGCAGATCCCCATCGGCGCCGGCAACGAGCTTGAGGGCATCATCGACCTTCTGGGCATGAAGGCGTACTACTTCGACGCCAGCGAACAGGGTGCGGTGATCACCGAGAAGGAGATCCCCGATAGCCTGCGTGACGAGGCCGAGAAGTGGCGCCACGATCTGGTCGACGCGGCCAGCTCGCTGGACGACGACCTGACCGAGAAGTATCTCGAGGACGAGAACTCGATCACGGTCGAGGACATCCGTAACGCGTTGCGCAAGGGCACGCTGAACCTCCAGTGCAACCCGGTCTTCTGCGGTTCGGCCCTGAAGAACATCGGCGTGCAGCGTCTGCTGGACGGCGTGATCTACTACCTGCCCAATCCCACGCAGGTGCCCGAGGTCCAGGGCGTTGATCCCAAGGATCCCGAGAAGAAGCTCACCCGGCCGCACGACAGCAAGGCGCCCCTGTCGGCCCTGGTGTTCAAGGTCGTGGCCGACAGCCACGGCGACCTGACGTACACACGCATCTATTCGGGCACGCTCGAGAAGGGCAGCCGCGTGCTGAACCCCGGCAACGGGAAGAAGGAAATCGTCAGCCGCATCTACCAGATGCAGGCCAAGACACGCGAGGCGCTCGACTCGGCCCACGCGGGCTCGATCGTGGCGGTCATCGGCATCAAGGACTCGATCACGGGCGATACGCTGTGCGACCCGGCCAACCCGATCCTGCTGGAGCGGATGGACTTCCCCGATCCGGTGATCTCGATGTCCATCGAGCCCAACACCAGCGACGACAAGCGCAAGCTGAGCGAGGCGCTGGTGACCATCCGCCGCGAGGACCCCAGCTTCCAGAGCCACTACGACGAGGAAACCGGGCAGACCATCATCGCTGGCATGGGCGAGCTGCACCTTGAGATCATCAAGAACAAGCTCACCCGCGACATGAAGATCGGCGTGCAGGTTGGCAAGCCCCGCGTGAGCTACCGCGAGGCCATCCAGGGCGAGGCCAAGGAAGTCCGCGGCAAGTTCGTCAAGCAGACCGGTGGTCGCGGCCAGTTCGGCGACGTGATCATCAACCTGCGGCCCTACACGAAGGAAGAGGCCGACGAGGACGGCATCAAGTTCGTCGACGGCGTGGCCTTCGAGAACAAGATCGTGGGCGGCTCGATTCCCAAGGAGTTCATCCCTTCGGTGGAGGCGGGCATCCGCCAGACGGCGGCCAGCGGCGTGACGGCGGGCTACCCGCTGATCAACATCAAGGCCGAGCTGGTCGACGGGTCGTACCACCAGGTGGACAGCTCGCAGGTGGCCTTCGAGCAGGCGGCGCGTCTGGCGCTTCGTGAGGCGGTAGGCAAGGCCCGCAGCGTGCTGCTCGAGCCCATCATGAAGATCGTGATCATCACGCCCGAGGAGTTCTTCGGCAACGTGACGGGCGACATCTCCAGCCGCCGCGGCATGATCATCGACACCGAGGATCGCGGGTCGGGCATCCGCCAGATCACCTGCGAGGCCCCGCTGAGCGAGATGTTCGGCTACACCACCACCCTGCGCGGCATGAGCCAGGGCCGGGCGGCGGCGTCGATGGAGTTCCTGGAGTATCGCCCGATGCCGGCCAACCTGATGCAGGAAGTTATCGCAGCCGACTGAATCGGCCCCGCCGGCCCGGATTGGGATGGTGCGGATAGAAAAACCGGCAGAAAACGCACACGCCCACGCATGGCGGGGCCCCAAGACGGGCCTTCCACCCGCGTGGGCGTTATGCTTGGGGGCGTGTTTCCGGCGGGGCCTGTTCGGCCTGCCACAGTCCAGTGGAAGGGGAGGCCACGATGGCCGATCGTGTTCCAACCGCGTTGCTGTTCGGGGCCCCAGGTGCGGGCAAGGGCACCCAGGGTAAGATCCTCGGGCAGATCCCGGGGTTCTACCACCTCTCGTGCGGCGAGGTGTTCCGCACCCTGGATATCCACACACCGCTGGGACGGACTTTCTACGAATACTCGTCAAAGGGCGACCTGGTGCCCGACGATGTGACGGTGGACATGTGGAAGGAGAATCTGCATGCGCAGATGACTCTGAGCTACTACAAGCCCCACGCCGAGATCCTCGTGCTCGACGGCATCCCGCGGAATGTGAAGCAGGCCAGGCTGCTTGAGGAGCACGTGGAGGTCAAAGCCATCGTGCATCTGGTGTGCAAGGACATGAACGCCATGCTCGAGCGTCTGGGCAAGCGGGCGCTGCGTGAGAACCGGGCTGACGATGCTCGGGAAGACGTCATCCGCCGACGCTGGGAGGTCTACGAGCAGGAGACCCGGCCCGTGCTGGACTTTTACTCGAAGGACATCATCTACGAGGTGGACGCCATCGGCACGCCGGTGCAGGTGCTCCAGCACACGCTCGAGGCCCTAGGCCCGATCCACGACAAGCTGTTCGGCCAGCAGGAGATGGCCGGCAACTTGTAGCGATCGGCGTACGCTTGCGGCATGCCTGAAGCGATGACGTGGGCGGTGCTGCTGGCGCGTTGGACCGAGTTTGCGCGCTCGGCGGTGGCGTTGCCCACCGAGGGGGCCGGGGGGCGGTGGCGCGAGAGCGTGCCGGCGATTATCGGGCTACAGGCCATTACCCTGGCGCTGCAAGACCTGGACGAGCATGAGATGGAGGAAGGCCGATCGCTGGCGATTGACACCGCTTCGGTCGGGGTGGATCGCCATGCTCATGCGCTGGCAGCGATCTGGGCCGATGAGCCGTGGCCCGGAGAGATACACGAGTTGCTTGAAGATGCCCGGCGTGCGATCTCCAGTGCGCAGGCATCGGGGCTGGAGTGGAGCGCGGATACCGCAACGGTGAGTCTGGAGCATCCGGCCGAGTTGGCTGGGCTACTGGAGGCGATGGGGTTTGGCGGGGACCTGTATCTGGGGGCGCCGGGCCAGGTGTTGTCTGAGTTCTGTCCGGTCGCGTTTCTGCACGAGCCCGGCGGGGAGATGCCCGAGGGGGACGTGGTCGCGGCGGTGGCGGGATTTCTGGATGCCAATGGCGTGGGCAGCGATTCGGTGCGGCGGGGTCCTCCGCGGCAGGCTTACCGGCAGTTCGATTTTGCCCGTGGCGGTCCGGTGCGTGATCTGGTCGCGTGGATGGAGGGTGATCCCGAGGCTGGTCAGCCGCTGCTGGTGCCTGTGGTGCTTGGGGGCCAGCCGTGTCCTGTGGCTTTGCCGCAGCGCCGGGGGAAGCCGGTTGCTCCGCCGCCGCTGGAGTTCGCGGGCGATGTTTTGGATGACGCAGAGGGTGATGGGTAGGCCTGGGTCGATTCTGGCGGCTACGATCGTGGCCCAGCGGGCGAGTACCCAAGTGGCCAACGGGGGCAGACTGTAAATCTGCTGGCAATGCCTTCGGGGGTTCGAATCCCTCCTCGCCCATTCCGCCTTTGATGAGCCGGGCGGATCTCGTGGTTTTCCCCAAATCGAAAGCTGAAGGTGTGGTTATACGGACCGAACGTGCGTGTCGCGCGTTGGTTGTCGTTGAAAGCTATCGAAATTGGGTTGTGTTGCTGGGGCTTTTCCGCCATTGTATTAGGAACCCCCGAAGCTGGTTACGCAGTGGGTTTGCGTGTTGTATTGGTTGCGTACGGCGCTGGAACGCCTGGCGTTGCCGTGCATGCCCGGGGGGCGTGTTTCGGGCGATCCCACAGCTCATCAGGAAGAGGACGACACACATGCAGCGTGGTAGTAATCGAATGACGGTGATGGCCGCCTCGGCGGCGTTGTTGCTGGCCAGCAGCGGGCTTGCGCTCGCGTCTCAGGAGTTGGCCATGCCGACGCAGGCACAGACGGTGCGCGTTGGTGACGGCTACGTGCGGACGTGGGTGGACGCGGGCCAGCCGATGGTTGCCATCAGCCTGGACGGCCGCGCCGAGCAGCGTGTGGTCGAGCAGCGCGGCACGATCATGCTTCGGTACGCCGAGTTCGATCCGGCTCGGTCGATTCCGGCGGTTCCGGATAACCTTGAGGCCGTTGATAGCAATCGGGCGTTCATCGTGCAGTACATCAGCCAGCCACTGGAGTCGTACGGCGATGCGATCGCGCGTCTGGGCGGTACGGTGGAACGTTTCCTTCCCGACCAGGCGCAGATCGTGACGATCGACGCGAGCATGGTGGACGCGGTTCGCGCGTTGCCGTTCGTGCGTTGGGTTGGCGCGTACCACCCCGCGTACAAGCTGGACGAGCCCGACCTGCAGCGTCTGGCGCTGGGTGCTGCGGGCGACGCGCCCGTGTACCAGCGGTACTCGATCCAGACGCTGCGTCGTGGCGAGGGCTCGCTGGACAGCCTGCTCGAGCAGGTTCGCGAGATGGGTGCTGCGACCGACGTGGTTTCGGCGCCCGTGGGCCGGATGGAAGCGTGGCTGACCGATGACCAGTTGCTCTCGGTTGCGCAGCGCAGCGACGTGCTGTTCATGGACTTCCGCGGCGAGCCCGAGCCGGACGTGGACATCGCCCGCATGATTGGTGGAGCCAACTACGTCGAGAACGAGACCGGTTACAGCGGCGAGGGTGTTCGCGCCGAGGTGATGGACAGCGGCCTGTACCTGAGCCATCAGGAGTTCAGCAGCATGAGCCCGGCTCCGCTGCTGCACGGCTCGGTGGGCAGCCAGTCGCACGGCACGAGCGTGTTCAGTATCGTGTTCGCCCCGGGCGTGCGTGCCGAGGCTCGCGGCTTCCTGCCCGATGCCGAGCAGACGATCATGGCGGCGTACGGCGCGCTGGGCGACCGTTACGCGCACACTGCCCGCCTGGTTGATCCGACCGGCGAGTATCGCGCGGTGTTCCAGACCAACAGCTGGGGCGATCCGCGTTCGACGGCCTACACGACGGTGTCGGCCGAGATGGACGACATCCTGTTTGATCACGACATCACCATTACCCAGAGCCAGTCGAACTCGGGCAGCGAGCCCAGTCGCCCGCAGGCCTGGGCCAAGAACATCGTGGCCGTTGGCGGCATCAACCACTTCGGTACGCTGACGCGGAGTGACGACAGCCACGGCGGTTTTGCGGGCAGCACGGGTCCCGCGGCGGACGGTCGCATCAAGCCCGACTTGAGCCACTTCTACGATCAGACCATCGCTGCGACGACCGGCGGTCCGTCGTCGTACACGCAGTTCGGCGGGACGTCGGGCGCCACGCCCATCACCGCCGGCCACTTCGGCCTGTTGTACCAGATGTGGAACGAGGGTGTGTTTGGTCCCGTGGCGGTGCCCGGCGGCACGGTCTTCGAGAACCGTCCGAGTTCGAGCACGGCCAAAGCGATGATGATCAACACTGGCTTGCAGTATGACTTTGTCAGCTCGGGCGATGATCTGAACCGCATGCGTCAGGGGTGGGGTCTTGCCGACGTGGGCAAGCTGTACGACGAGCGGGAGCGCTTCTTTATCGTCGACGCCACCGAGCCGGTGACCCCACTGAGCGCCAACAGCTACCCGCTGAAGGTCGCCAGCGATGAGCCGGACCTGCGAGTGACGATGGTGTACCGCGACCCGAGCGGCACGACCTCGGCCAGCAAGCACCGCATCAACGACCTGACGCTGAAGGTCACCTCGCCCAGCGGCGACGTGTACTACGGCAACAACGGTCTGGCCAACGGCAACTTCTCGACGCCTGGCGGCTCGCCCAACGATCTTGACAACGTTGAGAACGTGTTTGTCGATTCGCCCGAGGGTGGCGTGTGGACGGTCGAGGTGCTCGGCGACGAGATCAACCAGGACGGCCACCCTGCCACGCCGGCGCTGGACTCGGTTTACTCGCTGGTGGTTGCTGGTGTGACTCCTGCCATCGGGATGTCGCTGGTTTCGGATGTCCCGGACATCGTTGAGCCCGGCACCGCGCTGGACGTTGAAGTCGAGGTCATCGAGGGTGACGAGGCGCTCGTTGGCGTGCCGTCGATTTACTACGACATGACTGGCTCGGGCTTTACCCGTGCCGACATGACGATCTCGGGCGATACCTGGGTGTTCGACCTGCCGGAGACCGCTTGCGGCACCAGCCCGGCGTTCTACATGGAGGTCACCGGTGACGGCGGCACGACCGTGACGCTGCCGGCCCTGGGCGCTGACGGGCCCTACACCATCGACCGCGTTGGTGAGGACCTGGACTACGGCACCTTCGACTTCGAGACCGCCGTTGGGTGGAACGTTGACGCCGGTGCGCGTGAGGGCAACTGGGAGCTGGGCACGCCCGATGGCTTCCGTGGGGTGGCCGATAACGACTTCGACGGTTCCGGTCAGGCGTACGTGACGGGCAACGAGCGGGGCGAGGACGTCGATGGTGGCCCGACCGTGCTGACCTCGCCGGTGTTTGCCCTGGCCGGTGCGCCCGACGACGTCGCGTTGCGATATGCCCGCTGGTTCTGGAACGACGATCAGCGTGCGGGCCTGAGCGATAACGACCGCTTGCTGGTCGAGATCACCGATGGATCCGGCTGGGTGACTCTTGAATCGGTGGATCACGCTGCGGGCGGTGAGGATTGGACCGAGATGGAGATCACTGTTTCGGATCACGTCTCGCTCACCAACGCGGTGCAGTTGCGGTTCACCGTGTCCGACAGCCCCAATGACTCGGCTACCGAGGCGTTGGTTGACGCGGTCAGCGTGACGGGCTTCCGTTGCGATGACGGCACGGGCTGCCGGGCCGACTTCGATGGCAACGGCGTGCTTGACATCTTCGACTTCCTGGCGTTCCAGAACGCGTTCGCTTCGGGAGATCTGGCCGCGGACTTCGATTGTGACTGCGTGCTGAACATCTTCGACTTCCTGGCGTTCCAGTACGAGTTCGCCGGTGGTTGCTGAGTCTCGATAGATCACGGGTTGGTGGGCCTGTTCCCGGCTCACGCTCGATGATGCGAAGGGGCCGCCTGAGGAGGGCGGCTCCTTTCTTTTGTCCGTGCCTTGGTGCGTCGGTGTGTGCGGGCCTGTGAACGGGTTTGCCCGGATTATCGGGATCGGCGACGCGAGGGATGCGTGGCTTGTGCGACCCCGGGGGGCCGGGCGACCGCGGTTATTGTCAGGATCTGGACCCGGGGCAGGCTGCTGGGCGTATCGGGTGAAGACTTTACCGGTAACGGCATTTGGTGTCGTTTTGTAAGCTGCTATGTCCCGTCATCGCCTCTGCACCGAGCGACGGCGGTCGGGTCGACCGTGGGTGATGTGCCGGTTGACAAGCCGGCCGAGTCGCCTTTTGGTCCAATACACATCCTGAGATCAGGGGAGGATTTCATGCGAGGAAGCAAGAACAACGCCGTGACGCTGCGGTTGGCCGCGGGGCTTGGTATGGGCCTGCTGGCCGCCGCTTCGGCGTTGGCCGACGACGTGATCGTGATCGGCGACAGCCTGGCAGATCTGTATCCGGGCGTCCGAGCGATCGAGCACGAGTCGGGTCGCGTCGAGGCGTTCTATGGCGTGCCGATGACAACCGGTGCGACGGCCGAGCGTGCGGCGATGGACTTTCTGGCCCAGCACGGCGCAGAGTTTGGCGTCGGGGAGTTGACGCTCGACCTGGCCCACCAGACCACGGTTCGGGACGGAAAGTTCACGGCGTTCCTGTTCGATCAGAGCATCGACGGCGTGCCCGTGCACATGGGCGTGGGCCGGGTGCTGGTGCTTGACCGCGGGAGCGACCACGCGGTGGTGTACGCCTCTGGCAAGCTTGCTCAGAACGCGGTGGGCGATCTTGGAGACTCGGTGTTCATCGGTGCTGATCAGGCGCTGGCGTCGGTTCGCGGGGACGTGCGGTTCACGAACTTCGTGAA
The DNA here is from genome assembly GCA_044440025.1 of Phycisphaerales bacterium JB060. Lineage (GTDB taxonomy): Bacteria > Planctomycetota > Phycisphaerae > Phycisphaerales > UBA1924 > JAHCJI01. The sequence goes on along the minus strand of JBITAF010000053.1, from coordinate 67,228 downwards.
CTTCAGCCAGCCCGAGCTGATCGCGTATTTCAACAGTGGTGACGGCGCCGAGTCGGCCGTGACGCGGCCGGCGTGGCGTGTGACCGCCGAGCACGCAAGCTTTCCGATCGTTGACCAGGCGTACGAGGTGTTCATCGACGCGGAGACGGGCGAGCAACTGCTGATGCAATCGGTGCTCTCGCACGTGGATGTCGAGGGCACGACGTCGGGCCGCGCGACGCCCGGCCTGCTGCCCGACACGGCTGGTAACCCGGCGACCGAGCAGCGTCTTCCGCTGTTGCAGGTTGTGCTTCGTGGCGGTTCGAGCGCGGTGAGCGACATGAACGGCGAGTTCGTGATCTCGCACTCGGGCACGTCGAGCGTGACGGTCGATGGCGAGCTGGTCGGGCCGTGGGTCGCGGTTAACGACGTTGCCGGTTCGGAGCTCACCGCGAGCGATTCGGTGACACCTCCTGGGCCTGCGAATCTGCTGTTCAACCCGAGTCCCAGCCAGTTCACCACGGCGCAGGTCAACGCGTTCCTGCACACGAACCTCACGTATGACCTGATGAAGTCGCGGGCCCCTGGCTTTACCGGGCTGGATCGCCAGACCGACGCGAACGTCAACATCAACGACAACTGCAACGCGTTTTTTGATGGGCGCGATCTGTCGATTAACTTCTTCCGCTCTGGCAGCGGCTGCGTGAACACGGCTTATTCGACGGTGGTGGCCCACGAGTACGGGCACTTCATCGTGAACCGTCTGGGCCTGCGTCAGGGCGCCTTCGGCGAGGGCTACGGTGACTCGGTGGCCATCAACCTGTATGACACCGGCGTGGTGGGGCAGAGCTTCTTTGGCGGCGGGTCGATCCGCAACCCCGAGGGCGCGCGCCAGCAGTACCCCTGCGGCTCGGCCATCCACACCTGCGGCCAGGTGCTGGGCGGCTCGTGGCGGTGGATCCGTCTGAACATGACCGACACGCTGGGCTCGGCCGAGGCGTTGGCCCGGTCGCGCGACCTGTTTGTGGGCTGGTCGATGATTACGCTGGGCGGCGATGGCGATGATTCTGCCACGCCCCGCACGGCTGTCGAGGTGCTGACGATCGATGACGACGACGGCATCCTGGGCAACGGTACGCCCAACTATGACGAGATCTGCATGGCCTTCGATCGCCACGGCATCGATTGTCCCGAACTTGACCTGCTGAGCATCAGCATCGCCGAAGCGCCCGAGCAGCTTCTGCCGGGTGAGAGCTCCGAAGTTCGCGTGGAGATTGAAGAGTCGACCGCCGGTCTGGTGGAGGGCTCCCAGATGCTGGGCCTGATCATCGATGGCGACACACAACTCGTGCCGCTGGTGCTCGATGGCGACCAGTTCGTGGCCGACATTCCGGGCCAGCCCGGGTTGACTGATCTGGCGTACTTCGTGATGGCCGAGGCCGATACTGGCGACACGGTTAGGGTGCCCAGCGAGGGTGGATTCCCGGTGCTCGTGGGCGAGTAACTCGTGTCCTTCGACTTCGAGACCGCACCTGGCTGGACCGTGGAGAGCACATCGCTCACCGATGGCGAGTGGGAGCGTGGCGTGCCCGCGGGGGACGGTGATCGCCAGGATCCGCTGACCGACTTCGATGGTTCGGGACAGGCGTGGTTGACGGCCAACCGCGCCGGCAACAGCGACGTCGATGGCGGGCCGACCGTCCTGACCAGCCCGGTGTTTGACCTGTCGGGCTCCAGCGATGCGATCGTGTCGTACGCCCGCTGGTTCCAGAGCATCAACGGCGTGACCGATGATTTCCTGGTGCAGTTCTCGGACAATGGTGGCCTGACATGGTCGGGCGCCGACTTCACCTCGCACGATCCGTCGGGCTGGGTGCAGGCCTCGGTCCGTGTCTCGGACGTGGTCGACGTGACCGACGAGTTCCGCGTCCGCTTCGTGGCCAACGACAACCCGAACGACTCGGTGACCGAAGCGGGCATTGATGCGTTCAGCATCTTCGTCGACGGCGGGTCGGCCTGCCGGGCCGACTTCGACGGCAACGGCGAGCTTGACATCTTCGACTTCCTGGCGTTCCAGAACGCCTTCGGGGCGGGGGATCTGGCTGCCGACTTCGATGGCAACGGCACGCTTGATATCTTCGATTTCCTGGCGTTCCAGAACGAGTTCGCCGCGGGCTGCTGAGCCTGCCGATGGAGCCTCTGATCGTGACCGGGCCCTTCCAGACGCTGCGGGGGCCCTTTTCTGTGGAGCCGGCCGTGGTGGCGGGCGGCATCGGGCCGGGAGGGGGCATACCATCGTGGCCCGTGCTGGCGGTCTGTCGATGGTCGGCCGGCATGGGGCACAACACGGGGTGTGGCGCAGCTTGGTTAGCGCGTTTGACTGGGGGTCAAAAGGTCGCAGGTTCGAATCCTGTCACCCCGATTGAAAGATAAGCCCCGCATGCCTTGTGCGTGCGGGGCTTGTTGTTTGTCGGGATGGTGTGCGGGGTCAGTCGGTGTCGGGCTGCTCGAGCGCGTCGCTGTCGATCTTCACCATGCCCATCATCGCCTGCATGGCTCTGGCGGCCTTGTCTCCATCGTCGCCGGTGATGAGGTCGATGAGCCGCTTGGGGTCGATCTGCCACGAGACGCCGAAGTGATCGGTGATCCAGCCGCAGGCGACGGGTGTTCCGCCGGCCTTCTGGAACCTCGCCCAGTATTCGTCGACCTCGTCCTGATTGTCGCAGATCACGGCGATGGAGATGCCCTGGTTGAAGGTGAACTGCGGGCCGCCGTTGAGTGCTGTGAAGTGCCGGCCGTCGAGGGTGAAGTCGACGGTCATGACGCTGCCGGTGGTGAAGGGCGATTGCGGGCCCAGGTCGGGATAGCGGGCAATCCGCGTGATCTGCGAGTTTGGGAAGACCGAGGTATAGAAGCGGGCGGCCTCCTCGGCCTGATCGTTGAACGTCAGGAACGTTCGGATGTCTGGCATGGTGGGGTTCCTTTGATTCCTTCATCCTGGATCGCAGCATGTGACCGCGCGGCTGGCGTTCTTGCCGGTACGCGTTGCGGGCGTACCGGGTCTGGAGCTGCGCTTCTAGTGATTATCCCTCTGGTTGGTGTGGCGGTCGAGCCGTGGTCAGGTCGTGGCGGTTCGCGAGTGCCTGCTCGGCCCGTTTTGTGGGGGATCGGGTCTGGCCTTGGTGTTGGGCGAGGTATCGCCTGGTGCATCGACCGGCTGGCCGAGTTCAGCGCGAGCGTCGCTGAAGGGGGTGATGAGCATGCCCTTGAGCGTCCGGGTATGGCGGGGCTCAAAGCCGTCGAGCCCGACGCGGATGGCCTCGGGCCCACGATCGGGCGAGAGCGTGCCGAAGAGGCGTTCCCAGATGGTGAGGACGGCGGCGTAGTTGGTGTCGGTTTCGGGCTGCCAGCGTGAGTGGTGCACGCGGTGCATGCGTGGGGTCACGATGAGCCAGCGGAGCACCGGCTCGACGCGCGGGTGGAGCCTGATGTTCGAGTGATGGAAGAGGGCCGCGGGAAGCATGATGGCGTTGTAGATTGCAACGTCGTGGACGTGGATGCCCAGAAGCACGACGGCGGCGAGTGTGATGATGCCATGGATCGTGACCTCGATGGTGTGGAAACGCAGGGCGGCGGTGGCCTCCATGTGCTCGGCATGATGATGGACGGCGTGGAGACGCCAGAGGATGGGTGTTTTGTGCATCAGCACGTGGCAGGCGTATTGGAGGAAGTCCAGCAGCAGGAATGCGATGATCGCGTGGGCCCAGATCGGGATGTCGGCCGACCTCAGCAGCCCGAACCCCGACGCGGAGGCAACAGAGTCGGTGATCGCCAGCACGCCCGCCAACGCGACGGCGGGGAGCGCATTGAGCGCCGCCAGGGCGAGATGGCGTACCCGGGCGCCGACTTGTTTGCCCTTCGCCGGCACGGCGGGAAGGAGGGCTTCGAGCACCCAGAGCATCGCCAGAACGACGGCTGCTGTGGATGTGGAGACTGCTTCGTGCATGATGTGCCCACGCTAGACCCCGCAACCCGGTGCGGGCCACAACCGCGCGGTGTATAAGGGCGATTTCAGATCGGGCTTGCCGGCCAGCTAGAAGCAGCACTCGGGAATTCACGAACTCAAAGTTGTGCCTGTCGCTGCCGATTGGATCTTCAATGGGCCTTGGCCCCGCTTGCGACGAACCCAGTTCAGCGGCTGATGGATCCACCGCTGGCGGATCATCCATTTTTCGGCGGCGTACTTGCCCGGGAAGTCGAGCAGGATGAAGCCCGCGAAGATTGTGAGCAGGCCCTGGCCGGGCAGCACGAGCATTGCCACGCCGGCCAGGATGAACATCACTCCCAACAGGTTTTTGCCGATCAGAAGAGTCAGCCGGACGGCTGGAGTCTGCGACCTCCATCGCGAGGGAGGCCGCGTGTGGTGGGCGAAGTAATCCGCCGGGATTCGGACGATGAGGGCGGGCATGGCCATCAGGCTGCCCACGAAGATCACGAGCGAGGCCAGGCCCAGGAACCAGAGGAGTTGCTGGTTTTCGGTGATGATCGCAGGCACGTGATAGCGTAGCGGCCGCCCGCGATTGCTCGCCGGCGGCCGCCTCGGGCTATGTCAGGATGTGTTGCGTTGCGATCAAGGGTCGATGGTAAACTCGATTTCGTCCAGGCCCAGGCGGCCGATGGTGGAGCCCTGGCCCTGTGCGAACTCGAAGCGGATGGCTGCGATGTCGGCCAGGTCGAGCCCGGTGTTCTGTGCCAGGAAGTCCGTCAGCCTGACGCGGATGGTGCCGTACTCGTTCTGCCATCCGGTGCCTGTGCCGGCGCCGGTGCGTTGGTATGGCTCGCTGGCGCCCGCTTCGTAGGCCCCGACGTGGATCTCGCTGCGCGCGCCGCTGGTATCGACGAGCACGACGTTGAAGGTCACCGGCTCAAGCTCGGCGATGGTGTTCGGGTGGCGCGTGCCCTGGCACGTGCGGAAGCTCAGGTGGTCGTAGCCCGACACGTCGCCCAGCGCCGGCAACACCTGGAACTCGATGAATGATGGGTTGTTGAAGTCGAACACAAGCCCGGTCGAGTCATCGGATGACAGGAACGCGTAGTTCATGCCGTTGCTTGGCTCGCTGCCGGTCCAGGAGAGTGAGCCGTTGAGGTCTTCCTGTCGTACCTCTGCGGCGTTGGAGACGCCGATCGTCACGCTGCCGCCCGAGCTGCTCTGGCTGAGACTCGGGTTGCTCTGGAAGTCATCGATCACGCGGCTGTCGCCGTCAACGGTGATGGGGCGGTACATGTGCACCAGCGTGGTGCTGTCGATGACGCCCAGTGGCTTGAAGCTGTCCCACGCGCGGGTGACGTAGTCGATCGCGTCCCCGTTGCCCTCGCCGTAGTGCTTGATGAGCGCGGTCCAGGTGGCCTTCGCGATCTGCTGGGCCTCGGCCCGGCCGATCTCGGTCGAGATCGGCCCCTGGAAGTTTCGGAAGCCGCAGCAGTTAAAGACGTTGTGGTCGGCACCGTGCACGTAGGTTGAGTGCTTGTTGCCGTCGGCGCGATCGTAGTTGCGGAAGGGGATGGTCTGCCCGCCGAAGCTGCTGGGACTGCCGCTGATGTCGCCGTCAGCCGATCCCCAGATCATGTGGAAGTTGATGTCACCCGGGTCGGCCTCGAACCCGCTGCCGCCGCTGCTGTTGGCGGCGATGGAGCTGACCAGCACCATGTCGTCGGCCGAGTAGTTGGTGGGCGTGAAGCTACCCTCGCTGAGGCGCTCCGAGCCGATGTTGCACTCACGCCCGCCCAGACTGTGGCCGATCCACACGATGCGCGAGCTGTCGAGGAGCCCGTTGAGCACGCCGCCGGCGATGGTCGCCTGCTCACCGATGAGCGCGTCGGTGTGCCGCAGCGGGCGGTTGCCCGTGCCGCTGAAGTCGTTCTGCACGCTGATGCTGACCCAGCCCCAGCTGCTGAGCTGGTCCTGGAGATAGTCGTACCAGCGGTAGTCATGCCCGCCGCCGTGGACGATCACCACGATCGGCAGCGGGCCCACGTCGGCCAGCTCGGCCGGGTAGTTCAGACGCAGCACACCCTGCGAGCTGCTGCTGTCGACCATGGTGGGTGTCAACGGGCCCATCTCCGAGATGTTGGTGAACACGCTGAAGCCATTGGCATCGGCGGGTGCCACGCCCAGGCCGTCGATGTAGTCGCCATCGCTGAGCGTGCCGTCGCGGTCGACGTCGACGACCAGGTCATAGCCAGTCGAGATGTCCAGGCCATCGGCGGCAGCGAGGGCCTCGCTGCCGGTCAGGGCGACCTCGGCCCCATCGATGGACAAGGCGTTGAACGTGTGTGCCTGCGGCATGCCGCGCACGTCGGTCAGCGACGGGTCGCCCGCCCACTCCAGATCTGTCTTACTCTGGACGATGTAAATGTCGCCTGTCACGCCGCGGATGGCGGGGAAGCGGTCCGGGTCGATCGCCAGGTACACCGTGTCGCCTTCATTGAATGCGCGGGTGGCCTCGAAGTGCGGGTACTCGTCCAGGGGCACGCCGGCCATCTGCAGCGAGACCCGGGCGGCCGGGCATCCACGAACAAAGTCGTTCTGGAACTCGAGAAAGTCGAACACCGTCAGCCGTCCGTCGCCGTCGAAGTCGGCGGCAAGGTCGCCCGTGTCGAACAGGTTCTGGAACTCCAGGAAGTCAAAGACGGTCAGTTCGCCGTCGCCGTCGATGTCGGCCCGGCAGGTCGCCTGGGCCATGGCCGAGCCGGCTGCGGACAGCATCGCGGCGACGGCCAGCGTCAAACAGGTGGTTTTCAGTTGCATCTCGTGTCCTCTCTGCTGGTGCTCTCAAACTTATGGGTCGACGGTGAACTCGATCTCGTCCATGCCCAGACGGCCGATGGTCGAACCCTCGCCTTGCCCGAACTCAAAGCGGATGGCCGCGATATTGGTCAGATCGAGCCCGGTGTTCTGGGCCAGGAAGTCGCTCAGGCGGATGCGGATGGTGTTGTATTCGTTCTGCCAGCCCGCGCCGGTGCCCTGGCCTGTGCGCTGGTAGGGCTCGGATGCGCCGGCGCTGTACTCGCCGATGTGGATCATGCTGGCGGCGCCGCTGCCGTCCACGAGCGAGATGTTGAACGTGACAGGCGCCAGCTCGGCCACGGTGTTCGGGTGGCGCGTGCCCTGGCACACACGAAAGCTCAGGTGGTCGTATCCCGTGAGGTTTCCCAGGCTCGGGAGCACCTCGAACTCGATGAACGCCGGGCCGTCGTAGTCGAACACCAAGCCACGGGAATCGTCGGAGGGCTCCCAGGCGTAGGTCATGCCGTTGGCGGGGTCGGTGGGCGTCCAGGTGAAGCCGCTGGAGCTGTCGCGCTGGCGAACCTCGATGGTGTTAGAGGTGTTGAGCGTGACCGCGCCGCCCGAGCTGCTCTGCGTCACGCTCGGGTTGGTCTGGAAGTCCTCGATCACGCGGCTGTCCATCTCCACTGGGTCGGGTCGGTACATGTGCACCAGCGTGGTGGTCTGCCGGACACTCAGGGGCTTGAAGCCGTCCCAGGGGCGAGTCAGGTAGTCGATGGCGTCGCCGTTGTCCTCGCCGTAGTGCTTGATGAGGGGCAGCCAGATGCTCTTGGCGATGCGCTGCGCCTCGTCGCGGCCGATCTCGGTCTCGGGCGGGCCAGTGAAGTTCCGGAAGCCGCAGCAGTTGAACACGTTGTGGTCGGCGCCGTGGATATACGTGGAGTGCTTGTACCCGAACGCGCGGTCGTAGTGCCGGAAGGCAACGGTCTGCGAGCCTGGTGCGCCGCTGCGGTCGCCGTCGGCCGAGCCCCAGATCATGTGGAAGTTGATCGGCCCTGGGTCGGCCACCAGCGAGCCGAAGTCGCCCACGCTGTTGGCGCCGATCGAACTGACCAGCGTCATATCGTCGATCGAGTAGTTGGTGGGCGTGAACAGACCGCGGTAAAGGCGCTCGGCACCGATGACCACCTCGCGGCCTCCCAGGCTGTGGCCAATCCACACAATGCGCGAGCTGTCGAGCAAGCCGTTCAGGACACCGCCGGCGATGGTGGCCTGCTCGGCGATGAGCGCGTCGGTCTGGAGCAGTGGGCGGTTTCCGGTCCCACCGAAGTCGTTCTGGATGCTGATGCTGACCCAGCCCCAACTGCTGAGGTGGTCCTGCAGGTAGTCGTACCACCGGTAGTCGTGCCCGCCGCCGTGCACGATGACGGCGATGGGCAGCGGCCCCTCGCTTGCCAGCTCGGCCGGGTAGTTCAACCGCACCGAGCCGCGTGACGTGCTGGTATCGATCATGGTGGGCGTGAGTGGACCCATCTGCGTCATATCGGTGAACACGCTGAATCCGTTGGTGTCGGCGGGCCGAACGCCCAAGCCGTCAATGTAATCGCCGTCACCCAACTCGCCGTCGCGGTCGGCGTCGACCACCAGGTCATAGCCGGTTGAGATGTTCAGCCCATTGGCGGCCGCGAGGGTCTCGCTGTCGGTCAGGGCGACCGCGGCGTTTTCGATGGACAGCGCGCTGAAGGTGTGCTCCTGAGGGGTGCCGCGCACGTCGGTCAGGCTCGGGTCGCTGGCCCACTGCAGTTCGGTTTTGCTCGCCACGATGTAGATATCGCCCGTAACGCCCACGATGGCGGGGAAGCGATCGGGATCGATCGCCATGGAGACGGTCCGGCCCTCGTTGAAGGCGCGTGTGTACTCGAAGTGGGGGTAGTCGCTCAGCGGCTCGCCGGCCATCTGCAGCGAGATGGGCTCAGCCGGACAGCCCTGGGCAAAGTCGTTCTGGAACTCCAGGAAGTCGAAAACGGTCAACTCGCCGTCGCCGTCAAAGTCGGCGGTGAGGTCGCCCATGTCGAACAGGTTCTGGAACTCCAGGAAGTCAAAGACGGTTAGCTCGCCATCGCCGTCAAGGTCGGCCCGGCAGGTGGTGTCGGGCCCGGCGATCGCCAAGCCAGCGAAGGTCGTAAGGGCAGCGATAGCGGCAGCTTTGGAGAATGCTGTGGGCATCCCGGTTCTCTCCTCTTCAGGGTTATCGGGGCTCAGGGAGCCCCACGAGCGGACATCGATATCCAACCCCCGGGCCAACCCGGGCTCTGGGGGTAGGAGTCGATCCGCACGAGAGTGGCGGGGGATGCCCTTGGGCGGTAGAGATTCTCGGAATCCTGACCTCTAACTGGTGGGCAAGGGCATCGGAAACGGTGCGGGTGGGATTCGAACCCACGGAACCCTAACGGGCTCATTGGTTTTCAAGACCAACGCCTTCAACCACTCGGCCACCGCACCGGGCTATGCCGTCGCTGCAAGCCTAGGTGGCTGTGGCGGGGCCGAGAACCACGGAAAGTGGTATTTCGGCGGCCGCTGATCCAGAAGGCCTTGATTGGCTTCGGCGGGTGGCCGATACCAGGTTTCGGAAAGGGGCGGCCCCGTGGACGATGTACCCAAGAATCTGCCAACGGTCCTGATCGCCGACGACGAGCACCACATCCGCTTTATGCTGGAGTGGAAGCTCAAGTCCGACGACGTTCGTATTCTGACGGCCGCCGATGGCCGCACGGCGCTCTCCCTTGCGCAGAAGCACAAGCCCGTCCTGATCATCAGCGATTATCAGATGCCATATCTTGACGGCATCGGCTTGGTCAAGAGCCTTGCCACCGATCCGGCTACGTCGGACATCCCGGTGATCCTGCTGACCGCGCTGGAGCATCGCATCAGCCGGGCCGACCTGGCCGATACCTGTGTGGAGCACATCCTGCGAAAGCCCTTCCGGCCATCGGAGCTCCTCGAACTGGCGGCTGATTATCTTCGGGGCCATCGCGAGCGCACCGGTGAGGCGGCATGAGTGATCGACATGGGGAAATCTGTGGCTTGGTAAATGCCAACTGGTCGGCTTTGCACGGCTTCTCGATCGGCGAGGATATCCCGCAAGGGCTCGTCCGCATGCTCGACACGGTCGCGGTGCACGAGGCCATGGAAGAGATCGCCGGTGTGGGGCCGGGCCACGCTCTGGAGCGTGAGCTCGTGCCCGGTGTTCGCGTCGTCGGTTTCAGCCAGGGAGGGGATTCGACATCTCGCCGGGAGGCTGATGTCGTGCTTTCGATCTCAGGTGATATTCTGGATCAGGTGGGTGCGACCGGCGGCCAGATCCCCGCGACTCTTACACATGGTAGGGTAGACGCTTGCGCTGAGGTTCTTCGGCTTGCCAGCCTGGGGCAGTGGGCCTGGGACCGTGAGCACGATGTCCTGCGTAGCCGTGACGAGCTAATCAGCACGTTCAGCGAGCAACTCTCAGAATCGTACGAGCATATCAGCCTGCTGCTGTTTGTCGGGCGGTTCATGAACCACGTGGCCAACCCGCTCACCGTGGTGCGCACGGTTGTCCAGGAAGTTCGCCGGACCATGAAGTACGGCTGGCTGGCGATGGTGATGCTGGAAGATCGCGGGGCGGCCCAGAGCATCGCGGGTTCGACCACCGTCGTTGGCAACCTGCCGTTCCAGCAGGCAGTCCTGACTCGGGCGTGCGACGACTACGCTCGCGCGCACCCGGCCGACGCATGGACCCGGGTGATCGATTCGAGCGATGCGATCATGGGCTCGTTGGCGAGCACCGAGATGCTCGTCGAGCCCATCACCCACCGTGGGCGCACCGTCGGGATGGTGCTGTGCGGCAACAAAACGGGTCGCAAGGAAGCCATCGACAGTGTGGATATCCAGATCCTGGATGCCGTGGCTGACCTGCTGGGCGTGTTCCACGACAACCTGCGCCGGCACGAGGATCAGGTCGCCATGTTCCTGGGCACTGTGGGATCGCTGACGGCGGCGATCGACGCCAAGGACGCCTACACCCGCGGCCACTCCGAGCGGGTGGCATGGGGCGCTCGTGAGTTGTCACTGGCCATCGGGCTGGATGAGGACACTGCCGAGCGAGCCCACCTGGCCGGTCTCCTGCACGATATCGGCAAGATCGGCGTGCCCGAGAGCGTGCTCACCAAGAAGGGCCGGCTGACCGAGGGCGAGTTCGACATGATCAAGCGGCACCCGCGCATCGGCTTCGACATCCTGCGAGGTATCCCGAGCCTTGAGGACGTGCTGCCAGGCGTGCTCCATCACCACGAGCGGTGGGACGGCAAGGGCTACCCCACGGGTGCCGCAGGCGAAGAAATCAGCTTGTTCGGCCGCATCCTGGCCGTCGCTGACGTGTTCGACGCACTCAGCAGCGATCGGGCCTATCGCCGGGCGTTGCCACGCGAAGAAGTGCTGGCAGAGATCGAACGCAGCATCGGAACGCACTTTGACCCGCGCATGGGGCGTGCCTTTCTGAATCTCGACTTTACAGGCTTCAATCGGCTGCTCAAGATGGGCGGAAGCGATGGCGACGGCACCGCTGCCCAGCGTCCGGCTGCCTGATCACGCCACATGCCCTCAGAATATGGATTTTTCGCGCTGCGTGAAGCCATCGCGGCGGGTTAGTCCGGCAGCGTCCAGGTGATGCTCGCCGGATCGATCGCCAGGCCGCCCTGGTCATCAAAGAACCCGAACGGCGGGAGCGTGGCGACCGACGGGTCGTAGGAGACATTGATCGCAACAGAGGTGCGCACCGTCGCGTTGCCGCCGATGATCATCGTGCCGCGGATGTGCTGCCTCGGGAGCGCGAAGGTCGTATCCCCTGTAATATATGAGACCCCCTGGATGCGGCCGGGGTACGCGTCGTCGAGGTCTTCGTCAGATTGGAGATCGTAGGGCGTGCTGGGCGGGTTGAGGTTGATGCCCAGGACTGATTCGTCCGGCCCCGACGCCGTGCCCATGAAGGTCACGCCGCCCCGAACGAGCAGCGAGGGCATCCACTCGAACGCCGGCTGCATGAGGGTGTTCGAACCGATGATAACATTGTTGGATTCGGTGTTGATGAGTACCAGGGTGCCGACGGATCTTGTATTTCTTATCTGGAGGCGTTCGCTTCCCTGGAGGTCGATAATATAGATGCCCAACTCGTTCGTGTTGCCGAATGGGTTGCTCGCCGGGCTGAGCAGTACGTCTTCGAGCATGTAAACCGAACCAGAATACGGAAGGCTCGCGAGGCTGATGCGCTCGCCCAGAGCGATGTAATAGTTGAGCAGCGAGGCGTCGGGAAGGCGGCGTTCCGGGGCGTTGCTTGATGTGGCGCCTCCGTAGGTCAGGGCGCCGGCGCCAGTCACCTGGCCCGGGCTCTCCAGGGGTGCCGTTCCCGTCGCGGTGAGCCCGACATTGATCTCGGTTGCAGCGCCGATGACCTTGTCGCCTGTGAGATTTGCCAGCAGCCCGATGCTGAGCGTTCCGCCGACGTACATGCACGTGTCGAGCACGTCGTAGGGCACCCCCGAGGGCGGGAAGGTTGCCCGAAGTCCGTACCGGGCCTGGCCGTGCCGGCCCCAGGCTCGCACGACGATGGGCTCATCGGTGTTGCCGATTGCCGTCCCATCCATGCGTCGCAGAGACCAGCCAAAGTCCCCGCCATCCAACGGCATTGAGGGATTGGCTGCTCCGAAGATGTCCGCCCTGGTTCCCCCGCCGTCCACGTGCGCAGCGACGGCGCTGCGGGCGTGGTCCAGGCCGGAGTTGGCCAGTGCTCGCGCGCGTGCCGCATGGTCAGCCATTGCGGTCGTGCGAGCGCGACTGGTGGTCAGCGAGAGCGACGCCAGGCCGGCCACGGTCACGATGGACCCCGCCAGCAGCGCGACCAGGTACGCCGCGCCGCGGTGCTGACGATATGCACGCATGCGCTTCATCGGACGGTCACCGTCCGCCGGCCACCCTCGGGCGGACGACTACGCATCGGTTGCGGTGCGGCCCGCAGAACGTGTCCGTCTGGCAGCGTGATGCTGACGGGTACCTGGACGACACGCGCATGGTCGACGACCGGAACCCGCTCGACGGAGACGGCGTTGCCCCGAAGCGCCTGGGTGGAGATGGTCGTGCCGTTGGGCAGCTCTACCGTCACGGTTATGACGTACATCCGCAGGTCCATCGCGCGGGCCTCGATCGTGTCGGTCCCGCGGGGTGTCACGTCGACCGACCACTCCCACCCCGCCGGGGCACACGGAGTGCCATCGGCCGTCGTGGGCGGGCGCTCGCGTAAGCCCTGGTAGTCCAGAACGTGATCAAAGTTGTTCAGCCGCGGGGCCGAGGCGGCGCTGGTCGCGTCCGCCCTCGAGGCGGGCTGGGTCATGATTTCGGACATCAGGTAGTGCGCCAGCCGCTCGGCCATTCGACGCTGCGTGGCCGAGGCGCTCGTTCTGCTTGCGGCGGCCGCCACATTGAGTGCCGCGACCATCGCCGTCCCGATGAGTATGACCGCCAGGGTTGCCTCGATGATCGAGAAACCCTTGCGACGTGGCAGGATGTCGCGGGTTATGGTCAATCGTTCTCCCTCACCTCGGCGTAGAGCTCCAAAGGCATGTCGCGGCTCCCGTTCAGGCTCCAGGATCCAGGAGTGCCAATGGCAATCCAGCCATCTGACAAAAAACTCGGCGAGGTTTCCAGCGCGACCTGGCCTCCAGATCCGCCCGAGCCTTGCATCACGACGATTGCGATGTGGGTGCCATCGTCCAACTCGGGGGCATCGGGCAGTCTGAACTCGACGGGCGACATGGTTGCTGGCAGCTCGGATTGGCTGACGGTGACGCTGCTCAGGACGCTCGACTCGGGGGTGCCGTAGGTCATGTTGACCCGATGCAGCGAGACCGTGACGCCCGGACCCGCCCCGGCGCCCGACATCGGGATCAGCACCCGCGTGATGCGGTACACGTGATCGCTATCGCCCGTGCGAGGCTGGATGATCGCCGCGAGTCCCGAGAGCGATCCGAGCGTGTGCGCGGTGGCGGTGCCTTCGTATGCCCTTTCAAAGATCATCTCGTCCGATGGTGGCGGTGGCGCAGGGCCGACGAAGGCCGGCTGGCCGGTGGTGTTGGCCACGAGATAATCGAAGTTCAGGTCGGTGACCTCGGCGATCAGCTCGACCGGGGTCGATCCGTTCATTGAGTACACCAGCGGATCGCCCGGCGTGCCCGACCATTCGTACTCAACTAGTTCGGGTCCACCGTCGCCGGTCCGGTCGGGCACCCGGAAGGCGACGGCGTTGGTATCCAGCCTGCTGAAGGAAATCGCCACGCGGATGTCGGCAGAGAACTGGTCGATGGCGTCCAGGGCCTCACCCGACCGCAGTCCCTCGGCGGCCATTCGGAAGGTCCGCCCGCTCAGGCCGATGGCGGCGACGGCGCCGCCCAGCACGGTGGCGGACATCGCGATGCCCACGAGCAACTCGACCAGCGACACGCCGTGGTGTTGCCGATAGCGCGTCATGGCTGGATGCTCACTCGGGCGGTCGCCGGATCGACCAGGATTGTCCGTGTCGCTCCCGCGCCGGCCAGTGTCACGACACCTCCACGATCGGGCACGCCATAGGGAGAGATCGAGTATTCGCCGGTTCCGCCGAAGTTTGCCGACACGATGGTGGCGCCCATGGGGTGCTCTTCCAGGTTGAGCGTCAGGTTCACGCCCGCATCGCGGCGCGATGGCAGATTCGCGAACTTGACCTGGTGGCTGGCCAGATCGAAGCTGACGCCAACGGTTGTCATGGTGGCCCGGGCGTGCGTCGCGCCGCGCTCGAGGTCGCCGCACACCTGGTGGACGGCGGTCTGAAAGCGGTAGCGGGCCACCGCGTTGCCATAGACCGGCAGCGCGAGGCCCGCGATGATCGAGATCACAACCAGAACCACCACCAGTTCCACCAGGGTGAAGCCCCGGCCGGTCACCGGCATGGCATCAATAGCTGCTGTACAGCGTTCCAGTGTCATCCGTCTCGGTGCCGGTGTTGGGCGTGATAGCGCCCGTGGTCTCGTCGTACAGCCATGCGATGCCCGCGGCGTCGGCGGCCGCCACGCCGTTGCTGCCCTTCTGGGCGCCGACCTGGATGGAGGGGATCTCCTTCAGGTACGGTCCATAGATGAACACGCCGGTCTTCGTGGCGTTCAGGTTGCCGTCCACGTCCGAGTACTGGCTCACCAGCGCGTTCTCGAAGTCCGCGACGGCGGGGTACGTGTTGTTGTGCTCGGCGTAGTACAGCTCCAGGGCGCTGCGCATCGTCGACAGATCCGAACGCAGGCGCGACGAGGTCGCACCCGCAGCACCGCGGCTCATGCGCGGGACCGCCACGGCGGCCAGAATTCCCAGGATCGCAATGACGATCACCAACTCGATCAAGCTGAAGCCAGCCCGGCGTGTACGCATCATCCCAACCATCGTGCTACCTCCGATTTGGGCCTTGTGGCCCAGCGTGTGTGTCTTCAATCATCATCGATCAATAGCATGTGCCAGTTGAATGGCTCTTGTTCATTTCCTGCCTGTTGGCCCGCATAGCCCGCACAATCGGCACTTACGGATCGCCAGAGGACTGCTTGGGCAGCATCAGACGCACGGTCTGGTCGCCCTGCTGGAACAGGGCCGACCGAGCATCCAGGCTGACGAGCCGATAACCCGCCACTTCCTCGCCGATGCGTACCAGACGTCCGTTTACGCGAGCGATGCTGGACTGCTCATTCAGCATTACCAGCGACAACTCGTGCATGCTGGCGAACTCGTCCGGGCTCATGACGCCGGGGGCGGCGGGTTCAGCCGGAGTAACTTGCTTCTCCGCGAACGGATTGGACGAATCATCAGTGGTGATGTCCCGAGCGGCGTCATCCAGACGCTGATTCCACTGCCGGGCGGCCTGGGGCGTCAAGCCCGTTGTGGCGCTGTCGGTAGCCGCGGGCTTCGCCGTGGGAACATTCGAGGATTGAGCGGGAGCAGGGGTGGCAGAAGCCCCCGTGGGGGCGCTCGCCTGGGCCCCACGGGGTGGGCCCAACAGCAGTTGGTCGGCCGCCAGGATCAGGCCGGCCGATCCCAAGAGGCCGAGCAGAACTTTTCGTTCCTTGTTCAGTGCCATCGTGGCCCTGCTATCGAGTGGAATCGCCGGCCGCTGGAGACGAATCGACCGCTTGTGGGGCTCCCGCGTCTGGTGTTGCCGCCTGGGGCGCATATACCAGCACCGTTACGATCAGCATGAGGCCCTGTGACTCGATCGGCGCGGCGGTAATCGCGAAGCCATCAATGGTCGCCGTTGGTAGATGATCGCGCAGGCCTGTTACGAATGCCTGTATGTCCGAGTACGAACCACCCGCGTGCAGCGTCAGGGTGGTCCGCAGAAAATCCCCTGCTGGCTGCTGTCCCGACCGATCCACGCCTATGGGCGATAAGCCAAACGATGAGGCGGCGTCGGTGATGGAGCCGACGAGTTGCTCGCTCTCGATCGGGACGTGGTCCATGTCCGACCGCAACAACGCGAGATCGGCTTGTGCCGCCTCGAGTTGCTCCTGGGCCAGCCGGGCACGGTCGCCGGTCCGGGCGATCGCCTCGCGCTGTTGTTGGGCCTGCACCCGGGCGTCGAGCGAGGGTGCGATGCCGAACGCGTACGCAACGCCGCTGAGGAGAAGCAGGCCGGCCACTCCCACCGCGTGGACGTGGACGGGCGAGAGCCTCAGATTCCGGGATGTTGGTTGTTGTTCGCTCATGGGTTGCCTCCCACCTGGATGTTCGGGGCAATCACGCAGTCGATGGAGAACTCCAGCCGATCGCCGGACGACCGTGCAGGCGAGACGGCGTGCCGGACGCTCTCGAACAAGCCGGTCTGGTCGAGGTTCGATGCCAGGGAGGCCGGAGCGTCCTTGGTCTGCGTATCGCCCGATATCGCGAGCGCCCATGTGGCGTTCGCCCCGGGCCGCGGCTGGAGATGGATGGATCGCAGCCGGATGTGAGTGCCGGTTACGTTGCGGATGATGTCCAGCAGCGGATCCCACCGCAAGGAATCGGCGGCTCGCTGCTGGGCGGCACGCTGGTGCTCCAAAGCGTCGATCTGGGAACGGGTGCCTGCCAGCTCGGCCTCGAGCGATTCGGCACGCTGGGTCAGGCCCGCGGGCGTCGCTGGAGGCTGAGCACGGGTCAGGGCGGCGGCAAGCAGCCCCGCCGCCACCAGCATCGCCAGCGAGGATAGCGTGCCGCTCCAGAGCGATATGCAGCGGCCAACACGCCGGGCGTGCGCACGATGCCGGGGAAGCAGGTTTGTGCCGTTCATGCCAGATCCTCCAGGAGTGCCAGTCCGATCGCCGCGGCAAGCGTGCCATCGATCTCCTGCCCAGCGCGATCCAGCGGCCGCGTCATCGCGTTCGAGAACTTGTGGCCCAGCACCTCGAGCACGGTCTGGTTCGTGGCTCCAAAGCCGAGAACGCTGATCGACGCGGGCGCGTGCGATCGGCAGCGATGCCTGGCGAACGAGATGCAGGCATCAATCTCGGTCGACAGACGCCGGGCCACCTCCGCGTCGGCGTGTTCGCCCCCGAGGCGGAGCCCGCTGGGTGTTCGCGCGTACAGAAGTGTGCTGTCGTGCAGCACGATGATGTGCGAGCCCCAGGGGTCAAGACGGGCGCCGACACGAACGGTTGCGGCCGTTGGGGCGGCAGCCAGGACGCGGCCGAGCGCCCGGGATGGATCGTCGACACCCGCCACCCGCAATCCCGCCAGTTCGAGCGAGTCGATGACCGCGTCGGTCGCCGCCATCAAACACCCTACGGCCATCACCTGGACGGCCGGCCCGGGCGTTGGCAGGCTCCAGTATGACAGCTCGAAACTCTCAGCGTCCAGCTTCGTTCGCCGGGCGAACTCGGATCGAGCGAGCTGGTCGATCGGAGCGCCCGAAGAAACCGGCGGCAGCTCCAGCGTCGCTGTCTTGAGGGCTCCCTCGGGGGCGCCGATCACACATGGTGCGGGCGCAAAGCCGCGGCGGAACAGCACCGATTCGAGCTCGATGGCTTCTTGGTGGCTCAGTACTTCGCCCCCGGCTCGCCGAGCCATTGTCGCGTGGCGCAGCAATGACCAGCCGGCGCGTGAGACCCGAACCTGGGCGGCGGTGATGACTCCGGGGGTGATGTCCAGACCCGTGCGAATGGCAGGCATGCGTGGTATCCTTTACTGAGCCCCGGCCGAGGCCGTGAGGTCGAACAGCGGCAGGAACATGCTGGTAGCGATGCCGCCCACGATGATCCCAAGCGTGACCAGCAGCAGCGGCTCGATGATCGCGCTCAGAGCCTTCAGCGTGGCCTCGTTTTCCTCTTCGAGGAAGTCGGCCACGTTGCCGAGCATCATGCCCATGCGGCCTGTGCGCTCCCCTGTGCGCACCCCCTCGCGAACGAGCCCGTGCAACAGGTCGGCCTCTTCGATCACGGTGCTGATCGGCTGGCCTGCCTCGGCCGCGTCGTGGGCCTGGTTCAGCAGCGTCGCGTACTCGGGGCTTCGCATCGAACCGGCGCACAGGGAGAGCACATCGAGAAGGGGAAGGTGGCTCTCCAGCAGCAGCGAGACCATCCGGGCCAAGCGGGCGCTGGCGATCGAGCGGGCGATCTCGCCAATCTTTGGCGCACGCAGCAGCATCCGATCGATCGAGCGCGACGTCGTTGGATGCCGGAGCACGAACCGAACCAGCAGCGCCGCGGGCACGATGGCCGCCAGCCATATCCACCAGTACTGCCGCAGCATGGTGCTGATCCACAGAAACATCTGCGTGCTGGGGGGTATGGGCGTGTCCAGGCTCTCGAACATCTCCTCGAAGCGCGGGAAGACCATCACCAGCATCACCAGCACCACGATGATGCCGATTCCGATGAGGATGCAGGGATAGATCATCGCGCCAACGATCGCCCGACGCATCGCAAGCTTTTGTCGCATCAGCGACGCCACTCGCTCGAGCATGTCCCCCAGCCGGCCGCTGGTCTCTCCGGCGGCCACCATGGCCCGGCAAACATCGTCGAAGTATCCCGGGTGTGCCGCCATGGCGTCCGAGAGTGGCGTGCCCGATTCGATCTCCGCCTGGATGCGCTCCAGCACGGCCTTGAACTTCTCGTCGCGGGTCTGGCCGGCCATGGCCTCCACGCCCTCGGACAGCGGCGTGCCGGAAGCGATCAGCACCGACATGTGCCGCATGAACTGCGAGATGTCTCCCAGCTTCCCCCTGGGGCCCTTGATACGCTGGCGGGCGCGCGGCTTGCCAGTGTCTTCGGCGATCTCCAGCACGATCACGCCCTGCTGGTGCAGCGTGTCGCGGGCTGCTGCCTCGTCGGCGGCCTCGATGGTGCCGCGCTTGGGTGTGCCGCTGGTCTCATATCCAACGTAGCGCCACTTCATGCGGCTGTCTCCGTGGGCTTGGGCTTGGTGGTGTCCAGGTCGTCGTCGCTGCGGGTGACCCGCAACGCTTCCTCAAGGCTGGTCGAGCCACGCTTGGCCACCAGCACGGCTTCCTCGCGTAGCGACTTGCCCCCGCCCTTGAAGAACGCCTCGCGCAACTCCATCGAAGATGCGCCCGCATGGACCAGACGCCGGATGGGCGGGGTGACCTCCATCACTTCGTACACGCCCAGGCGGCCCTGGAACCCCGTGTCGTGGCAGTGCTGGCATCCCAGGCCGCGACGGAACGGGGTGCGAGGCTCGTCGGCGATGCACGCCTCGGCCAGGAGGTTGTCGTTTGGGTAATACCGCGTGGCGCAGTGTTTGCAGATGGTGCGAGCCAGGCGCTGCGCGATCACGCCGTTGAGCGCGCCGCTGAGCAGGTAGGGCTCGATGCCCATGTCCAGCAGGCGCTCGACCGCGCCTGGCGCGTCGTTGGTGTGTAGCGTCGCGAGCACGACGTGGCCTGTAATGGCGGCCTGCGTGGCGACGCGCGCGGTGTCTTGGTCGCGGATCTCGCCCACCATGATGACGTCGGGATCCTGTCGCAGGATACTGCGAAGCGCCCTGGCGAAGCTCAGGCCGATGGCCTCCTGCACCTGGATCTGGTTGATCAGGTCGAGCTGGTACTCGACCGGATCCTCCACCGTGACAATGTTTCGCTCGGGACTGCTGAGCAACTCCAGAGCGGAGTAGAGCGTGGTGGACTTGCCGCTGCCCGTCGGCCCGGTGACCAGCATGAGGCCATAGGGCTTGCGGAGCATCCGGGTGATGGTCATCATTAACTCAGGACGAATGCCCAGGTCGGCCAGGCTCGAGTTCAGGTTATCGCGGTCCAGGATACGGATCACCAGCTTCTCACCGAGCAGCGTGGGGATGCTCGAGACGCGGAGTGAGACCTCGCGTCCCTCGGCCATGATTCGGATCCGGCCCTCCTGGGGCATCCGTTTCTCGGCGATGTCCAGCTTGGCGAGGATCTTCACGCGCGAGGCGATGGCCGCGTGCATGCCCTGGGGCGGGCGCATCAGGTCACGCAGCGTACCGTCGATGCGGTAGCGGATGCGTGTGCCCTTGTGGCTGGGCTCGATGTGGATATCGCTGGCGCGATCGCGGATGGCCGTCAGCACAGCCATGTTTACGAGGTTCACGATCGGGCTTCCGGCGATGATCTTGGCCAGGTCGCCCTCGGCGTCCTCCTCGTCAACGTTCTCCTTCTCGAAGACCTCGACGTCCGACTCTCGGAGCTGGGAGAGGAACGCCGTGAGGTCGGCCTGGTTCTTGGCGTACTTGTCAATAAACTCGTCGATGTTGCCGCGCAACGCCAGGACCGGACGGATCCGACAGCCGGTCAGTGATGTCAGCCGGTCGATGGCCGGAAGCGACTGGGGTTCGGCCATCGCGACGGTCATCTCGTCACGGATGCGGAACATCGGCATCACGCCCAGCTCATGTGCGGTGTCGGCGGTTACAAGCTTCAGCAGCTCGGGGTCGACAAGCCCATGGCGGAGCACGCACGATGGGATGTTCAGGTGCTGGCCCAGGGTGTGCACCAGGGTCGCTGGCGAGATGATGCCCTCCTCGACCAGAATCTCGCCCAGCAGCGTGCCCTCTGCCTGCTGGCGTTCGAGGGCGGCGCCCAACTGCTCCTCGGTGATCGCGCCGCTATGGACCAGCACGTCGCCGATTCGGGTCAGGACAGGGTCCGGCTTGGGATCTGATTCGTGGGCGGCGTCGCTCACAGGAAACTCCTTGCGGCGGACACGCCATCGGCGTAAATGTCAAATCGACCGGCGATGCCGGTCAGTTCCAGACACTCTCGCACGGTCTCGTTCAGCCCGCACAGCTTCAGCACACGGCCGGCTGACCCGAGCTGGTCGCAGGCATCGAGCAGCGCCTCGAGCGCGGTGCTGTCCATGAATGGCACGGCGGATGCGTCGACCACGCAGCGTCCCATGGATCGGCGGGCAGCCTCTACCAGCTTGGTTCGGAATACCTCCGAGTCCTGCTGGGCGATCGCGCCGTCGGGCCTGAGAAAGGTGACGGCGCCGCGTACCTGTTCGTCGATGCGCATCGTGCCCGCCTCTCGCTTCAGGCCACCAGCCGGCCGCCGGGGATAAACATTGTGAATACGCTGCCCTTGCCCAGCTCGGAGTCGACGTCGATGCCGCCCTCGTGGCCCAGCATGATCTCCTTGGCCAGCGTGAGACCAAGCCCGGTGCCCTGTGCCCCCGAGGCCCGCACGTCGTCGGTCCGGTAGAAACGCTCGAAGATCTTCTGTCGGTCGGCCTCGGCGATGCCCGCGCCGGTGTCACGCACCGCGATGCTCAGGCCCGTCTCATCCCAGTTGGCATCGAGCGTTACCTCGCCACCTTGGGGTGTGTACTTGATAGCGTTGCCCAGCACGTTGTGGTACGCCTGGAGCAGCTTGTCTCGATCGCCGCGGATGACTGGCAGCTTGGGCGGGAGCGTGAACTTCAAGGAGACGCCCTTTTCCTTGGCCTGCTGCTCGAACTCATGGCGGAGCTCCTCGAAGAGCTGGTCCAGCCTGGCCTCGCCCTCCTGGATCGAAAGCGCGCCCGCCTCCATCTCGCTGACGCTCAGCATGTCCGAGACAACCCGCTCCAGGCGCCGCACCTCCTGGTTGATGACGTTCAGGCACGTGCCGAGCATCGCCTCGTCGCAGTCCTCGCCCAGCGCCGTCTCGGCGTACAGGCGCATGTTGGTCAAAGGCGTGCGCAGCTCGTGGGTCGCGTGGGCAATGAAGTTCGCACGGGCCGCCTCGGCCGCGTCGAGTTGGGTGATGTCCTCGACCACGACGACGTGGCCCTCGCCGCCCTGAACGTCTCGCACCGAAATACGCAGGTGTGTCGAGGCTTCGCCCACAGTGCGGTCGATTTCTATGGTGCCACGGCGCAGCTCCCGCCCGGCCGATCCGTCCAGCAGGGGGGTGATATCGAGGATGTCGTCCAAGATCCGGCCGATCGCCGCGTCCCTGTCGATGCCTAGCAGCATGGCCGCGGCCGAGTTGGCATACCGGATCTCAAGCCCCGGCCCGACCACCAGCACGCCCTGCCACAACGCCGAGCAGACCGAGGCCGCCATCTGGCCTTCGCCGGCCTTCGCGGCACTGCCGCTCTGCCCGGGCGTGATCTGGGGCTGGGCCGACCCATCCAAGCGTTCCACCAGGGCGTTCCAAGCGGCCGCTTCCTTGCCGAAGTGATCGGCCAGTTGCAGTTCGGCGGGGGTGGTCTGCTCGTTCTCGGACGCGAGTACGGCCTCGCGCAGCGCCGTCATGGCCAGGATTCGGCCGCGTGTCCAGCGTGCCAGCAACACCAGACCGATGCTGGCGACCCCTGTGATGGCACCCAACTCGATCCAGGACTGAACATCCTTGGGCGATGCCGCGGATTCGATGAGGAGCCAGGCGCAAGACCCGATAACAGCAAGAACCAGAGCACTCGCGGCAAGGATGAAGCCGAGGATTGTGCGTTCTCGCCGTCGTAACAGGCTCAAGATCATCGTTATAAACCCCTGCCAGACTTTGACTTGTGCGATCATCGCCACAAGATGTCGGCCAATATCGGGATCTATCGACCCGACCTTGGCGGCGCTCAAGTCAAAATGGGGGGATCTGCAACGGGCCCGGATTGGGCAAATCAGTCGAAGCGGAAGACACCCTTGCGCAGGCCGTACAGGAAGGCGACAATCGTCGTAAAGAGGAAGAAGAGGATGCGGCCTAACCAGAGCAAACGCTCGGTGGAGTCCATCTCGAGGTTGGCGAAGGTGGTGGCCCAGGGGTAGAGGAAGACCACTTCGACGTCGAACACCAGGAAGACCATGGCGATCAGGTAGAAGCGAACGTTGAACCGCTTGCGGGCCGTACCCACCGGCTCCATGCCGCTCTCATAGGAAAGGGCCTTGGTCTCGCCGGCCCGGTTGGGGCCCAGGATGCGTGTGAGCACCAGGTTCATGACCGAGAAGCCCACGACGGCCATGAGGATGACCGCCAGGGGCAGGTAG
Organism: Phycisphaerales bacterium JB060; assembly: GCA_044440025.1. GTDB lineage: Bacteria > Planctomycetota > Phycisphaerae > Phycisphaerales > UBA1924 > JAHCJI01. Next base: position 43,938 of record JBITAF010000053.1, on the reverse strand, counting down.
GCCACGGGATCGGTAACGCCGAGCAGCATGGGCCGAGGATAGGCAAGTTGAGGCGGGGCGAGCGTCTCGCTCATCCGATCGATCGAAGGGCCAGCCGGCCCGGCTCGGGGCCGGTTGGGTGCCACTTTGGCGGTCGGCAGCGCCCATGGCGGGTGGTGGGCAGGGTGGTCGGCGGCCCCAACCGGGTTTGGGATGCGGTGGCGGTTGGCGCGCGGCTTGTAAGAGCAGTGGCGAGAGATGGTCCCGACCGCGATGGCGGCGGGCTGTGCACGCACCGACGAACTCGACCTACGGAGACTGCGACCCATGGCCGTCAAAGAGCTGACCTTCGATACCGACGCACGCCAGGCCCTGCTCGCCGGCGTGGAGAAGCTGGCCCGCGCGGTCAAGAGCACCCTGGGCCCCAAGGGCCGCAACGCCGTGCTGGACAAGTCCTGGGGCGGGCCCACCGTCACCAAGGACGGCGTGTCCGTGGCCGAAGAGATCGAGCTGCGCGACCCGGCCGAGGACATGGGCGCCCGCCTGGTCAAGGAGGCCGCCAGCAAGACCAGCGACGACGCGGGCGACGGCACGACGACCGCCACCGTGCTGGCCGAGGCCCTGTTCCGCCAAGGCCTGAAGTACGTGGCCGCGGGCGTGGACGCCAACGCCTTGGTTCGCGGCATGCGGATGGCCGTGGAGGCGGCCACGGGCGCGATCGACGACCTGGCGACCCCGATCAAGGGCAAGGCCGACATCCAGAACGTCGCCACCATCAGCGCCAATAACGACGCCGAGATCGGCAAGATCATGGCCGACGCATTCGAGAAGGTCGGCAAGGACGGCGTGATCACCGTGGAAGAGGGCCGCGGCCTGGAGACCGAAGTCACGGTCGTCGAGGGGATGCAGTTCGACCGCGGCTACCTGTCCGCCAACTTCGTGACCGACCCCGACGCGATGCGCGTCGAGTTCGACAAGGCCCTGGTGCTGATCCACGAGGACAAGATCGACAACGTGCAGAAGCTGGTGCCCGTGCTCGAGAAGGTGATGAGCGCCAAGAAGCCGCTGCTGATCATCGCCGAGGACATCACGGGCGAGGCGCTCTCGACCCTGGTCATCAACAAGCTGCGCGGCACGCTGCAGGTCGCCGCCGTGAAGGCGCCCGGCTATGGCGACCGCCGCAAGGCCATGCTGAACGACATTGCCGTGCTGACCGGCGCGACGGCCGTCATGAAGGACCTGGGCATGGACCTGGAGAAGGTCACCCTGGGCGACCTGGGCATGGCCAAGAAGGTCGAGATCGACGCGGACAACACCACGATCATCGAGGGCGCCGGCAAGACCAGCGACATCCAGGCCCGCATCGGCCAGATCCGCAAGGAGATCGAAGAGGCCAGCAGCGACTACGACCGCGAGAAGCTGCAGGAGCGGTTGGCCAAGCTGGCCGGCGGCGTCGCGCAGATTAAGGTCGGCGCCGCGAGCGAGGCCGAGATGAAGGAGCGCAAGGCCCGCGTCGAAGACGCGTTGCATGCCACTCGTGCGGCCGTGGCCGAAGGCATCGTGCCCGGCGGCGGCACCAGCTTCATCCACGCCGTCGCGGCCATCGAGAAGCTTAAGGAGTGGAAGGCCGTCTTCGGCAAGACCCGCGACGTATCGGCCGACGAGGTGGGGCACGCGAAGTACGACGTGGCGTCGGGCATGCACATGGTGCGCGACGCGCTGACCGTGCCGACCAAGACGATCGCCGACAACGCGGGCGTGAAGGGCTCGGTCGTGGTCGCCAAGATCCAGGAGAAGATCGAGAGCGACCCCAAGACCAACTTCGGCTATAACGCCCTGACCGACACCTACGAGGACCTGGTGAAGGCCGGCGTGATGACGCCCGCGAAGGTCGATCGCTCGGCGCTCCAGAACGCCGCGAGCGTCGCGAGCGTGCTGCTGGCGGCCGACTGCCTGATCACCGAAAAGCCCGGCGGCGACGACAGCGCGGGCGGCGCCCCGGACATGGACGCGATGGGCGGCATGGGTGGTATGGGCGGCATGGGTATGGGCGGCATGGGCGGTATGGGTGGCATGCCCGGTATGGGCGGGATGGGGTTCTAAACCAGACTGATCCAACGCGCTGCCAACAACAACGGGATGACCACGAGCGATCAAGCTCAGGAGCACAGAAGCAATGAATGTCAAACCTCTCGATGACAGAATCGTCGTTCGCCCTGCACCGCCGGAGACCAAGACCGAGTCGGGCATCTACCTGCCCGAGACTAGCAAGGAGCGGCCCATGACCGGCAAGGTCATCGCCGTCGGCCCCGGTCGTCGCTTGGACAATGGCGAGCGTGCCAAGCCCACCGTGAAGAAGGGCGACACGGTGGTATACGGGAAGTACGCCGGCACCGAGGTGGAGGTGAAGGGCGATGAGCACCTGATCCTGCGCGAGAGCGAGCTCTTGGGAATCCTCGAAGGCTGAGCCCCCGTTTATGACCCGCCTGGCGTACAAACTGATGCCAGCCAACACCCGCCGACGGGTGCGATCGCTGATGCGCAGCCCGACGGTGGTCCACTTGCCCGATGAGCCGGGTGAGGGTGAGCCGCAGCTGTTCTTTGTGCGCGGACACCCACGTTCGGGGACGAACTGGGTTGGCCAGTTGCTCAACCTGCATCCGGCGATTCGGTGCGTGGGCGAGTTCCACCACGAGCTATTCGCCGACGCATACGTGCGATTCAAGGACGGCGAGCACCTCATGGGCGGTGATCCGAGCGTGCAACTGGTCGTCGAGGCCAACCTGCGGCGGCTGGTGCGCTCGAGCGTGCTGACGGCGGCATCGGGAGGCATGACCGACGAGAGCTGGTCTCGCGTTCGGTGGGTGGGGGATCGGACGCCGCGTGAGGTCGGGCGGTTCCACCGGCGTGCTCCGTGGATTCGGATCGTGCGCGACGGTCGGGACGTGGTGGTGAGCCTGACATTCCATCAGATGAATATCGACGGGCCGGAGCTGGCCGGGCACCGGGACGGGATGCTGGAAGACATCGAGGCGTACAAGGCCGACGCGGCGTACTTCGACGAGCACCCCGAGCGGCTGCTGAGCCACGAGGGTTGGGTCCGCCATGCGGCGTGGCTGTGGGCGAATCACCAGCGGCGTGACCAGAAGTTGCTCGACGGCATGGACGAGCCGAACCTGCTCGACCTTCGGTACGAGCGCATGCACGCCGACGTCGAGGGCGAGCGGAATCGGATGTACGACTTCCTGGGCGTCGATCCAACGGAAGCCGACCCTGTTGGCACCGATTCGAGGACGGCGGCCGGGATCAAGGAAGACCCGCGCGGGCAGAACCGTAAGGGTGTCGTGGGAGATTGGCGGCAGTACTTCACGGACCAGGCCAAGGCGTGGTTCAAGGAAGAGGCCGGAGAAGAGTTGGTGAGGGCCGGGTACGAGACCGGCAGTCATTGGTAAGTACGACTGGTAAGCACAAGTGCGTCACGGTTGTCCGTGGCGATGGATGCGGCCGACGGTGGCCGGGAAACGGGAAGTTCAATCATGTCGCACAAGCAAGTCATGTTCGATAGCGATGCCCTGCAGGAGATGAAGCAGGGTGTCGACCGTCTGGCCAACGCCGTCAAGTGCACGATGGGGCCGGCCGGTCGCAACGTGGTGATTCAGAAGAGCTTTGGCAACCCGCAGGTGACCAAGGATGGCGTGAGCGTGGCTCGTGAGATCGAGCTGCACGAGCCGTTCGAATCGATGGGCGCCAAGATGGTGCATCAGGTCGCCAAGAAAACCAATGACAAGGCTGGCGACGGTACGACTACCGCGACGGTGCTGGCCCAGGCGATCTTCACCGCCGGGCTCAAGCACGTGGCGGCCGGAGCAAATGCCGTGCAGGTGCAGCGTGGCGTGAACGGCGCGGCCCAGGCGGCCAGCGATGCCATCCAGGGCTTTGCCGTCAAGTGCAAGGGCAAGGATGATTACCGTAAGGTGGCTACCGTGTCGGCCAACCACGACGCGTCGGTTGGCGATCTGATCGCCGAGGCCATCAGCAAGGTGGGGGCCGAGGGCGTGGTCGAGGTCGAGGAGGGCCGCGGCAACGAGACGGAGCTCGAGTTCGTCGAGGGCATGCAGTTCGACAAGGGCTACATGTCGCCCTACTTCATGACCGACCCCAAGAGCGGTGAGTGCGTGCTCGAGGACTGCCTGGTCCTCATCCACGAGAAGAAGATCGCCAACCTGACCGATCTGCTGCCGCTGCTGAACAAGGCCGTGTCGGCCGGCAAGCCGCTGCTGATCATCGCCGAGGACATGGAGAACGAGGCGCTGGCGACGCTGGTGATCAACCGCCTGCGCGGCTCGCTGAAGATCGCGGCCGTCAAGGCGCCTGGTTTCGGCGATCGTCGCAAGGCGATGCTGCAGGATATCGGCATCCTCACCGGCGGCACGTTCTTCGCCGAGGACCTGGGCCGCAGCCTCGAGTCGATCGAGTTGACTGAGCTTGGCAAGGCCAAGAAGGTCGTCATCACCAAAGACGAGACGACCATCATCGAGGGCGCTGGCAAGAAGAAGGACATCACCGCCCGGGCCGAGCAGATCAAGGCCCAGCACGAGGTCTCGACCAGCGAGTACGACCGCGAGAAGCTGATGGAGCGGCATGCCAAGCTGACCGGCGGCGTGTGCATCATCCACGTGGGCGGCTCGAGCGAGATGGAGATGAAGCAGCGCAAGGACCTCGTCGAGGACGCGCTGGCGGCGACCCGCGCGGCGGCCAAGGAGGGCTATGTGGCAGGTGGCGGCGTCGCGCTGCTGCGGACGCAGGACGCCATCGAGGCCGCCCGTAAGAAGGCCAAGGGCGACGAGCAGATCGGCTACGACATCGTTTATGACGCGGTCGAGAGCTGCGTTCGGCAGATCGCCGAGAACGCTGGCTTCGACGGCGATTTGGTCGTGGAGAACGTGCGCGAGAGCAAGGCCACCGAGGGCTTTAACGCGGCGACGGGCGAGTACCTGGACATGGTCAAGGCCGGCATCATCGACGCGGCGCTTGTGCCGAGGACGGCGCTGGTGAACGCGGCCTCGGTGGCGGGGTTGATGCTGACGACGGATGTGCTGGTGACCGAACTCAAGGACGAGACCGAGCCGGTGGTTGGGGCGGTGTCGTAAGGCTCCCGCAAGGAAAGGGAGGCACAGAGGTTCTGCCTCTGTGCCTCTGTGACTATCCCGGCGATCAAAGGAAGACATGCCCACCACCCGCGACTACTACGAGATTCTTGGCCTCGAGCGTGATGCGTCCGAGGACGACATCAAGCGGGCGTATCGCCGGCTGGCGCTGAAGTATCACCCCGATCGCAACCCGGACGATGCTGAGGCCGAGACGAAGTTCAAGGAGGCTGCCGAGGCGTACGAGGTCTTGGGCGACGCCAACAAGAAGGCCCGCTACGACCAGTACGGGCACGAGGGCCTGCGCGGCCAGGGCGGGGCGTCGCACGACTTCAGCCACATGAACGTCGAGGACATCTTCTCGATGTTCAGCGACATCTTCGGCGGGGGCGGGTTCGGCGGCATGGGCGGCGGCCGCGGCGGTCGCCAGCGCGTGGCCCGCGGGTATGACCTGGAGACCGAGGTCGAGATCGAGCTCAAGGACGTGCTGACGGGCACCGAGCGCGACGTTGAGTTCACGAGGCTGGACGTGTGCGATGCGTGCACCGGCAGCGGCGCTAAGCCCGGCAGCGATCCGCAGACGTGCCCGACGTGTGACGGGCAGGGCAAGGTGCAGCAGGCCGGCATGGGCGGCATGTTCCGCATGGTGACTGCCTGCCCGAGCTGTCGCGGCCGGGGCACGATCATCAAGGAGCACTGCCCGAGCTGCAAGGGCAAGGGTCGCGTGCCGCGCAAGCGCGTGCTGAGCGTGAAGATACCCGCGGGCATCCACGAGGGCCAGGCCGTTCGCGTGCAGGGTGAGGGCGAGCCGCCACCACCCGAGGCATCGCCGAGTGGCGCTGGCGTGCGGGGTGATCTGCACGTGGTGGTGCGTCTGGACGAGCACCCGATGTTCAAGCGCGAGGGCGACCACCTGCTGATGGAACTGCCCATCGGCTTCACGCAGGCGGCGCTGGGCACCGAGATGGATGTGCCCACGCTGACGGGCAAGGTGAAGCAGACTGTGCCCAAAGCAACCCAGCACGGCACACTGTTCCGCCTGCACGGTGAAGGATTGCCCAACCTTCGCAGCGGGCGGCGGGGGGATCTGGTGCTGGTGACTCGTGTTGAGATTCCTAAGAAGCTCAGCGAGAAGCAGGAGCGGCTGCTGCGCGAGTTTGCCGAGACCGAGGATCAGAACGTGATGCCCGTGAGCCAGGGCTTCCTGAAGAAGATCCGGGACCTCTTTTGAGTGCGAGGGAAGCGAGCGATGGCCGAACACGAGACAGTTGATCGCGATCAGGGCAACGACGGTCCTCCGGCGAGCTTCGACGACATCATACGCGATGAGTCGGGGAATCTTGATGCCGACGACGCGTACGCGTTCTTCGAGAAGTTGTCCAGCGACCTGGCCGAGATGGAGAGCCGGTGGAAGCACTCGCTCGCGGATTTCCAGAACTTCCAGCGTCGCGCTTCTGGCAATGAGGTCGAGGCGCGCGCGCGTGGCGTGCGCGACGTGTGCGAATCGATGCTGGGCGCCCTTGACAGCTTCGATCTCGCGCTCTCGCAGGATCCGGCCAGCCTGACGGTTGACCAGCTCTTCCAGGCGATCGAGACCATCCGGGCCGAGGCGATGAAGGCGATGGCCCGCCATGGAGTGCTGCCCATCCAGCCGGCGGTGGGCGACGAGTTCAACCCCGGGCATCACGAGGCCGTGATGCAGCAGGCGGCCGAGGGCGTGGGTCCCGGCTGCGTGTCCCAGGTGTTCCAGGCCGGCTACGCGATGGGCGACCGCGTGCTTCGGCCGGCCAAGGTGGCCGTGACTCCGGGCGAAGAGTGAGCCCCCAAGAGCGAACCCATGCCTACGTACGATTACCGCTGCAACGCCTGCGACCACGAGTTCGAGCTCTTCCAGAGCATGAGCGACAAGGTGAAGCGCACCTGCCCCAAGTGCGGGAAGAAGACGCTCGAGCGCCTCATCGGCACCGGGGCGGCGCTGCTGTTCAAGGGGTCGGGCTTCTACGAGACCGACTACCGAAGCGAGGGCTATAAAAAGGCCAAGGACGCCGACAAGCCCGAGACCAAGTCCGACTCGGGCTCGGCTACGAAGCCAGACGCCAAGTCCGACTCGGGCTCGGCTACGAAGCCAGACGCCAAGCCCGAAAAGAAGCCCGAGACTAAGCCCGACAAGAAGCCCAAGGCCGCGTCGAAATGATCCTTGGCCATGGTGTCGATCTGGCCGAGGTGGCACGGATCGGCCGTTCGGTGGATCGGTTCGGCGACCGTTTCCTCGAGCGGGTATTCACCCGGGCCGAGCGGGCGTACTCGGGCGTGGGACGGCGCCGCGACGAGCGGCTGGCGGCGAGGTTTGCCGCCAAGGAAGCGGTTTTTAAGGCGCTGGGCACGGGCTGGGCTCAAGGGGCGGCCTGGACGGATGTCGAGGTGGTGCGTCACGACAGCGGCCGACCGGCCCTGGTGTTGCACGGCAAGGCCCGCGAGATGGCCTGCGCCCTGGGTGTCTCCCGCTGGCACGTGTCGTTGACCCACACGCAAACGCTGGCGATGGCGTCGGTCATCGCCGAGGGCTAGCGATTATGCCGGCTGGGCCGAGCGCCTAGGTTGCCGGTGATCACGTGGACCAGATCGAGCAGCAAGGAGGTCACCCATGCATGGCGGCGATGAGAACGGGAACTCTGGGTCGACAGAGACGGCTCCGGGCGAGGGCCACGACGCCCGGTTGCAGGAGCTTATTGAAAAGCTGGTCGAGAATCCTAAGGACGAGGCCGCCGAGCGGGAGTTCTGGCACGAGTTCTGCCACCTGCCGGCGTGGTTCTTTCTGACAACGGCCGAGGACGCGAAGAAGGCGGTCCAGGAGAACCGGCCGGACATCCAGGTCCAGATGTTCCAGGATGGCGATCGCACGTTCCTTCCGGTGTTCACCTCGCAGGAGCGGACGCGAGGGTTGCTCGAGGGGCAGGAACTGGCCAACATCAGCATGCCGCCAGAGAACGCGCTGGCCTATATGTGCGGCTTCCGCGGGCGAATCGATGGTTTTATCGTGAACCCATTCCCGGGTAAGGCCAGCGGATTCGGCCATCGGTTGCCCGACCTGTGTGCGTTTTTTCGCCACGAGCGTGGTTTCCTGCCAGACGGGGCGATCCATTGCGCCGTCGATCATGCTCGCAACACGAAACATGTGGCCGCCTTCGAGATGGTGCACGGCATTGTCGCGAACGCAGAGAAGGTGTACGTGGGGATCAAGGACAAGAGCTTCGCGTTCGTGAAGGACGGGGAAAATCTGTGGCTGTGGACCTTCACCGACGCGGGGATGGCCGTGCGGGCGTGCGAGCAGCACGAGGGCCTCCAGATGACCGAGGCGACGCCCGAGCAGCTGGCCGAGCGCATCGGCGAGGCATTCCAGCAGAGCGATGGGCGGATCAAGGGTGCGGTGCTGAACCACCCCGAGAACTCGATGGCAATCGACCTGGGAATGCTGAACAAGGCGATCGAGGCGAAGGAGCGCTGATCTCACTCCAAAGGAGCGTTTGATGTCAAACAGGAGCCGCTCTTGGGTGCCGGGCGAGCCCGAAGCGCCCGACGATGACGCGAGATCTCATGATGTGCTCGAAATCGGTGCAATGGGGCTTTCCGATGTGCGTACCGATCGGCTGATCGTTTCATCCGCTCCGGACCTGCATCTTGTGCGTGTAGAGATTGAGCGGCTTGAGGCTGCGGGGACGTCTCTGCCGGGGCTGACCGTGCGTGACGCGAGCTTCGCGGGTGGTGATCTGGCAAACGCGGACCTGGCAGATGTGCGATTGCGGCGGGTGAGAGTATCCGAGTTTGGCGCCGTTGGCATCGACGTCTCGGGTGCCGTGCTCGATGAGGTGGTGCTGACGCGATGCAAGCTACGGCTGGCCCGCGGGTTTGGTGTTCGGATGACGCGGTGTATCTTTGATGGCTGTGACCTGCGGGAAGCTGAGTTCGAGGGCGCCACGCTGGATCGAGTAGTTTTCCGGGACTGCAATCTGATGGGGGCGAGGCTGGCCGGGGTAGACCTGTCCCGGTGCGATCTGCGGGGGTCGCGTGTTGAGGGTCTGGTGGTATCGCCCGATCACCTGCGTGGGGTACGCGTAGACGCGAGCCAGTTGCCGACCTTCGCGGTGGCGTTGGGTTTAGACCTGGGAGAGGCCCCGGCGTGAGTTGGGGGGCTTTCGGCCATACGCTTGGGGATGAGCTCAGAAGCCACGTCCCATCCCGATTCCCCCGTCCGCCCCAAGCATTTCATCGAGGAGGCTATCGAGGCCGATGTGCAGGCCGGGCGGTTCGGCCGGCCGGGTGACTCGAGCGTGGTGCGAACGCGGTTTCCGCCCGAGCCCAACGGCTACCTGCATATCGGGCACGCCAAGAGCATCTGCCTGAACTTCTCGCTGGCGAGCCGGTATGGGGGGGCGTGCAACCTGCGCTTCGACGACACCAACCCGGCCAAGGAGGAGCAAGAGTACGTTGACGCGATTGTTCACGACGTGCGATGGCTGGGGTTCCGCTGGCCGGGGGCGAGCGACGGCGACGCGACGGCCGGCGTGGTGTTTGCCAGCGATTACTTCGACCGGATGTACGAGTTGGCGAAGAACCTCATTGGCAAAGGGTTGGCGTATGTGGACGAGCAATCGGCCGAGCAGATCCGTGAGAACCGGGGCACGCTGACCAAGCCGGGGAAGATCAGCCCGTGCCGTGATCGGGCTGTGGAAGAGAACCTTGAGCTGTTCGAGAAGATGAAGCGTGGCGAGTTCGGTGATGGCACGCGGGTGCTTCGGGCAAAGATCGACATGGCCTCCCCCAATATAAATATGCGCGATCCGGTAATGTACCGCGTGGTGAACAAGCCGCACCACCGGACGGGCTCGAAGTGGCACATCTACCCGATGTACGACTGGGCGCACGGGCTGGAGGACGCGTTCGAGGGCGTCACGCACTCGATCTGCACCCTGGAGTTCGAGGACCATCGGCCGTTGTACGACTGGTTCATCGACGCTATTAACAAGGATAACGAGCATCCAATCGCGCATCCGCGGCAGATCGAGTTCGCGCGTTGGAGCCCCAGTTATATGGTCACCAGCAAGCGGCGATTGCGCGAGCTGGTCGAGGGCGGGTACGTTACCGGTTGGGACGACCCGCGGATGCCGACGATCAGTGCGCTGCGGCGGCGTGGCGTGACGCCCCGGGCGATCCGACACTTCTGCGACGAGGGCGGGGCGACGAAGTTCAACGCCATCATCGACATTGGCCGCTTGGAGAACGCCGTACGGGACGACCTGAACGAGCGGGCCCCACGGCGGATGTGCGTGCTCGACCCCATCAGGGTGACCATCAAGAACTGGGCCGAGCATGGCAATGTAGACCGCACCGAGTGGATGGACGCGACGAACAACCCACAAGACGCCGACGCCGGGGTGCGGCGGGTGCCCTTCACCGGCACGCTGTACATCGAGCGCGACGATTTCATGGAGGATGCGCCAAAGAAGTTCTTTCGGCTGGCGCCCGGGCGTGAGGTGCGGCTGCGATACGGCTATTGGATCACTTGCGTCGATGTGGTCAAGAAGAATGGCCAGGTGGTGGAACTGATCTGCACGTACGACCCGCAGACCCGTGGCGGGGATTCGCCCCCGCCCGATAGCGAGGGCAACGTGCGCAAGGTAAAGGGCACGCTGCACTGGGTGAGCGCCGACCACGCGGTCAATGCCCGGGTGCATCTGTTCGACCGCCTGTTCACCGTGGAGCAGCCCGACCGCCGACCGAAAGATGCCGGCGAGGACTGGAGCTTTCTTGAGAACTTCAATGCCGACTCTTTGCGGGTGATCGAGGCTGCGAAGCTCGAGCCGCACTGGCCCACGACGGTCGAGGAGCGCAGCAGCGGCACAGGTTCCTTCGAGGACGAGATCGAGCGGTTCCAGTTCGAGCGGCTGGGCTACTTCTGCCTGGATCGCGAATCTACACCCGAGCGGCCCGTGTTTAATCGGACGGTGACGCTGAAGGACACTTGGGCGAAGGTGTCGGGTCGTGGCTGAGGCGCTCGAAGACTCGATGCTCCTGTTCATGGCCTTGCCGATCGCGGCCTATGCGTTCTTGGTCGTCATCGTCCGACGCGTGCTCCGGCGTTCGACCTTGCCGGCCGGATGGGCGTCGGCGGCGGTGGTGGGGGGTGTGCTGTTATTCGCGTTCGTGGCGATCGTGACCGAGCTTCTGAGCCTCTTCACGCTGGTGCGGCCCATGCCCGTGGCACTTGGTTGGATGGGCCTGGTGGCATTGCTCGCGGTGGCGATCACGAAGCGTTGGTTTGCCGAAGCGCCGGTGGAGGCCGAAGCATCCGATGGAGCGACTGGGCCCGCGCTGTGGCAAGGGCCGACGGGGTGGCTGTGGCTGGTGGTGGGGAGCATCGTGCTGTTTACGCTGGTCGTGGCGATCGCGGCCCCGCCCAACACGCACGACGCGCTTGGCTATCACTTGCCGCGACAGATTCGCTGGATGGACTTAGGTCGGGTGCGTCACTATGCGACCAACGACATGCGAGAGCTGTCGTTTCCGCCCCTGGCAGAGTATGCGCAGATGCACACGCTGCTGTTGACCGGCGGAGACGTGTTCGTGCACGTGCCCCAGTGGCTGTCGTACGCGCTGGCCGCGCTGGCCGCGGCGCTGGGGTGCCAGGCACTCGGCCGGCCGAAGGCCGGTCCCTTTGCGGCGTTGCTGGTGGTGACGATTCCGATATTCTATCTGCAGGCGACCAGCCCCAAGAACGACGGTGTGCTGGTATTCCTCGCCGTAACCTTCGCGTGGCTGGTGATCCATGTGCTTCGACACCCACGCTCCGGCGTGCTTGAGTGCGTGCTGCTTGGGCTTGTGCTGGGCTGCGCTGCGCTGACCAAGACCACCGCGGTGCTGCTGCTGTTTCCCTGGTGCGTGCTGGTGGGAGTAGGCCTGCTGGTTCGCCTTCGCCTGGCGGCGATCTGGCGTGGCGCACTCATCGCGGCCGTCGCGGCGGTCCTGGTAGCCGGCCACACGTCGCGAAATGTCAGCTCATTCGGCCACCCCTTCGGGCCGTTGGCCGACGAGGACGGTGGCTTCGGTCTGGGCATGGAGCGTCACGACATCGCGGCCATCGGCTCCAACGCGCTACGCAATCTTGGGTTGCACGCCATGCTCGCCAGCGACGAGGACGCCCGGGCGGTCGAGCAGTTCATCCGAGACATCCACACGCGGCTGGGTTGGGACCCGGACGACTTGCGTACGACTTGGCGGCGATCGTACTTTGCACAAGCCGGTCTGGACATGGAGGGCAATGCGCCCGCACCGGTGCACGTGGTGTATTTTTTCGTGGTCGCTCCGATTCTCGTGGTGCTGCTCGCCAGGCGGCGGGGCGGAATGGCGCTTGGCGCCTGGGCCTGTGTCGCGGTTGGTTTTGTGCTGTTCGTGTCGATGGTGAAGTGGAACGAATGGCATACCCGGCTGCACGCACCGATGGTGGCGATGGCCGCGATTCCCATCGCGGTCGGGTTTGCGAGCATCGGGCTTCGCTGGCTTCAGGTGGCTGTCGTTGCGGTGGCGTCGGCGCCGGCGGTTGCAGTGCTCGCGTGGGGCGCCGCCATCAATATTAATCGCCCCTTGTTGGGGCCCATGGGCGTGCTCAGCCACCCTCGGAACGAGGGGGTGCGATGGCGCTCGTCCCGGGAGTTCGAGGCGGGCAAGAGGGTCGAGGAGGTGCTCGTTCGCCTGGAGCCCGGGCTTCTTTCTGTGAACGCCGCCGACCACGAGTACAACGTGATGCGGCTTGCGCAACTGGATTCGGATCGGTGGACATTCACCGGCTTCAACCCGCGGCTGGGTAAGACCGACTCGGTCGATCCGGACTGGCTGCCGTCGGACGTTCACGTGACAGCATTTCACGTGATGCCCGTGATCGTGATGACTGATCGGAAGCTCGAACGTATTTCAGATGCTGGAATACTGAACGTGTACCAGCATGTCGAGGACTGGCCGGAGCGAGCCTCGGAGGATTCGTTGCCGACGATGGATCGCTACAGTGCCATCCCGGACCTGTCGGCTGCTGGCGAGATGCGTCCTGCGGCGCCATACTTCGGAACCGCTTTCGGCCTGGTCGTCAAGCCCGAGGGCTTTGCGGTGCCGGTGCCTGCTTCCGAAGAACCACGCGTTCTGCTCATCGCCCTGCACCCAATGCATAGGGGGGGCACGGACGTTCGCATTACACTCGATGGTGGCGTCTTGCTGGAGGGCCCGCTGGAGTCGATGGTGTACAACAAGTTCGCGATCGACGTTCCCGCATTGCCGCAGGCCGGCGAGTTGCACATCCAGTTCCCGTTTGCCCAGGAAATGAACCGGCGCTTCGGTGCGGCCGTTGGCTGGATGCAGATGCCGACCAAAGGCCAGATTGCCGACTACGATGTCCGTTAGAGGGCCCGCCGCGGCTCGCTACGGAAGGCCAGGACTATGACCATGCCCCAAGCAATCGCGTCGACGCCCCGTTTTCGCAAGCTCAGCGTGCTGATGCCCGTATACAACGAGGCCCGCACGCTGCGGGCCATCGTGGCCAAGGTGCTGGAGAGCCCGGTGGGCGATCTGGGCCTTGAGATCGAGCTCGTTGCCGTCGACGACGGCAGCAAGGACGCCTCGCGCGAGATCCTCGCCGAGTTGGCCGAGCGGGACGATCGCGTCCGCGTGTTCTTCCAGGACCGAAACCGGGGCAAGGGGGCGGCGATCCGGCGGGCCATCGGCGAGTGCACGGGAGACATCGCCATCGTGCAGGACAGCGACCTTGAGTACGACCCGCAGGACTATCCGCGCGTGCTGGGGCCGATCCTCGAGGGCCACGCCGACGCGGTGTTCGGCTCGCGCTTCGCCGCCAGCGAGCAGCGTGCGGTGCTGATGTTCTGGCACAGCCTGGCCAACAAGTTCCTTACCTTCGTCACCAACGCGCTGAACAACATCAACCTGACCGACATGGAGACGTGCTACAAGGCCGTCCGCACCGACATCCTGAAGCAGATTCCCCTCAAGAGCGACCGCTTCGGCATCGAGCCCGAGCTGACCACCCGGCTGGCCCAGTGGAACGCGCGCATTTACGAGGTGCCTATCAGCTACCACGGCCGCAGCTACGCCGAGGGCAAGAACATCGGCTGGAAGGATGGCGTGCAGGCGCTGTGGCTGCTACTCAAGTACCGTTTCATCGATCGGCGTTTCACCACGCACGATGGGTATTACGTGCTCGAGAGTGTGCGGCGGGCCCGCGGGTTCAATCGTTGGATGCTCAGCCAGTTCCGCCCATTCATCGGTGACCGTGTGCTGGAGGCCGGCTGCGGCATCGGCAACTTCACCGAGCAACTCCTGGACCGCCAACGGCTGATCTGTGCCGACCTGGATCCCTATTACACCGAGGTCATCGGCCGGCGGTACGCCCACCTGTCGAACGTGCGCACGACACGGATGGACCTGAGCGATGCGGACGACTTCGAGCCCATCGCCGCCGAGAAGCCAGACACGGTGATCTCGCTGAATGTCGTCGAGCATATCGAGGACGACCTCGGCACACTGAAGAACTATCACGACGTGCTCGCCCCAGGCGGGCACGCAGTCATCCTGGTGCCGGCACACCAGTGGCTGTTCAGCGAATGTGACCGCACACTGGGCCACTTCCGCCGCTACACCCGGGCTGAACTGGCCGACCGCATGAAGCAGGCCGGCTTCGAGGTCGTGCAGACCAGCGAGTTCAATCGCCTGGGCGTGCTTGGCTGGTACGTCAGCGGCAAGATGGGCCGCAAGGACCTCTCGCCCGGCCAGATGAAGCTGTTCAACCGGCTGCTTCCCGTCGCCAAGTTCATTGAGCGGCTCGACGGTCTGCCCGGGCTGAGTGTGATTGCGATCGGTCGTAAGCCGTCACGCGCCCCCCAGCCGGCCGGCGCAACCACCGAGGACCAGTCCGACGCGTCTTCTCAACTCGAGGCCAAACCCGCGCGCGAGGCCGCGACAGCGCGCTGAGCCAGGGGCTATTGCCTGTGGTAGTGCGCTTCCATGAACTGGGTGTACGAGCCGTCCTCGTGCACCATGCGTGAGCGCAGGATGCGGTGCGTGTCGCTCACTTGCTCGATAATGTCCTGGTAGTGGGCCATCGTGCCCGGGGCGGCGTCTGGGGCGAATGTCGGGCCGGCCGTGTCGAGCGTCAGGATCTTGCCGGCCTCGTCGAGTCGCCCCTCGTAGCGGAACATGAAGGTCATCATCGAGCCGGCCCATGAGCCGACGAACCTGCTGGCGGCGGGGTCATAGCCCAGCGTCATGAGCGTGTCGCCATTGCTGCCGCCGGGCATGGAGCAGGTGCCCTCGCACACGATCCACAGCCCCCCCATCGACCGTACGACCTCCCTGCCCGAGAACTCGTGAGGGGGCTGGTCAGGGCCCATATCGCCCTTGCCCGAGTATGTCCACGTGCCGACAAGCCGGGTGAGCCAGTCGTGCTGCCAGAGCGGTTTGGGTCGTTCCATCGATGGGCCCCTCGCGATCTGGAAACATACGCCAGACTCGAAGTGTATTCCCTCGTGGGCCGGGTTTGGCCCACGCGAACGTGGAGGGAAGAAGCATGGCAAAGTCTGGTTATGCGTGGATTGGAGTGGGTGTTGCTTCGATCGCGGCCTCCGCCGGCGCCCAGTGCGTCGCCGACTGGCAGCCTGACATCGGCCAGCCCGGGGTCGACACGCTGAGCCTGCGCAAGGGCCTGGCGATTGCTGACCTGGGGGATGGACCCGAGGTGCTCATCAGCGGGCGATTCGCTGGTGTCGGTGGCATCGCTGCCAACGGCAACGCGCGATGGAGCCCTGCCGACGGATGGCGCACCTTCGGCGAGTCGGGCCTGACTAGCGCGAGCGGTAGCCTGCTGGGCAGCAACGTTGCCACGACCTACCAGGGCGATTTTGTCGCAGGCGGAGGGTTCGCCTTTGCCGACGGCGAGCCGGTGAGCAACATTGCCCGCTTCGAGGTTTCGCCCGAGGGCGATTTCTGGGATCCGCTCAACGGCGGAGTGAACGGTCAGGTGCTGGGCATGCGGGTGCTTGAGTTCGAGGGCGAGCAACTCCTCTTCGTCGGCGGCGTCTTCACAGCGGCCGGCGGCGGGTCTGTCTTCAGCCCGGGCGTGGCGGCATGGGATGGCGACGCGTGGCGTGGCTTCGGCGATGGTGTCAGCGGCGCCGTCAACGACTTCATGATCTACGACGACGGCACCGGCGCGGCCCTCTACATCGCCGGGCGTTTCTCGGTGCCCGGTGCACGCAACGGCCACATCGCCCGATGGAATGGGTCCGAGTTCGAGGACGTGGGCGGCGGCCTGAGCGGCGGCGACAACCCCCGCGCCACCGTTCTGGCCGTCCACGACTTCGGCGACGGCGATGAACTGGTCGTCGGCGGAAACTTCCTCCAGGCCGGAGGCAACGACGCGTCGTGCATCGCCCGCTGGAACGGCGATACTTTCGCGCCCGTGGGCGACGGATTCGACAACACCGTCACCGCCCTGACCACCGCCGACGTGGGCGACGGCCAGAAGCTCTACGCCACGGGCAGCTTCATCCTCTCGGGCGCCCAGCCGGTCAACGGCTTCGCCTCGTGGATGGGCGCGGCCTGGCAGACCGTCGGCGACGGCGTCAGCGGCGGCAGCGTGCCGGGCATCGCCGCGATGGCCGAGTACGACCTGCCCGGCGTGGGCAACAGCCTGGTGGTTGCCGGCGGCTTCAGCTTCGCAGGCTTCGAGGATGCCCGGAACATCGCCATCTGGGCCTGCGGCGCAGGCTGCCGGGTGGACCTCGACGGCGATGGCCAACTCACCCTCTTTGACTTCCTGGTGTTCCAGAACCTCTTTGATGTGGGCGATATCGCGGCCGACTTCGACGGCGACGGCGTGCTCACGCTCTTCGACTTCCTTACCTTCCAGAACGAGTTCGACGCGGGGTGCGAGTAGGACTCGATCTCGCAGCACTCGGCCAAACGGATCGAAGCGAGCTTTTGGACCGCGCACTCGCGTGCGCGGTCCATTGTGCAAGAGCTGTGGCCCGCGCCGACCAGGGTGATGCCTGCCGTGGGTACGCGGCAAGAAGGCTGCTCGCCGCTGCTTGTTCGCCTCGATCGATGCTCCTGTTTACTCTAGAACTTCATTAAGATTGTGCAATCGACGCTTTTGCAGGTAGTTGACGAGGCATGAACAAAGGGCCCGGCGGCGTGTTCGCGCGGGTTCTTTGTTTGCATTGATTTAGAAGTAACAGCGGGTCGGAGAGTACCCGTCATGCGCGCGGTCATTTCGGCCGTAGAAACGCTGCGCGTGATCGGAACCATTGCATCGCTGGTTGTTGCTCGTCCGGGATGGGCGAGCGAGTCACTCTTTCAAGTAACGACAGTTCGGGGGGACGACGCCCATGGATCGGACGACACGACACACCCGAAGGGCCATCCTCGGCCCGATTCGTATGACCGGATTCACGCTGATCGAGCTGCTGGTGGTTATCGCGATCATCGCGTTGCTCATCGGCATCCTGCTTCCCAGCCTGGGCAAAGCGCGGGCCGCTGCGCAGCAGATCAAGGCGGCCGCACAGCTCCGCTCTGTGGGCCAGGGGGTCACGACCTACACCGTTGATAACAAGACCTTCCCGCCGTCTTACGTGTACGCCAGCGAGCGAGACGGCGAGCAATGGGAGGTTCGTGACCAACTAGATTCGAATCCCAACCCGGCCAACGGGTACATCCACTGGTCGTGGGCACTGTTCGAGGGCGGGAACCTGCAGGAGGATGCCTTCGCGTCGCCCGCCGCGCTCAATGGGGGTGCCCCGGCGACCAATCCCGGGTCGGACTTCGATGACTGGGAGCCGTTCCAGAAGAACGACCTGGGCGGCGGCGAGGGGACGCCCGAACCCGAGGATCGCCAGCTCAAGCGGATCGCCTTTACGGGTAACGCGGCGATCTTCCCCCGGAACAAGTTCGCGACCGCAACGCCGCGCCGTAATCGCTTGGTGAACCCCGATTGGATTAACAGCCACAGCACGACCATCCTGGCGACCGAGTTCCAGGAAGGCAAGAACTGGGAAACGCTGTACGGCGACAAGCCATTCGTAATCAAGAGTCATCGTCCGCTGACCCCGTTCCTCGGACTCAGCGCTGGGCAGGACGTGTACCGCGAGCCGCCGGGCAGCGGCGGTGGCGAGGCTCGGTTTACTTATCCCGATCCAGATCGAGACATCATCGACGACGACGACGTCGGAGCGGGTGTCATCGAAGATGCAAGGACCAACCTCAACGCCGTAAGCCGTAAGCATGGCGGCAAGGCCAACTTCGTCTTCGCCGATGGACATGTGGCCCTGTTCGATGTGCGTGAAACCATCCGCCAGCGTCTGTGGGGCGACGCGTTCTACAGCCTGACCGGCCGGAACAACCGTGTTCGCCTTGAAGAGTGATCGAGTTGCCACGGCCGTGGGAAACCTCGGTCGCGTGCTTTGCTGACCCATAACAAGACAATCGCCCGCCATGCGCGGGCGCCAGGGGTGCGGTCCGGCCCCTGGCGAGGGAGGAGCCGGCCGGTCGGAACCGCCCCGGCAGGACCACGAGCAAGACGACTCCTGTTCACCTGCGGAGAGAAGTTTCCATGAAGACCACGACCAACCGGATTTCGATGCTGCTGGCCGCCTGCGGCCTCGCCGGCGCTGCGGCCGCCGCCGGCGCCCAGAGCATCAACGTGACCGAGATCATGTACAACCCGGCGTTCGACCCCGACAACGCCTGGGAGTTCATCGAGGTTGTCAACACGGGCGATACCGCCCTGGACCTGAGCGGCTGGGTGCTCGACGACGAGGGTGGCGCGCCGGTCACCGCCGCCAACATCCCCAGCGGTAGCATCCCCGCCGGTGGTACGGCAGTGCTGTATGACGGTGCCAGCCTGAGCCCAAGCCAGGTCGAATCTGCCTGGGGCGCGGGCATCAACCTCATCGCCGTGGACAACTGGCAGGCCCTGAACAACGGCGGTGACACCTTCGGGCTGTGGGACAGCATCGCCAGCCACGCCGGCCGTGACTTCGGCACCGCCGTCATCGCCGTGACCTATGCCGACGACGGCGACTGGCCCGCCGATGACGGCGTCGCCTCGATCTATCTGGTCAACCCGTTCCTGGACGCCAACAACGGCGCGAACTGGGCGCTGAGCACCGACGGTGTTGACGGCGCCTACGTCAGCAACCCCGCGGGCGGTACCTCGGTCAGTAGCGTTGGCAGTCCCGGTACCACGCCGGCCGACACCGCCATCCAGGGCCCCTACCTGGTGAATATCTCGGGTGCCACGCTCTTCGAGAGCTTCTTCCAGGCGCCCTCGTCGACCAACGACTTCCTCGATCCCGACCTGGACGGCTTCGCCCGTCGTATCGGCCCGGGCATCGATCAACTCGCCCCCTCCGGCCAGCGCAGGAGCAGCTACGACGACGACGCCCACTGGATCGTCACCTACCGCTCGACCGGCTCGGGCAACGGCCTGGCCGAGTTCGTGCTGACCAACGACCCCGACGGCCCGCTAGCCCCCACGCTGTTCGACACCACCCGCGACGACGATGATCCGCGCGTGGGCCTGTTCTCGGGCGATGCCGAGAACGCCTACGCCAACCGCGAGAAGTGGGTCGACCTGGCCACCGGCACCGTGCCGGGCGTGTACAACGCCGGCAACCCCGGCGGCTCGCCCTTCCGCTCGATGATGGACGGCAGCTATCTGGTCTCGCCGTTCACGTTCCCGAGCACGAGCTCGATGGGCGGCTTCCGCATCGACCTGGCCGTGCTCGACGTGCCCAGCTCGTGGTTCGCCACGCAGGCCGGCGACGGCGCCCTGGACGCCAAGCCCGGCTCGGCCGGCTACGGCAACGCCCAGATCTTCGCCACCGACAAGACCGGCGCGCCCATCGGCCAGAGCAACAACCTCAAGAGCCTCGGCGGCCTGCGTCCGTTCGATCCGGCCAACCCCCCGGCCCCGACCGACACCGACGTCGTGTTCGACACGCAGATCGCCTTCGTGCCCATCGCCGCCATCGTCAACTACGGCGTGGGCAAGCAGGAGATCCGCCAGAGTGACCTGCGCTACGGCAACGCCACCGGCCGCCTGAGCACCGGCGAGAACCTGGTGTTCGTGACGCGCGACTCGGGCTCGGGCACCCGCAACGGCTTCCAGAACTCCATCGGGCTCGATCCCTCGTGGGGCCGCGGCGAGAACGTGGGCGCCAAGAACAACGACGCGGAGTTCAACCTCATCGGTCCGGACTACCTGCCCAGCAACAAGGGCGGCTCGGGATCGATGGAGGCCACCGTCATCAACACGCGCCTGGCCATCGGCCACACCGGCGCCGAGCGCGCCAGCCGCTGGCTGTTCACTGGCCGGGCCGACGTGCTGGCCGTCCAGAACGACCTGATCGGCGGCACCGAGTTCAGCCGCCCGACCATCGACGAGGTGCTCGACAACGACCAGAACGGCTACACCATCGGCGGGCCGGAGACCTTCACCACCCTGGGCAGCCCCCGCGCGGTGGCGCCCTCGCTGGGCGGCCGCATCGGCACGGGCCTGCCGCCGATGCAGAACGAGCAGGCCGCGGCCTACCTCAACAACATCACCGCCAGCATCGCGGCGTTCGAGCAGGCCGGCATGGGCACGCCCGAGACCGACTTCACGCCCGCCGAGTTCCTGGCGCTCAACTACGTGCTCTCGGCCGCCACCGACTTCGTGCAGGAGAACGAGGATCCCATCGGCCTGATCCCCAACCCCGACTTCAACCAGAGCCTGCAGGACGAGATCCGCGCCACGAGCATCGTGCTGGGCGACGCCCGCCTGGCCACCTTCGGCAGCGTCAGCACCACCGGCCTGGCGCCCACCCGCACCGCGGGCGTCACCTACACCGACGGCGTCGCCGGCGGGGGCAACTACGTCGACCAGGCCGGCAACCCGGTCTTCTACGGCAGCCCGCTGAGCGACCGCAACGGCCTGGCCGGCGACTTCAACAACGACGGCCTGCGCAACGTCAACGACATCCCCGCCATGATCGCCGCGCTCGAGGATCGTGCGAGCTTCGAGCCGGGCTCGGGCGTCGTGCTCGAGATCATCGGCGACTTCAACGGCGACGGCAACTTCGACATCGAGGACGCCCGCTACTTCGCCGACGGTCTGGCGATGGACACGTCCACGGGCAACCTCGACCGCGTGGCTGGCTTCGAGGCCGTTGACGACGCCAGCACCAACGGCAACTTCTTCGGCACCATCATCGGCGACGGCAGCATCGCGTATGAGTCCGGCTGGAGCCGCTTCGATATCTCCAACGCCGACGGCCTGACCGCGCCGGGCTGGACGCCCACGGCCGGCGCCGATGGCGTGGTGGACGCGTTCGACCGCGACTACATCGCCGCCCAGATCGCCGCGGCCAACGACGGCGAGGCCAACTGGGACGACATCAGCGAGGCGGTCCTCTTCGACCTCTCGGCCGACGTCACCGGCGACCTGGTCGTCAACCAGGACGATTTGGACGCGATCGACGCGGTGCTGGGCGGCGCGCCCTGCCGGGCCGACTTCGACGGCGACGGCTCGCTGACCATCTTCGACTTCCTGGCCTTCCAGAACGCCTTCGACTCGGGCGACCTGGCCGCCGACTTCGACGGCGACGGCAGCCTGACCCTGTTCGACTTCCTGGCCTTCCAGAACGAGTTCGACGCCGGCTGTTAAGGGCGGACACCCCGGCCCCCCGGGGCCCACACGCGGGCTCGAACACGGTCCCTCCGCCGCCGGCGGGGGGGCCGTTGTGTTTGTGGATCCCTCGACCGAAAACCCAAGAACTCGACAGTTTCCGCGTGAGTGCTTCCGCCCAATCTCGCTGGCGTGACTGAGCCAGGCCCCGACCACACCCACCCAGAGGAGATTCCAGCCATGCCCCGGATCACGAGTGCCAGTTCCATCGCCGCCGTCGCTCTGGCCCTGTCGGCCGGGGCCGCGCCCCCCGCCATGGCCCAGTGCAGCGTCTTCCGCACGGGCATGCCCGACTTCGATCAGCAGCGCAGCGCGCTCCCCAACGACGGCCGCATGTACTGCGTGCCCACCGCGACGGCCAACGCCCTGGCGTACATCTCCAACCACGGCTACCCCGGCGTCTTCGGCGGCCCGCGAGACTGGCAGAGCGCCGGAGAGTACGGCTTCGTCAACACGCACCTGATCCTCCTGGGCGCCCTGATGCGCACCGACCCCCAGGAGGGCACCGGCATGGCCGGCTGGCGAGACGCCGCCCGTGCGTACACGAACAACGAGCCCGGCTTCGTCGTCGGCAGCGTCCACGCCTCGGAGTACGTGGGCATCAACCCGCTGGCGATGGCCAACCACATGCGCATCGGCTCGATTGTCATGCCCGTCATGGGCTGGTACGTCGAGCGCGACACACACTACTGGGAGCGCACCGGCGGCCACATGGTCACCATGTGGGGCGGCACGAGCCTCTGCGGCGCGCCGCAGGACATGCGGCTGATCTACCGCGACCCGGCCAACGACGGCGCGCTCTTCGCGCAGGGTGACTTCGCCACCACCACCACGGCCTTCAGCATCGATCCGCTCGATCGCTTCAAGTACCAGGGCGGCACCACCTACTACCCCCGCCTGATGTACCAGCTGGACGCCAACGGCGGCTTCCTTGATGGCTTCGGCTTCATCCTGCCCGCCTTCGGCCTGACGACCGACCCGATCACGCAGGACATCGAGATGCACATCCCCCTGCCGCTCACCGATGATCCCGGGCCGAAGGTGTTCCCCTTCGAGCAGCTGCCCGAGTTCACCAGCGTCATCTCGATGGCCCCCGGGCTGCTGCCAACCCAGCACTTCGTCATCACCCAGCCCGACCGCGTGCGCCAGGGCACGCTGCACCTGGTCGATGCGATGGAGGGCAAGATGGAGGCCATCGACAGCATGACCGCACCCAGGTGCCTGGCCACCGGCCGCCACGGCGAGGTCTACGTTGCCGCGGGCGGCGACCTGCTGCGGTATGTCCCGGCCGAGGGGGGTGGCTACACCGTCGAGGGCAAGCTGGCCCTGCCCGCGCCGGCCGATGCCATGGTCTACGACGACCGGGTCGATGAGATGGTCGTCCTGTGCCAGAGCACCCGCCGACTGCTGCGCGTCGGCCGCCACCTGCAGCTGCTGCGCAACGACGCCATCCCCGCCGGTGTCGCCCTCGACGGCGATGGCTCGGTGCTGGTCAACCCCGAGGACGGCGGCGAGTGGATCGCCTGCTCGGGCTCGCCCTCGCTCACGCGCTTCGGCCGCGACCCCTTCTCGGGGCGCCTGCTGGTCGCCCAGGATCTTCGCCTCGAGGGCGTGAGCGCTCCCCACGCCGCGCAGTTCGGCGACGACGGCGTGCTCTACGTCGTGCAAGACCACCGGGTGCGCGCCTTCGAGAAGATCGACGACACCACGTGGGGGCGCGCGGGCGGCCCGCTGGACGGCATGCGCACGGGCAACGTGTTCGCCGTCGGCCGCGGCCGGACCAACTACGACCCGGCCCTGATGGACGACGCGAACGTCCTGCCGCCGGACATCGGCCCGGGCGAGCTGGACTGCCTGGCCGATCTGGACCACGACGGCGCCCTGACGGTGTTCGACTTCCTGGCCTTCCAGAACCTCTTCGCCGCCGGCAGCACCACCGCCGACTTCGACCACGACGGCGAGCTGACGATCTTCGACTTCCTGGCCTACCAGAACCTGTTCGCGGGGGGGTGCTAGGTTCGTTTTGTCGCCTCGCCGGCGGGGCCGGGCGCCGACACGATGCGCCCGAAGACGGGCGGATCGGTCGTCGCGGCGTGTTTGGCAAGCTGGGCAAGCATGCGGGCACACTTTTCTCGCGGCGGGCGTGACCCCGGCCGCCCGGGGGCGCTTGAGTTCCCAGAGCCGCCGCGATGGGGCGGCGCTCGTGGGAGGACTCTCGCCATGCAAAACCGTTGGACGCTCGCCCGTTCTGCCACCATCCTGGCCACCGCCGGCCTGGCCGCCAGCGCATCCGCCCAGTGCACCGTCAGCCGCCAGGGCATGCCCGACTTCGACCAGCGGCGCCACACGCTGCCCAACAACGGCGACATGTATTGCGTGCCCGCCGCCACGGTCAACGCCCTGGCCTACCTGTCCAACCACGGCCTGCCCCACCTGCTCGACGGCCCGCGCGACTGGGAAAGCCCGGACAACTACGCGCTGGTCAGCGGCTGGATCGAGCTGTTCGGCGCCACCATGGACACCGACCCGTTCGAGGGCACCTCCATGGGCGACTGGCACGACAGCGTGCGTGACTGGGTGGCCGACAAGAGCGACAGCATCGTGGTCAGTTATTATGCCAAGGGGCACCAGGGGCTCAGCCCGCTGTCGCTGGCCAACCAGATGCGCGGCGGCGCGGTCGTGATGCCCCTCGTGGGCTGGTACGACGAGGTCGACCCCAACCAGTGGGAGCGTGCCGGCGGCCACCTGATGACCATGTGGGCCGCCCTGAACGCCTGCGGCGATCCGCAGGACATGGTCCTGGCCTACCGCGATCCCTGGACGGGCGACCCGATCATCGAGCAGAGCCCCTTCACCTTCGTCCTCAGCGGCTTCGAGTACGACCCCGACTGGCGCTTCAGGATCAACGGCGAGAGCGAGTTCTACGCCCGGCCGGTCATGCGCCTGGCCTCCAACAACGGCTTCCTGGACGGCTACGGCATGATCTGGCCGCTCTTCGGCCTGACCACCGACCCCTTCACCGGCGACATCTCGCTGGTTGTCCCCGAGCCGCCCACCGACGACCCGGGCCCCAAGGCCTTCCAGATGGCCCCCGTCGCCCCGGGCGCCGAGATCGTGGGCATGGGTGTGGGCACGCTGCCGACGCAGGGCTTCGTACTCACCAGGCCAGTGGGCGGCGCCGTCGGCACGCTGCACACGGCGCACTATCTTGATGGCGAGCTGACCGCCGTCGCCGACATCGTGAACCCACGCGGCCTCGTCGTCGGGCGTAACAACGAGGCCTACGTCAGCACATCGAACAGCCTGCTGCGCTTCGATCTCCAGGCGGACGGCTCGCACGCGCAGACCGGCCTGGCGAGGCTGCCCTCGGCCGCCGACGCGATGCACTACGACGACCGCACCGACGAGGTGCTCATCCTCTCATTGGCCGAGCGCCGCATCACCCGCGTGGGCAGCGACATGGCCATCGCCGGCGCGCACGACGTCCCCGCCGCGGTCGCGCTGCTGGGCGATGGCTCGATCACGACCGATCCCAACGACTTCAGCGTGCTCATCGCCAGCACCGGATCGCCCGAGATCGCCCGCCTCGAACTCGACCGTATTACCGGCGAGTTCGAGCTTCTCGGCCAGTCGACCCTGCCGGGCGTCGCCGCGCCCGCCTCGATCCAGATGGGCGACAACGGCTCGCTGTACGCCGGCGAGGCGGGCGTCATCCGGGCCTTCAAGCCCGCCCGCGTGGGCGCGTGGGAGGCCGACGCCGGCAGCCCGATGGACGGCCAGCCCAGCGGGCCCATGTTCGTGATCGGCCGCGGCCGCACGAACTTCGAGCCCGAGATGGCCGACATCAACGTGGTTCCCCCGGCGGTGGTCGAGGGCCAGGAGGACTGCCGGGCCGACCTGGACCTGGACGGCGAGCTCACGATCTTCGACTTCCTGGCCTTCCAGAACCTCTTCGACGGCGGCAGCACGACCGCCGACTTCGACTTCGACGGCGAGCTGACGCTCTTCGACTTCCTGGCGTTCCAGAACGCGTTCGATATGGGGTGCTGATTTATTCTTGTCGCCTCGCCGGCGGGGCCTTGCGCCGACGCGATGCGCCCGAAGACGGGCGGATCGGTCGTCGCGTTGGTTCATCTTGTCGCTTCGCCAGCGGGGCCGCGCCCTGTCGGGCTTTGGGTTCGTTGTGTCGCCTCGCCGGCGGGGCCGTGCGCGGACGCGGGGCGTCCGACGCGGGGGCGCGTGTGCAAACTCGATCCCACCTGCGCGCGGGATGATCGTGCGCCGCGTCGCGCGGGTCCGGTCCTGGTATCGGGCGTTCGAGTCCGGCGCTTGAGCGCTGGGGCCCCCTTCGACGCCATTTCCGGGCGGACGTTGGCGTTTCTCGGACCGAACCGCGAGAAACCGGCCAGGAATGGGCGTTTTTCGGCCGCGTGCGGGCCGCTGCGCGGGCGGTGTAACTCGAAACCGAAAATGTACGTCGTCATACATTTCCGGCGCAACGTCATACCTTTTCGGTACGTCGTCATACATTTCCGGCGCAACGTCGTACCTTTTCGGTACGTCGTCATACATGTGCGGCGCAACGTCATGCCTCTCTGGTGCGACGACGTGCATGTTCGGCGCAGCGTCGAATCTTTCCGGTGCGGCGACGTCCATCTGCGGCGCAACGTCGTATCTCTTTGATACGGCGACGCCCGGCCCCGCCGCCGAGCGGGCACCAAACGGCCGCGTCCGAGCCCACGCCCGGTAACGATCGCCCGCCCCCGCCCGCTAGCCATCGCTGGCGGTGGCGCGGCCCGCGTGTGGGCGGGCGCCGCCGGCGAGAGGAGCGAAGCACCATGGAGCGAGCGAACACGAACCGGATGACCACGCTGCTGGTCGTCCCGATGCTGTGCGGCGCGGGCGCGCTGGCCCCCAGCGGCAGCGCCCTGGCCCAGTCCACCTGCGACGACTGGACCCAGGTCGAGACCGGCGGCCCGCCGCAGCGCCAGAACCACGACATGGCCTACGACGGCCAGAACATCGTCATGTACGCCGGCCAATCGGGCGGCGTGAACTATGACGACTGCTGGGTGTGGGACGGCACGCGCTGGAGCCTCACCGATGCGCGCACGCCCGGGCCGCGCAACGTCCACAAGATGGCCTACCACGAGGCCTCCGGCCGCGTGATCCTCTTCGGCGGCTCCAACGGCGGCGCCCTGGGCGACACCTGGGCCTGGGACGGCTTCGCGCAGAACTGGACCGAGCTCTCGCCAACCTTCGCGCCCGACCCGCGCTTCAACCACGCCATGGCCTACGACGCGGCGCGCGAGGAGATCGTCCTCTTCGGCGGCTTCGGGGCCGTGCGGTACAACGACACGTGGGTCTTCGACGGCGAGCAGTGGGAGCAGAAGTTCCCCGCCACCAGCCCGCCCGGGCGCAACGGCCACGCCATGGCCTACGACCCCGTGCGCGAGCGCATCGTCATCTTCGGCGGCTTCAGCGGGCCGCGCCGCAACGACACCTGGGAGTGGGACGGCAGCGACTGGGTCGAGGTCGCCATCGGCGGGCCCAGCGGCCGCCAGTACACCAACATGGACTGGGATCCCAGCCGCCAGGCGATCATCCTCGCGGGCGGGCAGACCGGCCCGGGCACCCTCGACCGCGTGGAGGACACCTGGGCCTACGACGGCGTGAGCTGGACGCCGCTGGGCGTCACCGGCTTCGGCGCACGCGACCAGCACTGCGTCGAGTACTACCCCGACGCCGAGCAACTGGTCTTGCACGGCGGCTACGGCGGGGCCACCGGCGGCGGCGGCACGGGCGTGCTGGCCGACACCTGGGCCTTCGCGTGCGACGAGGGCTGCCGGGCCGACATCGACGGCGACGGCTCGCTCACGCTGTTCGACTTCCTGATGTTCCAGAACCTCTTCGACGCCGGGGATCTGGCGGCCGACTTCGACGGCGATGGTGCGCTCACGCTGTTCGACTTCCTGACCTTCCAGAACGAGTTCGACGCCGGCTGCGAGTAGGGGCCGCTCGATCCGCCGCGTACCATCACCGATGGCCCGGGCCACCCGCAACATCCTCGCCGGACCTCGCGGGGCGTTGGTGCTGGTCGGCCCGGGCGTGCTCGTGGCCGCCACGGGCGTGGGGGCGGGCGACCTGGCCACGGCGGCCTTCGCGGGCAGCAGGCTGGGGCTGGCCGTGCTGTGGGCCGTGGTCGTGGGC
Organism: Phycisphaerales bacterium JB060; assembly: GCA_044440025.1. Taxonomy (GTDB): domain Bacteria; phylum Planctomycetota; class Phycisphaerae; order Phycisphaerales; family UBA1924; genus JAHCJI01. The sequence goes on along the minus strand of JBITAF010000053.1, from coordinate 15,825 downwards.
GCGCTGGTCAAGTTCGTGCTCAACGAGCAGCTCGCGCGGTGGCAGCTGGCGACGGGGTCGACGATCCTCGAGGGCGCGGTGGCGAGGCTGGGCCCGATCGTGTGGCTGGTCTTCGGGGCATACTTAATCTTCTGGAGCCCCTTCGTGGCCGTCGCGCTCATGAAGGCCTGCGGCGCCGTGCTGCACGCGATGGCGCCGGCGATCCCCCCGCGCGCGGGCGCGATCGGCTGCTCGCTGGCGGGCCTGGCGCTGGTCTGGCTGGGGGGCTTTGCGCTCTTCCAGCGCGTCATGGCGGCGTGCATCGCGGTGATGTTCGCCGTCGTGGTGGTGAGCGCGGTCGCCGCCGCGCCCGCGCCGCTGGACGTCGCATCGGGCCTGGTCCCGCGCATGCCCGCCAGCGCCGACGCCCTGGGCTGGACGATCGCCCTCGTCGGCGGCGTGGGCGGCACGCTGACGATCATCTGCTACGGCTACTGGATGCGGGAGGTCGGCCGCGCCGGCCCGGCCGAGCTGCGGACGTGCCGGATCGACCTGGCCATCGGCTACACCATGACCGCCATCTTCGGGATCGGCATGGTCGTGCTGGCGGCCGGGCTCGTGCGCGACGGGGCGCTCCAGGGCCGCGGCTCGGCCCTCATCGTCGCCATCGCCGACCGCGTGGGCGACGCCGCGCACCCGGCCATGCGCTGGGCGTTCCTCGTCGGCGCGCTGGGGGCGGTCTTCTCGAGCGTGCTGGGCGTGTGGCAGGCGGTGCCGTACGTGTTCGCCGACTGGTGGGCCATGCGCGGTGCGCCGAACACCGGGCGAGAGCGCGCCGAGGTCTCGACGAAGAGCCGGACGTACCGCGGCTACCTGGTCGCGCTGGCCGTCGGGCCCATCGCGTTGCTGTACCTGAGGTTCGAGACCGCGCAGAAGCTCTACGGGCTCGTCGGCGCGGCGTTCATCCCATTGCTGGCGATCGCGCTGGTGCCCCTGATGAACCGCCGCCGCTGGATCGGCAGCGCGCTGGCCAACCGCTGGGCGTCCAACATCGCCCTGGGCCTCGCATTGCTCGTGTGCATGGTCGCGGCGGTCCAGGCGATCGCCGGGCAGTTCGCTTAGCCCTCCGCGTACTTCTGCCGGAAGGCCTCGTGGGCCTCGACGTCGCCGATGAGCACCAGCTCGTGGCCGGCCCGCAGCACCGTCGTCGCGGGCGGGTTGGCGGTCAGGCCCTCGTCGTCGCGGTAGCCGACGATGGTGCAGCCGGTGGCCTCGCGGATGCCCGCGTCGATGATCCGCTTGCCCGCGACGGCCCTGGGCACCTTGACGTCGAACACTTCCAGGCCCTGGGCCACCGTCACCATGCGTCCCTGGTGCAGCAGGTTGTAGAAGGCGCTCGCGCCCGTGCTGGCGTAGCTCTGCACGAAGTCGGCCCCCGCGCGGTGCAGGGCCGCCACGTGCTTGTCCAGCGTGCACCGCGCGATGACCTCGATGTCGGGCCGCAGCTTCCGGCACAGCAGGGTCAGGTACAGGTTCACGTCGTCGTTGTTGCTGGTGATGACCACGGTGGGGGCCTTCGCAAGCCCGGCCGCCTCGAGCACGCGCGGCTCGGCGGCGTCGCCCACGATGGTCTTGTCGCGGTTGGTCACCCGCCGCTCGGCCCGCTCGATGACACGGTAGTCCACGCCGCGGGCCTCGAGCGCCTCGGCCGTGGCGCGGCCGATGCGGCCGTTGCCGATCACCACCACAGGATCGGCGCTGACGTTGTAGATCGCAAAGTGCTCGTCGTACGCCTCGAGCTGCCGGGCCGCCCCGGCCACCAGCAGCACCGTGCGCTCGTTGACCACGGTGTCGGGCCGGGCCGGGCGGAAGACGCCGCGGTCCCACAGGCCCACGACGTTGACGCCCAGATCGGTCAGCCGGTTCTCGCGCAGGCTCTTGCCGATCAGCGGCGTGCGGGCCGCGCTGGCCTCGGCGATGATCAGGTTGTCGAAGCGCGCCACCTCGTGCGTCACGGCGTCTCCCCCCGAGATGCATCGCGCGAGCGCCTGACCCATGACCCGGTCCAGGCGGATCACGTCCGTCGCCCCGGCCATCTCCATGATGGGCACCGACGCCCCGAGATCGGCCGTGGCGAACACCGGCACCGTCTCGCTCACCGCGCGCACGGCGAAGGCGACGGCGGTGTCCTGGGCGTCATTTCGGGTGGTCACCACCATCGCGGCGTTCGCGACGCGGGCGGCACGGAAGGTCTCCGGATCGTCGAGCTCGCCCACCATGACGCGGAAGTCCTGATCGTGCAGCCTGCGAGCCTGATCGATGTCGGTCACGATGACGACGTAGGGCTGGTCGACCTGGCCCAGCTTGGTGATGAGCGACTCGGTGACCGCGTCCAGGTGGGTTATGAGCACGTGACCGCTGGTCTGGGCTGGCAGCTCACGCGGCGTGCGGGCGGCGGTCTGGGCCTCGATCCACGGCGCGTAGAAGAACTGGATGAACATGAACGGAAGCAACGCCAGCAGGAAGATCGTGCCGCTGATGACCACGACGATCGAGAACAGCTTGCCCAAGTCCGAGTGGAACACGATGTCGCCGAAGCCAAGCGTGCTCATCGTCACCAGCACCCAGTACAGCCCGGTCATCCACGAGTAGTCCCGACCCTCGTATGCCATGATGTAGTGGAACAGCACCGTGTGCACGCCCACGAGCCCCACCAGCACCATCATGAACCAACCAAGCACCTTCAGGTTCCGCTGCGTGCGCCGCTGGCGCGTCAGGATCAGGAGCTGGGCGGCGATCGACTTCATGGCCAACGGTAGGGGCAAGGTTTTTGGTCGCCACCGCCGGGGCCATATGCTTGCGCCCGCTTCGCCCCCACCATGGAACGTCTCCACACCAAACCGCTGAGCCCGAACACCGTCGGCCCGAGGCGTGCGCTGGCCGCGTTGGGCGTGGCGATCCTCGGCGTCACCGCCCTCGCGCTCGACGCCGGCCTTCCGGCCGCGCCGTGGGCCAGCCCGTGGCTCAAGATCGCCCAGATCGTCCTGCCCTGGTTCGCCTCGAACATCATGGGCGGCATCGCCTGGCTGGCCCCGCCCAGGCTGGGTCGAACAGGCCGATGGCGCCGTCCCATGGGCCTGGCCGTCGAACTGGGCGCCGTGCTCGCACTTTTCGCCTGGCCGCTCGGATATCCCCAGGCCGCCGGCGCGCTCGCGGCGTTTGTGGTGATCGCCCAGGCCATCGGGCTGACGGGTCTGCTCGCGCGCACGATGCGCCATCCCAACCTGCTGTTGCCCGCCTCGTTCGCCGCCATCATCATCGCCGCGACCCTGTTGCTGAAGCTCCCCGCCGCCACGCCGTATGACCAGCCCATCGGCTGGATCGACGCACTCTTCACCGCCACCAGCGCCACGTGCGTCACCGGGCTGGCCGTGCGTGACACCGCTGGCGGGTTTACCCTCTTTGGCCAGGTCGTCATCGCCGGCGCCATCCAGTTGGGCGGGCTGGGATTCATGATCTTCGGCTCCACGCTGGCCCTGCTCTTCGGCGTGCGCCCGAGCTACAAGGAGCACCTGACCCTCAGCGCCGCGCTCGACGAGTACCCCGCCCACCGCATCATGCGCTTCGCCTGGTTCATCGTGGGCACGACGCTGGCCATCGAGGCCATCGGCGCGGTCCTGCTGTACCTGCTCTGGCCCGGGGCCCTCACCGATGGCCCCGGCGGCCGTGCGTGGCAGGCGGTCTTCCACAGCGTGTCGGCCTTCTGCAACGCGGGCTTCGACATCACCGGCGACAGCCTCATCCCGATGCGCACGGGCTTGGCGCCGTTCTTGGTCATCGCGCCGCTCATCGTCGTGGGCGGACTGGGCTTCCTGGTGCTCGAGGATGTGACGAACTACCTCCGCCGACGCATTCGTCGCAAGCCCGGTCGTGCAACACCGCGGCTGGCCACGCATAGCAAGCTCGTCCTCGCCACGACGGCGTGCCTGCTGGGCGTGGGTTTTGTCACGATCTTCATCGCCCAGAGTGTGGCCAGTGGCGGACCCAGCGACGGCGCGATCACCGACGCCGCGTTCATGTCCGTTACCGCGCGCACGGCGGGCTTCACGGTCATGCCCATGGAAGAGCTCTCCCCCGGATCCCGCTTCTCGCTCATGGTGCTCATGGCCATCGGCGGCAGCCCGGGCTCGACCGCCGGGGGCATCAAGACCGCCGTGTTCGCCGTACTCATCCTGGCCGTTCTCGCGACGGTGCGCGGCCGGGAGGATGTTGAGGTGTTCGGCCGAGCCCTGCCCGACACACTCGTGCGCAAGGCGGCCACCGTCGCCGCCGGGCTGGTAGGCGTGGTGACGCTGGCCACGCTGATGCTCGACCTGAGTGAAGACATCCCCTTTGAGCCTCTGCTGTTCGAGGTTGTTAGCGCCGCCAGCACCACGGGCCTCTCGCTGGGCGCCACCGCCGAGCTCAGCCCGTTCGGTCGCGTCGTCATCACGCTCACGATGTTCTTCGGCCGCCTGGGCGCCCTGTCGCTGCTTGGCGCGCTCATCCAGGGCGTAGGCGTGGGCGGGGAGCGCGCCCTGACCCGGAGCCACCTGCCACGAGATACCGTCTCCCTCGGCTAGCCCAACCCCCAGGAGCACGCCGCCATGTCCAAACCCGACAACCCATCGAAGGACCCAAGACCCATCGCCGTGCTCGGGCTGGGCCGCTTCGGCCAACGTATCGCCGGCCAACTCTCCAAAGCGGGGCAGGCGGTCATCGCTTGCGACCGCGAGCGCGACGCCGTCGAGCGGCTGGCCCAGAGTGTCGCCCAGGCGATCGTGGTGGATGTCACCGACGAGGCAGCCCTCAAGGCTCGCGGCGTCCACAAGGTCAAGGCTGCCGTCGTAGCCATCGGCGAAGATTTCGAGGCCAGCGTCCTGGCGACGGTCATCATGAAGCACATGGAAGTGCCGCGGATCATCGCCCGGGCGCGGTCGAGTACCACCGCCCAGGTGCTCCGCCGCGTGGGCGCAAGCGTTGTGGTTCTGGCCGAGGACGAGGCCGCCGACCGCTGGGCCGCCCGCTTGCTGGGCCCGGGTGTGCTCAACCAGATCGAGTTCCATGAGGGCCACAGCATCGTCGAGTTCCTCGTTCCCAAGCCATGGGTCGGCAAGTCGCTGGCCGAGTTGGGCGTGCGGCAGAAGCACGGCATCCATATCGTCGCGGTCAAGCGTGAGGACAAGCAGGCTCCCAGCGGCGTGCGCATCGTCGTTCTGCCACCCGCCGAACCCCTTCTGGAGACCGACGTGCTCATCGTCATGGGGCAGGATGAGAATCTCAAGAATCTGACCCAACTGGGCTAGGCCTGCAATCCCGTGCCCGGGCCTCGGAAAGACCATGCCGGACCGCCGCCTGTGGCGCGTCCCCCGTGGCCGTGCCGTGCCCGCCGCCCATCCTCCGGGCGGTGGGTCGGTGCCGTACACTGCCCGATCTGGAGGTGTTTCTACATGGATAAGCGTCTAACCGTCGTTCCCGTTCTGGCCGCCCAGGCCATGCTCGTCTCGTGTGCCGGCTCGGCTGAGACCAGCACCGCCGAGCCCGCCCGCATTGTCGCGGCATCGGGACAACCCTTGTCCGCCCGCCAGGCAGGCGACCAGCAGGACGGCGATTACGCCGGCATGCTCCGCTTCCCCGCCGTCAGCGACGAACACATCGTGTTCTCTTACGGCAACGACCTGTGGCTCGTCTCGCGCGATGGCGGTCGGGCCGAGCCGCTGGCCAGCCCACCCGGGCAGGAACTCTTCCCGCGATTCAGCCCCGACGGCCAGCACGTGGTCTTCCAGGGCAACTACGACGGCGACCGCGACCTGTACACCCTGCCCATCGAGGGCGGCGTGCCCGAGCGCGTGACCCACCATCCGGCCAACGAGACGCCCACCCAGTGGCACGACTCGGGCGTCATGTTCTTCATGAGCGGCACCGCCGGCCTGGGGCGCCAGCAGGAGGTCTTCCGCGTGCCGGCTGATGGCGGCCTGCCCGAGCGCATGCCCGTGCCCTACGGCGCCAACGGCGTGCTGAACGACGACGGCACCTGGCTTGCCTACACGCCCATCCAACGCGATGCACGCACCTGGAAGCGATACCGCGGCGGCATGGCCAGCGACATCTGGCTGTTCAACATCAACACCAACGAGAGCCGCCAGATCACCGATTGGGAGGGCACCGACAGCCTGCCCATGTGGCACGGCGACTCGGTGTATTACGTCTCGGACGCCGGCGATGACCACCGCCTGAACATCTGGCGCTACGACGTGGACAGCGGCGAGCGCGCCCAGGTCACCAACTTCACCGACAACGACGTGAAGTTCCCATCGATCACCGGCGGCGACAACGCGGCCATCGTCTTCAGCCTGGGCACCAAGTTGCACTTGCTCGACCTGGACGCCAACGAGGTAAGCGAGGTCAACGTCACCATCCCCGGCGCCAAGCCCGCGGTGCGTCCGCGCACCGTCGACGCGGCCGACCACATCCAGGCCGGCGGCATCAGTTCCACCGGCAAGCGCGTGGTCGTCGAGGCCCGCGGCGACATCTGGACCATCCCCGCCGAGAACGGCCCGCCCCGCCAGCTCACCGACACCAGCCGCTGGGCCGAGCGCAACCCCCATTGGAGCCCCAGCGGCCGGTGGATTGCCTACGCCAGCGACGAGAGCGGAGAGTACAACATCCACCTGGTGCAGAGCGACGGCCAGGGTGAAACCCGCCAACTCACCGACATGGACGGCAAGTACTGGATGTCCATGGCCTGGTCGCCCGACAGCGAAACGCTGCTGGCGATCGACAAGTCGGGCGAGATGTACCTCATCGACGTCGAGAGCGGCGAGGCCAGCCAGTTCGAAAAAGAGCCCATGGCAAACGTGCCCAGCGTGAGCTGGAGCCCCGACAGCCGCTACGTCACCTACGCCAAGACCGAAGGCAACATGCTGACGGCGGCCATCTTCATCCATGATACCGAAGATGGCACGACCCACCAGGTCACCAGCGGATACTTCGGCGATGGATCGCCGGTCTTCGGCCGCGACGGCGAATACCTGTTCTACACGTCCAATCGTGAGTTCACCAGCCCACAGTACGAGACCGTGGGCGCCAGCTTCATCTACGCCAACGCCGGCCGCCTCATCGCGGTGCCGTTGACCGAAGAGGTCGAGAACCCGCGCCTGGTCGAGGTCGATGAAGAGACCTGGGAAGAAGACAAGCCCGAAGGCGAAGACGCGGAGGAATCGAGCGACGAAGCCGACGAGTCCGCCGACGAGGGCGAAGGCGAAGGCGATGAAGGCGACGAGGCCGCCGCCGATTTGAGCCCCATCGAGGGCACCTGGGCCGGCACCGCCACGGGCCTGGCCGCCCTGGGCCTGCCCATGGACGAGCTCGAGGTCACGATGTACTTCAAGAAGCTCGACGACGGCACCTTCGTGGGTGCCAGCGAGAGCCAGGGCGAGACCTCCGACTACGACAGCGTCACCTTCGACGAGGAGACCGGCGAGCTGGTTACCACCAGCAGCGAGGGCCCCATGACCTCCAAGACCGAGGCCACCCTCGCCGGCGACACCCTCACCGGCACCTGGACCATCTCCGGCCCGCTCGAGGGCAGCGGCCCCTTCACCGCCACCCGCCAGAGCACCGAGGTGCCCGACGGCATCATCTCCGACGAGGCCGGCAGCAGCGGCGACGACAAGGAAGTCGAGCCCACCGAGATCACCTTCGAGGGCTTCGAGGCCCGAAGCTTCGCACTGCCCGTGGCCGCCGGCAGCTTCAACGGCCTGGTCAGCAACAACCAGGGCCACCTGCTCTACAACAGCTTCGGCAGCGGCGCGCCCACCGTCAAGATCATCGACATGTCCGGCGATGAGATCGAAGAGAAGACCGTCGTCGCCGGCGCCCAGTTGGTCGACATCTCGGGCGACGGCAAGAAGATCCTGCTCGCCGGCGGTGGCAACCGCTGGAAGATCGCCGACGCCCGCGCGGGCCAGTCGATGTCCGGCGCCCTGAGCCCCAACGACCTGCGCAAGCAGCTCGACCCGCGCGAAGAGTGGCGCCAGCTCGTGCAGGACGCCTGGCGTCGCCACCGCGACTTCTTCTACGTCGAGAACATGCACGGTGTCGACTGGGACGCGGTCTATGACCACTACTCGCAGATGGTCGACCACGCCGCCAGCCGCGAAGACGTGGGCTTCATCATCGGCGAGATGATCGCCGAGCTCAACGTCGGCCACGCCTACTACTGGGGCGGCGACGTCGAAGGCCAGCCCAGCGAGAACGTTGGTTTGCTGGGCGTCGACTTCGAGGCCGTCACCGAGAACGGCGAAGAAGGAGAAGCGTCCGGCTTCCGCATCACCAAGATGTACGGCGGCGCGCCGTGGGACACCGACGCGCGCAACCCGCTGGACACGCTCGGCGTCGACGTCGAAGAGGGCGACATCATCACACACGTCAACGGCAAGCCCGTCGACGCATCGAAGGACCCCTGGGCCGCCTTCATCGGCACCGTCGGCCAGCAGACGACCATCACCGTCGTCGACAGCCTGACCGGCGACGAAGAGGCCATCAACGAGCGCACCTACACCATCGAGCCCATCGGCAACGACCAGGCCCTGCGCTACCGCGACTGGGTCGAGTCCAACCGCCAGTACGTCGAGGAAGCCTCGGACGGCAAGATCGGCTACATCCACGTGCCCGATACCGGCGTCAACGGCCAGAACGAGCTCTTCCGCCAGTTCTACGCCCAGATCCAGAAGGACGCCCTGATCATCGACGACCGCTGGAACGGCGGCGGCCAGATCCCCACCCGTTTCATCGAGTTGCTCAACCGCCCGCGCACCAACTACTGGTACCGCCGCGACGGCAAGGACTGGCCCTGGCCCTACGACAGCCACCAGGGCCCCAAGGCCATGCTCATCAACGGGTCGGCCGGCTCGGGCGGCGACATGTTCCCCTGGCTCTTCAAGCACAACGACCTGGGCCCGCTGATCGGCCGGCGCACCTGGGGCGGCCTGGTGGGCATCAGCGGCGTGCCCCCGCTCATCGACGGCGGCTACACCGCCGTGCCCAACTTCGGCTTCTATCGCGCCGATGGCACCTGGGGTATCGAGGGCCACGGCGTCGATCCGGACATCGACGTCATGGATGATCCCACGAAGCTTGCCGGCGGCGAGGATCCGCAGATCGACGCGGCCGTGGAGTACCTGCTCGAGGCCATCGAGCGCGAGGGCTATGAGCCGCCCCAGCGGCCCGAAGAACCAGACCGCAGCGGCTTCGGCATCGACCCCGCAGACCGCTAAACCGGTCGCGCCATGCCGCATACCCCAAGGCCCGGCCCGCATGCCGGGTCTTTTTCGTGTGTCCGCTACAATGTCATGCCAATGTCCGACCGCAAGCACACGTTGTACACCATGGGCTGGCGTGAGCGGGTCGCGCTGCCCGAGTGGCGCATCCGCGGCGTGCGCGCCAAGATCGATACTGGTGCGCGCACCAGCGCCATCCACGTCGCTGACTTCGAGCACCTGCCAAACGGTCGCGTGCGATTCGAGGTTGTTCTTCGAGAGCACCCCGAGCGGCGAACCAAGTGGGTCGAGGCCGAGATCATTCGGGAGTCGATCGTCAAGCCCAGCAGTGGCCAGCCCCAGGTGCGCCCGGTCGTGCGCACCAGCATGACCATCGGTCCGCTCGAGTTCCAGGCCGAGGTCGGGCTGGTTTGCCGCCAGGGCATGCTCTGCCGCATGCTTGTGGGCCGCCGCGCCATCGAAGGTCTGGCCCTGGTGGATCCCTCGGCCCGCAACCTGCTCTCCTCCGCTTCATCAGATCCCGCCAAGCGAAAGGCCACCCCGTGAAACTCGCAATCCTCTCCACGGCACCCAAGTGCTACAGCACACGCCGCTTTATGCAGGCCGCCGAAGCCCGGGGGCACAAGGTCAAAGTGCTCAACACCCTGCGATTCTCCATCGACCTCGAGCACGGCGAGCCCACGCTGTTCTACCGTGGCAAGGAACTGAGCGATTACGACGCCATCCTTCCACGGGTGGGCGCCTCGATCACCTACTTTGGCACTGCCGTCGTGCGGCAGTTCGAGCAGATGGACACCTATACGCCCAACACCGCCAACGGCATCCTCAACTCACGAGACAAGCTGCGCAGCCTCCAGATCCTCAGTCGCCATGACATCGGCATCCCGCACTCGTGCTACGTCCGAGATCGCAATGACGTGCTGCCAGCTATCGATCGCCTGGGCGGGGCGCCCATCATCATCAAGCTTATCGAGGGCACCCAGGGCGTGGGCGTCATTCTGGCCGAGTCCAACAAGGTTGCCGAGGCCATCATCGAGACACTCCAGGGCGCCAAGCAGAACGTGCTGGTGCAGAAGTTCGTCGCCGAGAGCAAGGGCAAGGACGTCAGAGCCCTGGTCGTGGGAGACTACGTTGTGGCCGCCATGCGGCGAGTCGCACAGGGAACCGAGTTCCGCAGCAACGTCCACCGTGGCGGACGCACCGAGAACGTCACGCTTGACCCCGAGTATGAGAAGGCCGCCGTCCGCGCGGCGCAGATCATGGGGCTCCGTGTCGCAGGCGTCGACCTGCTCGAGAGTAACGAGGGCCCCCAGGTCATGGAAGTCAACTCGTCTCCGGGCATGGAGGGCATCGAGGGCGCCACCGGCCTGGACGTCGCCGGCTCGATTGTCGATTTCATCGCCAACCAGGTCGATTTCCCCGAGATCGACATCCGCCAGCGGCTTACCGTCAGCGTTGCCTACGGCGTGGCCGAGATCCATATCTACGAGGGCTCGGACTACGTCGGCAAGACCATCGAGCAGAGTGGCCTGCGCGAACGCGACATCACCGTCCTCACCGTCAATCGGGGCACCAGCGTCTACTCGAACCCAAAGGGCAACCGCCAACTCGAGGCCGGCGACCGGCTGTTGTGCTATGGCAAGCTTGAGACCATGCGCGACCTCGTCCCTGGCCGAGCCCGTCGCAAGCGCAAGCCCTCTAAGCTCGATCGCACCCTCGTCGACGCGCTGGAGAGCGACAAATGAGCCGGCGTCAGGGGGTCGACCACTGGACAGACCTCGAAGTCACGCCCGGCATCGGACGTGAGGGGCGGCTGGTCGTCTCCGAGAGCTATGCCGGCGTCGACATCGCAATCCCCTTCAGCGTCTGGAAGGGGCCAAAGGACGGTCCGGCAGTCTTCATCACCGCGGCCGTACACGGCGACGAGATCAACGGCACCGGCGCCATCCGTCACATCCTCATGAACTGGCCCTTCGAGCTCGCCGCCGGCACGCTGGTCATGGTGCCCGTGGTCAATCTTATGGGCTTCGAGCGCCACAGCCGCTACCTGCCCGACCGCAGAGACCTCAACCGCAGCTTCCCCGGGTCCCTCGATGGCAGCCTCGCCGCTCGGTTGGCCAACGCCGTCTTCGAGGGCATCGTCAAGCCTTGCCAGTACGGCATCGACCTCCACACCGCCGCTGTCCGTCGCACCAACTTTCCCAATGTCCGCGCCGACCTGCACGACGAGAAGGTCGCCTCCTTCGCGAGAGCCTGGGGCGCCGAACTTACCATGCATGGGGTTGGCCCGGAAGGCTCACTCCGCGCCGCCGCGTGCCAGGCCGGCGTTCCCACGATCATCCTCGAGGCCGGCGAGGTCTGGAAGGTCGAGCCCACCTACGTCGAGCACGCCGTCCGAGGCATCCGCAACTGCCTCATCCACCTGGGCATGGTCCAGGGCGAGCCCGAGCCGCCCGCCTACCGCATCGAGGCCGACAAGAGCAAGTGGGTCCGCGCAAACAACGGTGGTTTCCTCAGCTTCCACGTCGGCCCGGGAGACTTCGTCAACCAAGGCGACGCCATCGCAACCAACACCGACCTGCTGGGCGTGGAGAAGAACGTCGTCGAGGCGCCACGCTCGGGCATCATCCTGGGCATGACCACGATCCCCAGCGTCTCGCCCGGAGACCCGATCTGCCACATCGGCTACGCCAGCGATGGCGCACTCCAGAAGGCCGAGGCCGCCCAGGACAAGCTTGCCGACCATCACCTCCACGAGCGAACACGCGGCGATCTGGCCCGAAACGTCCACCTCAGCGACGCGCCCGAGGCGAGCGACTGAGCCCGCTCAGGCGGCACCCTCTTCGGCCGCCTTGCGCCGCATGTCGGCCAGCGACGGGCCGGGTGTTGGCTCGGGCATGGCTCCCACCCCGGCAAACGACGGCTTTGTCTGCACGGGCTCGCCAGTCTCAGGACGCACATCGCCGATGCGGATGCCCGCCTCGCCGCCTTTGCCCGCGAACGCCATATCCAGCAACTGATCATCAAACCCATCGGGCGAGCTGCCCGTCCGGGCGTACACGTACAGCACGGCGTTGGTGATCGATTCGAGCGTCATCGAGATCAGCATCATCATCGCCATCCACACCACCCCCAGCAGCAGTCCAAGCCCCGCGACGATCGGATCCCCGGTCAGCGACGCCAGGAACATCATCGAGAAGCCGGCCACGATGCCCAGGCCCACGAACACGCCGTTGGCCCAGTTGGCCACCAGGCCCTCGCCCCACGTCTGCCTGACCAGCGAGAACGAACGCCCGATCGCCTTATGCGCCGGCGCACGCTCCACGATCAGCACCGGCACCACGAAGTACGTCATCGCCGTCCACGCCGACCCCAGCAGCAGCGCGATGATCTTCCCGACCAGCTTCGACCGCGCCTCGATCATCTTGAGCGCAAATCCCACCGACGCGGCGATCACGGCCCACATCAGGATCAGGCTGAGCCGGTCCCAAGCGATCCGTAAACCGTCGCTCAGCTTGTAGGGCCGCCCGTCCAGGTGCATCATCGTGACGCCCACCAGCGCCGAGTTGAAGAACAGCGTCACGAAATAGCAGCAGAAGTACAGCAGGAACATCACCAGCATCGGTCCAGCGTCCGACGTCTGCTCCTCGCTCATGAAGATGTTCCGCCCCGTCGTTGTCCCCACGATCGGCGCCACAAAGCTCGCGACCACAGCCAGCGAGGCGATCGAGCTCAGCAGCGGAAATATCACAAGTCTCTTGTTTTCCTTCAGAAGGCCAAGGCTCGCCATCGACAACGCCCAGCCGTTGCGCATCCGTGTGAACATGCACCGCCTCCACGCGGCCCGCACCATTGGGGCTCGCATGAACACGGCATCGACGCCACGCCGAGGCCGCTTGTGGCCAGGCTCAGGTCTCAGGATGGAATCTGCTATCTGTCCAGTCTGGGTTGTGACCCAACGTCCAATCAGGACTTGTCCAGCACCAACGCGGGCCGATAACGCCGGCTCAGGATCGCCTCCGAATCGGCGCCCATCCACGTGTCGAGCACGCCCGCGTACACGTGCCGAAAGTCCAGCGTGTGCTTCAGGTCCCCGCCGTCCAGATCGTTCATTGAAGGATGCGTACCGTGCACGCCCGGCCGGACCATCGGGCCGAACAGGAACATCGGCGCCGCCGTCCCGTGGTCGGTGCCGCCGCTGGCGTTCTGCGAGACCCGACGCCCGAACTCGCTGAAGGTCACTGTCATCACGCGGCCGTCGTTGCCCTGCTCCTTCAGGTCCTCGTAGAAGGCCTTCATCGACGAGGCCATCTGCCCCAGCAACTGCGCATGACGGCCATTCGCACCGCCCTGCCCGGCGTGCGTGTCGAACCCGCCCATCGTCGCGTAGTAGATCCGTGTCTTGAGCCCCGCCCGGATCATCTGCGCGATCATTGAGAGTTGCCGTGCCAGCCCATTACCCGGGTAGCGCACCAGGGGCTGGCTCGACACGGCCTTGCGGATAAGGTCGCTGCTGACCTGCGCATCCAACGCGGTGCGGGTCAGGAACGCCTCGTTGTTCTCGGCCACCTCCCGCGTCTCCCGACGGTTCAGCCGGTCATACCCGTCCTTGAGCCCACCATCGTGGTCCTGCCCCACCCACCGAAACACGTCGGCGCTCTCGAACGACACGGGGTTCACCTTGCGGCCCTGCATCGCCAGCGGCGCGTTCCGACCGATTGCCACCGCGGGCGGGCCCGCCGCCTCGCCCGCTTCGAGTGATCCGCTCTCGCCCTTGCCAAAGCCCACGCACTCGCTGTCGAGGTATCGGCCGATCCAGCCCTCGCCCGTGCCGCTTGTGTCGGCCGTGTGCCAGATGTCCATGCTCTTGAAGTGCGAGCGGTTGGGGTTGGGATAGCCCACGCCCTGGAACACCGAGCAAAGCCCCGCGTCGTACATATCCTTCATGGGCGCCAGCGATGGATGCAAGCCCAGCCCCTGCCGGGAGTCCAGTTCCAGCACCCGGCCCTTGGAGATGCCGATACCCCGACGTGCTCGGTAGTACTCGTCCATCCCGTAGGGCACCACGGTGTTCAGCCCGTCATTACCCCCCGACAGTTGCACGACGACCAGCACGTGGTCCTCGGGCACGCCCGCCAGGCTTGTCAGCATCGCAGTGGGGGAAGGTAGCCCCCACGCGGTCGACTGCACAAATCCAGGCGCCGCGAGGGATGCCGAGGCCAGCATCATCCCGCGGCCAAGGAACGCCCGCCGTGTGAATGCCTTGGAATCGTGCAGATCCATGACCACTCCCTCCGGATCAAACCGCCATAACAACTAATAAAGCTGGTACTCCGGCATCGCCGTAACCAGCAGCAGCATATCCCGCAGCGCCTCGCCGTCGGCCTCCCCGACCCTGCGTTCCAGCTCCCGCATCAGTGTTTCAATCGCGTGCTGGGGTGTCCGTCCAAGTGTGTATCGCAGCACGCTGCGCACGGTGTGCGCTTCGTCGCCCCCGCCCAGCGTTTCGCGGAGCTGGCCCATGATCGGCTCGGGTTCGTACGGCTGCATGTCCGCCAGAGCATCGGGCCCGCTCGGCTTACGGCCTGTCAGCAGGAAGGCCATGGTGTTCTGGCGCACGAACATGGTCGAGGTATTGATCCACGAACGCCCCCCGGACCAACCGGCCACCGATGGCGGATAGAATAGGCTCTGTCCCATCAGCTCCATCGCGTCCAGCAATGCCGAAAGATCGCGCACCGGCGTACGCAGCTCGCGCACACCGCCCACCACCAGTTCGGCCGGGCTCTTGATCCGCTGCCCACGCACCCCGTCGCTGTAGAAGTGCCGGCTCAGTAGCAGCTCGCGCAGCAACGGCTTGAGCTCGTAGCGAGCACGGACGAATGTCGACCGCATCTCGTTGAGCACGGCCCCCTCTGCCGGTGAATAGTCGCGCGAGTCCGGGGGTAGGTCGCCCACGAAGAACTCGTACAGCTTGCGCGTCATGAACACGCCCGTGGCCCGATGGGCCAGGATTGCCGTCACGAAACCGTCGCCGTCGTACTCGCCCGAGCGTCCGAAGATCCGCTTGCGCCCATCGTCGTGATTCTCATGATCGAGCACGAACTCATCGTCTCGGAACGTGTACCCCGTCAGGGCTCTGGCGCCCTCTTTGATATCGCGCTCGGTATACGTGCCCACGCCCATCGAGAACAACTCCATCAGCTCGCGGGCCAGATTCTCGTTGGGTCGTCCCTTGCGGCTGTCGTTGTTGTCCAGGTAGGCAAGCATCGCCGGATCGCGGATGATCTCGTGCATGAGCTGGCCATAGCTTCCCAGCGCATGCCTGCGGAACCGCTGGTTCTGCAAAAACATGTGGTAGCTGTTCTCGATCGTGCGATAGCTGGTGGCAAAGTGCCCGTGCCAGAACAGCGTCATCTTCTCTTCCAGCGGCCGCGGCGTCTCGATCATCCGCGTGAGCCACCACCGCTGGATCTCGCGCATCTGCCGGCGGTCCTGCACCTCGGCCTGTTGCTGCATCGCGCGC
>JBITAF010000052.1:0-62830 GCA_044440025.1 Phycisphaerales bacterium JB060 | reverse complement strand
GGCGCGAGCGCACGAAATGGGAATCCGTGCGCTCGCGCCGCCGATTCGGGGCCCCGCGTGGCCAATAGGGACGCCCGTTTAAGGATCATCCCGTAGATCGGGGCCGCCGTGGCCCCCGGTGACGCCCGGGCCGCTCCTATCCTGGGGCCGATGAGGACCCCCCGGCCCGCCGCGCCAGCCCCGGCCCAGAAGCCCCTGGCCCAGGAAGCCCGGGCCGTGCTGCCCAGCCACCAGCACCGCTACGAGGGGCTGGCCGAGCTGGACGAGGCGACCCTGTACCGCCGCCGCGAGGGGGTGTTCCTGGTGCTGGCGGGCCTGTTCCTGGCGTCGCTGGCGATGCTCAACATCCTCGGCATCAGCCGGTTCATCAAGCTGGGCGAGGCGACCTGGGGCAGCGGCGAGGACGCGCTGGTGCTCACCTTCGCCGTGGCGGTGGGCGTGCTGCCCTACCCGATCACCTTTTTGTGCACCGACTTCATCAGCGAGCTGTACGGCCGCCGGCGGGCCAACGCCGTCGTGTGGATGGGGCTGGTGGTGAACTTCTGGGTCATCGGCGTCTTATGGGTGGGCGGGGCGCTGCCGGGCTTCGAGGCGGTGGATCCGCAGACCGGCGAGCTCGTGCGCGACGCCGCCGGGCGGCTGCCGGTGTTCTTCGAGGTCCGCGGCCTGGCCTTCGCGGCGGTGCTGGCGTCGATGGTGGCCTACCTGGTCGCCCAACTCGTCGATGTCCAGGTGTTCCACTTCTGGAAGCGGCTGACCAACGGCCGGCACCTGTGGCTGCGCAACAACGGGAGCACCCTGGTCAGCCAGCTCGTGGACACGGTGGCGGTGATCCTGATCACGTACTACGTGGCCCGGGGGCTGCCGGTGGACGAGGGCAGCCCCATCGCCCCGCAGCTGCTGCTGTTCATCGCCACCGGCTACGCGTTCAAGCTCGCCGCGGCGTTGCTGGACACCGTGCCGTTCTATATTGGTTCCAGGGGGCTGGCCCGCTGCCTGCGTCTGCCCCCGCCGGGGGCCCTGGTCCCGCCCAACCCCGCGGCCGCCGTCGAGGCGGGCGTGGGCTGAACCGGATCCCGGTCCGAGACGCTCACACGGAGGTATCGATGCGTGCACTCGCCGCTGCTGTCCTGGGACTTTCCACCTGCCTGCTCATGCCCCACGCCCTGGCGCAGGGCACGCTGACGGCCCGGGACGTCTCGAGCAACCCGGAGCTGGCCTACGACTACTTCGACGGCCTGCGCCTCGACCCGGCCGTGCCCACGCCCGAGGGCCACCTGGGCTACCGCATCGGCCAGCGCTTCACCCGCCACCACGACCGCGTGGCGTACGCGAGGGCCCTGGCCGCGGCCAGCGACCGCGTGCGCTTCGCCGAGTACGGCCGCAGCCACCAGGACCGGCCGCTGGTGATGCTCACGATCTCCAGCCCGGAGAACCTCGGGCGGCTGGACGAGATCCTGGCGGCCAACCTTGAGCTGCGGGACGCGGCGAACCTGACCGAGTCGCGGCGCGATGAGATCATCGAGAACAACCCCGCCATCATCTGGTACAGCTTCGGCGTGCACGGCAACGAGGCCAGCTGCGGCGAGGTCTCGATGCAGCTGGCCTACACGCTGGCGGCGGGCGTCAACGACGAGATCGAGGACATCCTGGACAACTGCGTGATCGTCATCGACCCGCAGCTCAACCCCGACGGCCAGATGCGCTACGTGAGCTGGTACGAGAACGCCGTCGGGCAGGACCCCGACGCGAATCCCGATGCCTTCGAGCACGACGAGCCCTGGCCCAGCGGCCGCAGCAACCACTACCTGTTCGATCTGAACCGCGACTGGGTGTGGGGCGTGCACCCCGAGAGCCGCGGCCGCGTGGCCGCCTACCGCCGCTACCTGCCGCAGTTGCACCTGGACTACCACGAGCAGGGCTACACCAGCCCGTACTTCTTCGGCGAGGGCGACACGCCCTACAACGCGAACATACCCCAGGAGACCAAGGACTGGATCGCCCTCTACGGGCGCGCCAACGCCCGGGCCTACGACGATCGCGGCATCGTGTACGCCACGCGCGAGCGGTTCGACTATCTGTATCCCGGCTACGGCAAGGTGCTGCCGACCTACCACGGCGCGGTGGGGCTGCTGCTGGAGAAGGCCGGGCACGGGCGCGCCGGGCTGGCCATCGAGGTGGGCGACCAGTACACCCTCACGCTGGCCGAGCGCGTGCGCGACCACTTCGTGACGGCGATGAGCTACGCCGAGACGACGGCCGGGAATCGCCGGGGCCAGCTCGAGCGGTTCGCCAAGTACTGGGCCGACGCCAGCCGGGGCGTGGGCCCGGGCCCCAGGGCCTTCGCGATCTCCACCGACAACGACCCGGCGGTGCTCAAGAAGGTCTGGGACTTCTGCCTGATGCACGGCATCGAGGTGCGGCGGCTGGCCGGGGGGCTGACCACCGGCGCGTTCTCGACCTACGACACCGGCCAGGCGGTGGAGGACCTGCGGCTGCCCGAGGGCACGTGGGTCATCGACACCCGCCAGCCCATGGCCAACCTGGTGCGCGCGATGTTCGAGCGCGTGACCGAGGTCGAGAACCCCGACACGTACGACATCACCGCCTGGAGCCTGCCCATCAGCTTCGGCCTGAACGCCTGGTGGAGCGACGCCTTCCTGGACGCCCCCACCGAGGCCATCACCCGCTACGCCCCGCCCACCGCCCGCATGACCGGCAGCGGCGGCGTGGCGCTGCTGATCGATTCGGCCCAGCACAACTTCCCCGTGGCCGTGGGCCACGCGGTGGAGCACGACCTCTTCTGCCGGGTGCTGGGCGACGAGGTGCGGGTGGACGGCAAGGCGTTCGCCAGGGGCAGCCTGCTGGTACACCTGATCCGCAACCCCGACCGCGACCTGGAGGCCTTCGTGCGCGACGTGCTGGCCAGCGGCGTGAGCGTGCACCGCGCCAGCGAGGGCTTCACCACCAGCGGGCCCATGCTGGGCAACAACGCCAACCCCATCATGCGGCTGCCCAGGGTGCTGCTGGTCACCGGCAGCGGCACCAGCAGCCTGAGCGCGGGCCAGCACTGGCACATGCTGGACATCAACTTCCCCTTCCCACACACGCGCGTGAGCGCGGGCGACCTTGGCCGCATGGACCTGAACGATTACAGCGTCATCGTCATGCCCTCGATGGGCGGGCTCTCGGGCGGCGCGGCCGAGCGCGTCCGAGACTGGGTCCGCGGGGGCGGGGCCGTGGTGGCCAGCGATGGCGCGGCACGCTGGGCCCTGCGCGAGATCGCCGGGGCCGAGGCCGATCGGGACGAGCCCGAGGGCGATCCCGAGCCCGAGGGCAGCACGCTGAGCTGGCAGGCGAGGCAGGACGCCTCGGTGGACCGCCGCATCGCCGGCGCCATGGCGCTGACCCGGCTGGACACCACCCACCCGCTGGCCTCCGGGCTGGGCGAGCACCAGGACTGGATGGGCGTGCTCGTGCGCGGCTACTCCGACCTGCCGCTGGACGACAACGCCTACGTCGTGGCGCGCTTCGACGGCCAGCAGCCGATCATCTCCGGCCCGGTCAGCGATCGGAACAGGAACCGCATGGTGGGCAAGCCGTTCATCATCCACCACCGCGTGGGCGGCGGGGCGGTCATCGTCTTCGCCGACGACGTGACCATCCGCGGCTTCCACCACGCGGGCATGCGCATGCTGATGAACGCGATCGTCTACGGGCCGACGCTGTCGAGGTTCTGAGCGGCTTTTGCGTTCATGCGGTTGATCGCTCGATAGATCTCGGTGGTGATCGCGCCCGGGTTGGCGTGCTCGGTGTTGGTCATCACCACCACGCCGTGGCGCTGCTCGGGGTAGAAGACCATCCGCGTGCGCGCCTTCTCCTGCGAGCCGTTGTGGGCGATGCGCAGGGTGCCGTTGGGTCGCGAGACGCTCAGCCCCAGCCCGTACCCCGTGCGCTCGCCCTGGGCGTCGGCTCGGGCCGTCCACATGTCCATGCTGGTCGCCTCGCCGACCAGCTCGTGGTTCATCAGCGCCGCGGCGAAGCGGGCGAGGTCGTGCACGTTCGAGATGAATCCGCCGCCGCCCAGCTTCCAGCTCACGTCGGTGTTGGTGGTCTTGAAGACCCGATCGCCGATCTTGCGATAGCCCACCGCCCGATTTGGAATGTCCAGCCACTGATAGTCCGGCTGGAGCGTGTCGAGCCCCAGCGGCTCGCAGATGCGTTCGCGCACCTGCTCCCAGAACGTGTTCTCGCCCGCACGCTCCACGACGGCGCTGGCCAGGATGTACGCGTGCGTGCTGTAGTTGTACCGCTCACCCGGCTGGCTTACCAGCGGCGAGGGCGCGAACGTGTCGAGCGCGAGGATGACGCTCTCGTACGGGTGGGCGGTCTCGTACTCGCGACGCTGACGCACCACGCGGCCGTTGCGATAGTGCACGATGCCGCTCAGGTGGGCGAGCAGTTGCTCGGTGGAGATGGCCGCGCCCTTGTCTGGAAACTCGGGCACGTGCTCGCGCACGTCGGCGTCGAGGTCCAACTGGCCGGCCTCGACCAGTTGCATCGCCGCCACCGCCGTGACGGGCTTGGAGATCGACGCCCAGCGGAACATCGTCTCGCCGGTGACGGGGATCTCGTTCTCCCGGTCGGCCAGACCAAAACCCGCGGTGTAGACGACCCGCCCCTCACGGATCACGCCGATCGCTACGCCGACGAGCTCCTGCCGTTCCATCTCGTCGCGCACGGCCTGATCGACCGCGGCCCGCCACGGCGGGGCCTGGACGGACACCGGGGCGGGCCGATCCTGCGCGATGGCGGCGTGGGAAAGCAGGCCGACGCCCAGGGCGATGGCGGTTGCGGCGAGTGTTCTGAGCATGGTTCGTTCCCCCAGTGTGTGCCTGGAAGCCTACCGCGGCCGGCGGCTCTCGGTCGTGATGCGTTGCTCCTCGATCCAGATCTGCGGGTTCACGCCGTCGCCGGTGTACCGCAGGAGTTGCATCTGGAAGATGTACGATACCTGCAGGTCCCGCCCCAGCTCGGCCACGTCCTCGTAGATCTTCGCGTTGAGGATGTACGAGCGCTCGGGCAGCGTGCCGCGGGTAGCCAGCGTCTCGAAGTCCGCCGGCGTGTAGCCGATGGCCTGCCCGCTATTCACGAAGACCTGCATGATGCGGTTGGTCACACGATCGCGGTCGATATTAATCTGGCTCGAGTTGTTGACGAAGCGGTTGATGGCGATGGCCGCCGGCTCGCCCTGGTCGGTGATGTAGTTCGAGCGGATCAGGCTCTCGCTCAGCTCGGTGGCCACGCGCTCGATGTCCTGCACGTCCAGGCCGTGCGTGGTGATCTCGGTGCCGCGGGCCTGCTCGCGCGGGCCGTAGCCGGTCTGGCAGCCGGCGGTGGCGGCCAGCAGGGCGGCCCCCGCGAGGGCGGAAACGAAGGTGTTGGTGGTCATGTCATGTTCCTTTCGGGGGTAGTGGGAGGGGTTCAGGGGGCGCCGATGATCTCGAGTTCGAAGTCGACCGCACGCTCGTTGGGCGCCATCGCGCTGATACGTGTCCGCTCACCCGACAGGAGTGCCCGGTCGCGGAACCCGTCCATGGGCGTGTCGACCGCGAAGCCCTCGGCGTCGAACCACTCGAAGCGGTAGCGGATCGCCATTCGCTGACGCGTGGCGTTGAACAGTTCGGCCTCGACCCGCTTGAAGCCGTTGGGCGCCGTGCCCTCGATCAGGCCGATGAGCTGGACGGCCCGAGCCAGATCCTCGTCCCAGATCAGCCGGGCGTCCTCAATGGTCTCGGGCGTGCCGTCGGGGTTGGCCTTCATGGTGGTGTTCACCTTGGGCCGCCACGCCGAGCAGCCGGCGGTCAATGTCACGGCGATGAGGCACGCGGCCAGCACTGCGCGGCTGGTGAGTCTGTTATTCATGTGCAGTTCTCCCTTGTGTACTTGATCATTGCGTATCCCGCGAACCGAACGTCCATGGATCGGGCCGCAACGCCGTATTGGTAATCAGCATCGGGGCGCCGGGCCTGACCGAGCGGACGACGATCAGGTTGACGCCATCAGGCTCGACCGCCATGTCGTAGCGCCGCCCGCCCACATCCAGCAGAACGCGGCCGTCGGCCGGCGTTGCAAGCCGTGTGTACTCCACGTGCTTGGGCAGCGTCGCCCACGTGCGCAGGTCCGCCTCGTTGGTCGATGCCGCCCAGATGGCCCCGGCGATCATCGCCAGGATGTGCACCAGCGGGTCGGTCCGCCGGCCGGCCTCGCTGAGCCCCGCCTGCACGCCCACCTTGAACGCCGCCGCCGCGATCATCCGCGTGCGCAGCCCGGGAAGCTGCGCATAAAACTTAGCCGCCACGATGCGATCGACGCTCGCGAGCAGGGCCGACTCGTGCGTCCGCTCAGGCGTGCTCGCCTGCAAGGCGGGCACGTACGTGCCATCGAACACGATGTACGGCACGGCGATGGGCACCACCTGCGCAACGTCGGTCACCAGGAAGATCGGCACCGAGACCCGCGTCTGCTCACGAAAGGGCGCCAGCCCGGTCTCGAAGAACACGTAGGTCAGGTCCGGCCGGTCGAGCTCACCCTGCGCCAGCCGGTCGGCCAGCTCAAGGTCGTCCCGCACGTAGGGGTTCTCGGGCGCCATGCCCGCGACGCGGCGGAGCAGGTTGCGTGCCACGTCGTAGTCGGCCGCGCTCTCGGCCACGCCCATCAGATACACCGCACGCAGCGTGTCGACGTAGGGATTCGCAAACTCCGCGTATGCCTCGTACTGCGACAGGTCGCCGTACTTCTCTCGCGTCGCGCTATCGAGGCGTGCATCGTTGGCGATTCGGTCGTATGAGCCCACACGCTTGCGAGCGGCCGCCTGCTCGGCACGCACCCGCTCGGCCCGGTTGCGGTTCTCGATGATGGCGTAGGTCTGCCAGCGGTCGGCTCGAACGAAGTGCTGCCGGGCGTCCTCGATCTCGCCCATCGCCAGCGCGTTGAGGGCGCGGTAGGCCGCCACGAACTGGCGGTCGTAGAAGAAGCCCTCGTAGGCGATGCGATCGGGCGTGCGCGCCAGGGCGGACAACCGCTCGCCTGCGCTGATGCCCGGGCTCTGGTCCAACTCGGCCATCCGCGCCTCGGCCATCGCGAAGGCCCGGTCGCTCTCGGCGAAGCGCCCGACCATGCGGGCCATCGAGCCGTGCTCGATGTGGGCGATCACGCTCTGGGGCGTTCCGCCGTCGTGCCGGCGGGCGTACGCGCGGATGTCCTCGGCCGCCTGAGCGAAGTTGCCCCGCCGGAATGTGTCCTGGATCGGCTTGAGTTCGCTCGCGCAGCCGACCAGCAGCCAAGCCAGGCTCAGGCAGAGGACGATCGGGATAGTTCGGTGTGTCGCGGGCATGGCTATTTGCTAGTAGTCACTATACTCGGATTTCGTGCCGGCGGTTTGCTAATGGGTCACCAACCATGCCAGGGCCACCGCTCCCAGCAGCCCCGCACGCAGGTCGATCGCCCGCCGGAGCGTGGGTGCCAGCACGATCGCGGCCGCCGACAGGGGCATCCCATATGCAAATGCGTTTCCCCAGCCGGTTCCGAGAACCAGCCAGAGCACGATCGCCAGGGCGTGCAAACCCAGCCCGATACCGCGCGCCCATCGCCGGCCGGCGAACACCGACACGGTGCGCGTGCCGAAGGTCGCGTCAGCGGGCGTGTCATCGATATCACTGAGCATCGCGTCGGCGGCGACGAGCAGGGCGACCATCGCCAGTGGAAGACCGAGCCCGGAGGGCTCGGGCAGCTCCGCCCGCAGCACGCAGCCGATGAGCGTGGCGTACGCAAGCCCGGTGATCGCGTTCTTGATGACCAGCACGTCCTTTGGCCGCGTACGGCGGCTGTCGCTCTTGCGCGCGCCATAGACCAAGACCGACGCGGCGCCGAATGGCACGAGCAGCACCAGCCACGGGTCGATGATGAGCGCCAGCACGCATGCGATGATGGCCGCCTCGATCGCGGCGACATTCAGCCCAAGCCGATGCCGCAGTACCCACGCGTCGCGCTGGGCATCGGCCATCCGGTCGGCTGGGTCGTGCCACCGCGCCAGCGGCTTTGCGCGGTCAAGCAGGTGCGCCATCCACGCGATCGACGTGATCAGCCCGATGGCCAGGGCCTGGTCGTACACGACGGTGGCCCCCACCATCGCCAGCGTGCCCGCCGCCACGCCCGCCGCGTACACCGCCGAGGGCACGCAGGCGTAGTCCAGGCGGTCCAGAAGCGGCGGCGCGGGATGATCGATGCCTCAGCCCTCCGGCTCGGTCATGCTCCGGGCGTTTAAGAGCTTGTCGAGCTCACCCGCGGGCAGCACGTTCTTCTCGGTGGCGATCTCGCGCACGGTCTTGCCGCTGGCGAAGGCCTCCTTCGCGATGGCGGCGGCCTGGTCGTAGCCGATGACGGGCGCCAGGCTCGTGCACATCGCCAGGCTGCCCTCGATCAGGGCGGCGCACCGCTCCTCGTCGGGCTCGAGGCCGTCGATGAGCTTCTCGCGGAACACGTCGCTGCTGTTGGCCAGCAGCTCGATCGATTCGAGCACGTTGGCGGCCATCATCGGCATCGCCACGTTGAGGTCCAGCAGGCTTCCCACGCCGCCGAGCCCGCCGGTCGCGACGGCCGCGTCGTTGCCCACCACCTGGCAGCAGACCATCACCACGGCCTCGCAGATCACCGGGTTCACCTTGCCGGGCATGATGCTCGATCCCGGCTGCACGGCCGGCAGCTTGAGCTCGCCGATACCGCAGCGTGGCCCGCTGCCCAGCCATCGCACGTCGTTGGCGATCTTGCTCATGCTCACCGCGATCGTGCGCAGGTGGCCGCTGGTCTCCACGAACGCGTCCTTGGCGTGCTGGGCCTCGAAGTGGTTCTCCGCCTCGCGGAAGTCGCAGCCGGTGGCCTTGCTCAACTCCTTGGCGACGAGCGAGCCGAAGCGCGTGTGGGTGTTGATGCCCGTGCCTACGGCCGTGCCGCCCAGGGGAAGCTCGGCGAGCGTTTCCAGGGCGCGCTCGAGGCGCGCCATGCCCTGGCGCACCTGCCTCGCGTAGCCGCTGAACTCCTGCCCCAGGCGGATGGGCGTGGCGTCCTGCAGGTGCGTGCGGCCGATCTTGACCACGTTGTCCCATGCCTTGGCCTTGGCTTCGAGCGCTCCGGCGAGACGATCGAGCGCCGGGAGCAGGTCGTTCCTGATCGCCACCGCGGCGGCCACGTGCATGGCGGTAGGGAAGGTGTCGTTGGACGACTGCCCGTAGTTGGCGTGGTCGTTGGGGTGCACGCCGCCGGCGTCGAGGTAGGCCTGGTCCTTCGAGCTGCCGATGGGGGCGCCGCGTTCCAGGCACACGAGGTTGGCAATGACCTCGTTGGCGTTCATGTTGGTGCTGGTGCCGCTGCCGGTCTGGAAGATGTCCACCGGGAAGTGCCGCTCCAGCCCGCCGTGGTCCTTCAGGCCGTTCACGATGGCCTCGCACGCGCGCTCGATGGCGGCGGCGCGATCCTGGTCGACCAGCTCCAGCTCCGCGTTGGAGCGCGCACAGGCCGCCTTAAGCACGCCGTAGGCCCGCACGATCGCCATGGGCACGGGCCGGCCGCTGATGGGAAAGTTCAGCACGGCCCGCTGCGTGCTGGCGCCGTAGAGCACATCCGCGGGCACCTCCATCGTGCCCATGGAGTCCTTCTCGGTGCGGGTCTTGGAAGCGGTCATGGTGCTCGGGGGGGTCATGGGGGCTCCTGCGCGGGAAAACGTGGATCGTCGGCGGGCGGATCGCGTCCGCGGGGCCATCGTATCGGCCGCGTGTTGGACCCGCCGGCCATCGGCCACGCAACCCGCACCCGGCGGGCCCGTACAGTCTTGAAGGACCCGCGCGGCGAACAGGGCCGCGCCCAGACCCCACAAGACCTCCAAAGGGGCCTTCCGATGCACCGATCGACGATTCTGACCGCGGCCGTCGCCGCGCTCTTGCTTACCAGCGGCGTGTTCGGCCAGGGCGTGCTTCGCCAGGGCGAGAGCCGCGACTGGACGATCCGCTTCCGCGCCAACATCCGGGCCTGGCAGGATTTTGGCAGCCAGGAGCAGCGGCGCGCCGCCTCGAGCGACCGCTGGGAGTTCGAGCAGGCCACCGTGGTGGTGCCCATGCTCGAGCGCACCAGCATCCACCGCGTGCACGAGAACTCGGTGAGCATGAAGGTGCGCGTGGATGACCGCGACGCCACCCCGGCGCGCACCGACCCGTACGTGCGCCTGAACAACAAGCACGCCGGCTCGCGCTACCTGGGCTGGGCCATCGGCAAGGGCTCGGCCCGCGATATCGCCGTGACCGCCGAGATGGGCATCACCTCCTACGACGTCACCGTCAACGACGAGCGGGCCATGGCCGTGGAGTGGCCCAGCGGCGACTGGCCCGAGGACGCCCTGAGCGCGCTCGACCCGCAGGTGGGCATCGAGCTGGGCCTGGACGGCGAGGCGTACCGCGGCATGGACCGCATCGCCCGGTCCATGGACACGCTCATCGGCCGCCTGGGCCGCAGCCCCAAGGACGTGCCGCCCTACCTGGTGGCCAAGTACCTGACCGGGGCGGTGTGGGGCCACATCCGCTCGCTCGATGGCAGCGGGCTGAACACCGCCCGCACCGGCGAGATCGAGGGGATCGAGGTCCACGGCGTGCCCACCACGTTCGCGCGCCGCCGGGGCAACCAGTTCGACACCTGCGCCCTGCTGGTCTACGCCATGCGCCGCGCCGGGCTGCCCGCCCGCATGGTCATCGGCGTGGTCGCCGGCGCCAAGGCCGACCGCGAGGACGTGCTGACACAGGACAAGCATCGCGAGGGGGAGATCATCGCCTGGGTCGAGTTCGCCCTGGTCGAGGGCGGACGCACCACCTGGATCCCCGTGGACCTCAACGGGATGATGGGCTCATCCAGCCGGGCGCCCGACATCGGCGACCTGGAGACCCTGCGCAAGCCCTGGGACGGCTTTGGCACCATCGAGGACAGCCAGTACTGGGCCCCCTTCGCCCACCACGTGCACCCGCCGCTGACCGTCAAGGCCTACGGCAGCCCGGGCTTCTGGGGCATCTTCGCCGAGCCCGCCGAGCCGGGCCGGGCCGAGCAGATGATCATGATCGACGCCACCACCACGCCCAAGCGGGCCGGCTCGGACCGCCAGACCCCCGGCCAGGGCGAGGGCGAGGACGCCCCGCGACGCCGCCGGCGCTGAATGCCCGCCCGCACCTTCACCCCCACCCGCGCGCCCGCCCCCACCCCCATCCGCGCGTACGCTGGCGGCATGGAGCTCACCCCCCACGACCTGGCCGCCGGCGACCGCTACAAGCTGCTCATCGGCCTGATCGTCCCCCGGCCCATCGCCTTCGTCTCGACCATCTCCGCCGACGGCCGCACGAACCTGGCCCCGTTCAGCTTCTTCTGCGGCGTGGGCAGCGAGCCCATGATGCTCGCCTTCTGCCCCGCCAGCGACGCCCAGGGCGAGGACAAGGACACCCTGCGCAACGCGAAGCCCGAGGAAGACGGCGGCACGGGCCAGTTCGTGGTCAATATCGTCACCGAGGCCATCGCACGGCAGGTCGCCGCGTGCGCCGAGGCGCTCGAGTACGGCGACAGCGAGTTCGACCTCTCCGGCCTGACCCCCATCGCCAGCAGCGTCGTGCGGCCGCCGCGCGTGGCCGAGTGCCCGGCCGCCTTCGAGTGCGTCACGCGCCAGGTCGTGCGCACCAACCCGGGCGTTGCCTCCTCGGGCAACCTCGTCCTGGGCGAGGTCGTCCGCGTGCACGCCGCCGAGGGGCTCTTGAACGAGCGCCACCACACCGACGCCGACAAGCTGGCCGCCTTCGGCCGCATGGGCGGGCCCAGCTATTGCACGACCAGGGACCGCTTCGACCTGCCGTGGGGCCGGGCCGCGCTCGACTAGACCGGTCGTGCCCGCGGGGCTGCCTCAGTGGTTCCTCAGCGCGTCGATCAGCTCGTCCTTGGTCATGTCGCTGCGACCCTCGATGCCGACCTCCTGGGCCCGCTCATACAACTCGTCCTTGGTCCATTCCTCGTAGGGCGGGTGCTTGCCGCCCTTCTCGCCCGCGTCCTTCGTGTTGGCGATGCGGGCGGCCTTCTCCTTGCTGGCCCCCTCGCGGCGCAGGGCCTCGTACGTGTCGTTGTCCTTGACGCTCGGTCCGGGGTCCTTCTTGCCTGGCATGGTGGTCTCCTGAGGGTTTGAGCAGATTAATGCTGGCCCGTCGCGATGAGCATCCTGTGACACGCACGTGAATCGAAAATAAGAACCGCCCACAGAACGCTCGCAACGGCGATCGCAGAACTATGAGCCCAAGTTCATGCATCGAGCGGGCGGCGGTGCGCGAAGCGATGTCTCAAGAGGCCGGCCCACAGGCTGGCCGCGACACACAGAGAAGGAGACACCGCCATGAACACCACGCGCACCACCAGCACCGCACCCCGCGCCCTGACCACCCTGGCCGCCGCCGGCGCCGCGCTGAGCGCCGCCGCCCTTGCCAGCGCCGAGGACATGGTCGCCCTGAGCACCACGCCCGCCGGCCAGGCCCTCGTCGGGCTCGATAGCGACAACCCGGTCACTCCCACCTCCACCACGCCCATCACCGGCGTCCACGACGGCTTCACCATCACCGGCATCGACTTCCGCCCCTCCGATGGCCGGCTCTACGGCATCGGCACGCGCGTGAACGATCCGGGCGATCCCATCATCAGCCGCCTCTACACCATCGACATGGACACCGGCGAGGCGACCGCCGTGGGCGGCGACGTCGACCCGGGCATCGTCGTCGAGGACGGCGACGAGGACACGCTGGTGGGCATGGACTTCAACCCCGTGGTCGACCTCATCCGCGTCATCACCAGCCTCGACCAGAACACCGTGATCGACCCCGACACCGGGCTCATCGTCGCGACGGCCACCAGCGTCTTCTACGCCGATGGCGACCGCTTCGAGGGCGTGGACCCCTTCGTCGCCGACATCGCCTACACCAACTCCACGCCCTGCGCCACCGCCACCCAGCAGTACGGCATCGACACCGAGCAGGACATCCTCGTCACGGTCGCGAATAGTGCGGGCACGCTGGAGACCGTGGGCGACCTGGACATCGAGGGCCCCATCGGCCTGAGCACCGACGTCATGGGCGCGGGCGGGCTGGACGTCTCGGGCGACACCGAGACGGTCTACGCCCTGCTCACCGTCGGCCTCTTGGACGCCCTGGGCCTGCCGGTCGACGTCCCGCTGCAGAGCCTCTACACCATCAACACCGCCACGGGCGAGGCCACCAGCCTCGGGCTGGCCGGCACGGGCCTGCTGGGGCTCAGCGGCCTGACGGTCATCCCCGACTCGTTCCCCTGCTGCGACTCTCGGGCCGACATCGACATGGACGGCGAGCTCACCCTCTTCGACTTCCTCGCGTACCAGAACCTCTTCGACGCCGGCGACGACCGGGCCGACTTCGACGGCGACGGCAGCCTGACCCTCTTCGACTTCCTGGCGTTCCAGAACGAGTTCGATATGGGGTGCTGACTGGTCGCCTCGCCGGCGGGGCCGGGTTGTCTTGTCGCCTCGCCGGCGGGGCCGCGCCCTTCGGGCTTGCGCCCGGGGACGGGCGTCGGAGCGATGCCGGACGCCCCTGCTCGAAGGCGACCGAGCATCCGCCACGCGAGTCCGCGAGCGCCCCGGGAACAACGCGACCCCCGGGGTGGACGCTGGTCCACCCCGGGGGTCGCGCGTGTGAAAGGTGCGATCCGGTCCGGGCCGGCCCTAGGCCGCGTCCTCGCCGGTCATGACCACCTGGGCCGAGTTGCCCGCCCCGAAGGTGACCATGAAGATGGCCGGGTCGCCACGCCCGGTCGTGCGGAAGGCCACGACCCGGTACACCACCGTGCTGGTGCCGTAGGGGATCGTGTCGTCGACGAACCTGCGCTCGCCGGCGTTCTTGATGAACTGGAACGGGGCGCTCTGGGCGGTGCCGTCGCGCCGCCGCACCTCGTAGCTCACCGCGTTGGCCCCCTCGTTGTCGCACTCGAAGGTGACCTCCAGCGAGCCGTCGTCCAGCAGGCGCACCTTGTAGTCGGTGGGCTTGCCGGGCGTGGGGGCGGGCGCCGGGTCGGCCGGCGCGGGGATCTGGGCCAGGCTGTAGATGGCCGAGGGGTTGTCGCTGGCCTTGGCGAAGCCGCGGATCAGGCCAACGCTCTGGCTGGCGTAGTCGCGCATCGCCCTGCCGGCGGCGTGGTAGGCGGCGTAGGCGGCCTTCTTGTCCTCGTCGAGCTGCCGCGCGTTGGCCAGGGCCGCGGCGGCCGCGTCCTTCAGCGCGGTCAGCTCCAGGATCCTCGCCTCGTCCAGCCCGATGGTGGTCGGGTCGGCGGGCCAGTTGGCCAGGTGGTCGATGGTCCAGTCGATGGCGTCGGGGTAACTCTGTGGGATGGTGCTCATGACGCACCTCCGATCTTGATCGTCTCAAGAAGAGACATGCGGCCGGCGGTCGTTTCGACCGTGGCCTGGGTGCGGGCGGAGAAGGACGCGAAATCAAAAGTCAGCCAATCCATCGGGATTTGCTCCGAGTCGGCCGGCCGGGGTCCATCCCGAGCCGGTTGGGTCCGGATCGTGCGGGCCGCCGGGCCGACATGGCCCGGCCGGAAACCCCCGATCCACAAGGGTCATCGAGCCGTCCGGGAACCGACTTCAGTGCAAGTCCGGAAAACCAACGAAAAAAGTCGACCCGTTCTCGGACCTTCCGCGCGGGCCGCCGGCGCGGGGCCCCGGGCCGGGTTTGTTCGGGTTCGGATCGCACAAAACCGCGATTGGAGGCTTCCAGAAGGGGTCATGGCCGTGGCCACCCCAACATTGACCTCCGATCTGCGCGGGTCAAACGACGATCTGCGCGGGCAAGACGGAGGTTGGCGCGGGCAACACGACGATCTGCGCGGGCAACATGGAGGTCTGCGCGGGCAAGACGACGTTCTGCGCGGGCAAGATGGAGGTTGGCGCGGGCAACACGGCGATCTGCGCGGGCAAGATGGAGGTTGGCGCGGGCAAGATGGAGTTTGGCGCGGGTAGAACGCGAGCCAGCGCGGCCCTCCGGGGCGGGCAGGACACGAGCGCGACCCGCCAGGCTAGGGCAGCGCTCACCAGTTCTGGCGGGCCCCGGTGCCCGCGGCGGATGGCGGCGGCCATGGCCGGCACGCCGGGGCGGATGTCGGGGCCTCGCGGGCGCTATTGGTTCTGGAACCGCCGCAGCCGACTGTGGCCGCACCACCAGAACACCTGCCCCAGGATCGCGCAGGGGAGCCCGATGAACGGTGCGGCGAAGTGGAAGATGCGCAGGTACTGGCCACGCTTGGCAATCCTGATGCTGCCGGAAGTCGGGGCGGCGTCTTTGGGCAGGCGGCCCTCCTGGGCGGCGAGCTCATAGGCTGGCTGGACGCGGGGTGAGTGGTACGCGGCGTGCTCGGCGAGCGCCGCACCTGCCAGCGGCAGGGCGTAGAGCAGGTACACGAGCGAGAAGAGAAGGGCCCGTCGGCGGGTGGCGTGCAGCCAAACCATAAAGCGGCTGATCGCGTCGGTGTCGCGCCGCAGGCTACCCCAGTAGAAACAGGTGCAGCAGGCCATGGCGAAGAATGGGAGTTGCACGAGGTAGTACCAGTTCTCAATTCTTCTTAAGAGCGCCGCCTCGTCGATGCTCAGCGAGAAGACCCAGATGGCGAACTCTTCGGCGAGGTGGTACACGCGGCAGGGTAGGGGTGGGTGCTGGCAATCGGCAATCGTGATCCGGCATCCGGGCCGATTGCCGAGTGCCGGATGCCGATCGCCGAAGCCCGGCCCTACCCTGCCGCTCCCGACGACACTTGACCAAGAACCCCGGCACGGAGTGCCCCCATGAAGATCCACGAGTACCAGGCCCGCGACATCCTCAGCCAGGCGGGCGTGCCGGTGCCGCCGGCGGTGACCATCGACAACGCCGACGACGCGGCCCGCGTCTTCAAGGAGGTCACCGGCGAGATGGGGCCCAAGAAGCTGGCCGTCGTCAAGGCCCAGGTGCACGCCGGCGGCCGTGGTAAGGCGGGGTTCGTCAAGCTCGTCAAGACGCCCGAGGAGGCGACCGAGGCGGCCCGGTTCATGCTGAGCAACAAGATGGTCAGCGTCCAGACGGGGCCCGAGGGGCTTGAGGTGACCAAGCTGCTGATGGCCGCGGGCGTGGACATCGCCCACGAGTACTACCTGGCCATCACCACCGACCGCAAGACCCGCCAGCACGTCCTGATCGCCAGCAGCGAGGGCGGCGTGGAGATCGAGAAGGTCGCCGAGGAGAATCCGGACGCCATCGTGCGTGAGCGCTTGCACCCCTTGCTCGGCCTGCAGCCCTACCAGGCCCGCAAGGTGGCGTTCGCCCTGGGCTTCAAGGGCAAGCTCGTCAATCAGGCCGTCAAGACGATGATGGCCCTGGCCAAGGTCTTCCTCGAGAAGGACTGCTCGATCGCCGAGATCAACCCCCTCATTGTCACGCCGCCGAGCGATGCGCATCCTGATGGCGAGCTGCTGGCCATCGACGCCAAGTTCAACTTCGACGACAACGCCCTGTTCCGCCACAAGGACCTCCAGGGCATGTTCGACCCCACCGAGGAGAACCCGTCGGAGCTTCGCGCCCAGCGCATGGGCCTGAGCTACATCGCGCTGGACGGCAACATCGGCTGCCTTGTGAACGGTGCTGGTTTGGCGATGGCGACGATGGACACGATCGCGCTGGAGGGCGGCACGCCGGCGAACTTCCTGGATGTCGGTGGGAGCGCCAGCGAGGAGGCGGTGACCGAGGCCTTCCGGATCATCCTGGAGGACAAGGCGGTCAAGGGCGTGATGGTCAACATCTTCGGCGGCATCATGGACTGCGCCGTCATCGCCCAGGGCATCGTCAACGCGGCCACCGAGATCGGCTTCGAGGTGCCGTT
Source organism: Phycisphaerales bacterium JB060 (assembly GCA_044440025.1). GTDB lineage: Bacteria > Planctomycetota > Phycisphaerae > Phycisphaerales > UBA1924 > JAHCJI01. The sequence continues at coordinate 45,832 of JBITAF010000052.1, read as the reverse complement.
GGTGGTCCGGCTCGAGGGCACCAACGTGGCGGCGGGCCGGAAGATCCTCGAGGAGGCCAGCGCCAAGCTCGGCACGCTCCAGGCGGCGACGGACATGGGCGACGCGGCCAAGAAGGTCACGGCGGCGGTGGCCTGAATGGCCGTGGACCTGAAGGACACGGTGGCCCACGACGTCCGCGTGCGGCTGGAGCTGGCGCTCGACGCCGCCCGGGCCGCCGGGGGCGTGACGCTGCGGTACTTCCAGAGCGATGACCTGGGCGAGCGCCGCAAGGACGACGGCAGCCCGGTCACCCGGGCCGACACCGAGGCCGAGCAGACCCTCCGCGCGGCGATCGGCGAGGCCTTCCCCGATGACGCGATCGTCGGCGAGGAGCTGGGCGAGACGGCCGGCAAGGGCGAGGGGACCGAATCTTTTCGGTGGGTGCTCGACCCCATCGACGGCACGGTCAGCTTCGTGCACGGCGTGCCGCTGTATGGGGTGCTGGTGGGCATCTTCCAGGGCGACTCGCCCGTGGCGGGGGTCATCCATATTCCCGCGCTGGCCGAGACGGTGTACGGGGCCCTCGACGGCGGCGCCTGGTGGATCCCCGGGGCCGGCCAGGACACGAGGCCCGCCCGCGTGAGCACGGTGGACCGCCTGGACGAGGCCATGGTGGTGACCACGGGGCTGGAGTACTTCGTGCAGATGGGCACCGAGGCGGTGTTTACGAAGCTCAGCGAGGCCTGCAAGCGCGTGCGTGGGTGGAGCGACTGCTACGCCCACGTGCTGCTGGCCACCGGCCGCTGCGACGCGGTGGTCGAGCCGACGATCAAGATCTGGGACGTGGCGCCGCTGCCGGCGATCCTGGGCGAGCTTGGCGGGGTGGTCAGCGACTGGCACGGCGAGCATGATCTGGTCAGCGGCCACGCCATCGCCACCAACGGCCACCTGCACGGGCAGCTCCTGGACGTGGTGCGCGGCAGCGTGCTGCGGACCGACCGCGACCATCCGCTCTAGGCGGGCGGCCGCCCGTAGGATCTGGCCATGGCCAGCAAGCGCGAACAGGTCGAGCCGGGCACGCCCGAGGCGGAACTGCAGCGCCGCAAGAAGCTCGCCGGCTGGCAGATCGGCCTGCTGATCGTGTCTGTGCTGGTGATGTTCGCCGGCGTAGCCCTGGGCGTCACGGGCATGCTCGCCGACGAGGAGGTCGCCGCCCAGCAGCAGGCCCGCCAGCAGGAAGCCGCCCGGGACGGGTCGCAAGGGGGCTCACAAGCCCCCGCCTCGGGCTTCGTCGGCGGCGACGGCGGGGTCACCTGGCCCTTCCCCGTGCCGGGGGCGCCCGGCGGCACGCCCGCTCCTGAGGGTGCGCCGGGCGAGCCGGGCGAGGGCGCCCAGGCCGAGCGGGTGGAGCAAGCGCCGGCCGATCCGTGGTCGCCTGCGATCTTCCGCATGGGCTTTGGGTTCTTCGTGGGTTTCTCGATGGCCTACGCGTTCCGCGCGTTCGCCAAGTTCGCCGTCGTGTCGCTGGGCGTGTTCTTCCTGCTGCTCTTCGGGCTGCAGTACGCCGGGCTCATCGAGGTGCAATGGGGCGCGATGGCCGAGCGCTACGACAGCGCCCGGGGCTGGCTTGGGGCGCAGTTCGATGGGTTCACGGCCTTCGTGACGGGCGCGCTGCCCTCGGCGGGCGCGGCGCTTGCGGGGCTGGGGCTGGGCTTCATCCGCAAGTAATCGTCAGGCCAGCGAGCGAACGGCGTTGCGGCACAGCCCAAGGCCGACCAGGTTGGCAAAGCCGTGCAGGAAGTGGGCGTCGTCCTCGTCGAAGGCGTCGACCCGCTGGCTGTCGACCTCGAGCACGCCCCAGCGGTCGGTGCGGGTGCGGATGATGACGTTGATGGCCGAGCGTATGCCGTGGTCTTGGAGCAGCGGCGGCGCGCGGAAGTTGCGTTCGTGCTGGAGGTTATTGCTGAGGACGGGCTTGTCGGTGCGGAAGGCGTAGCCCGCCGGCGACTGGAGATCGGCCCCGAGGCGGACCCGACCCACCACGCCGGGATCCCATCCCACCCCGGATCGCACGAGGAAGTCGCCCCGCTTGCGGTCGAACTGGAGCACCTTGGCCCGGTCACACTCCAGACCGTCGGCGGCGAAGCGGGCGGCCGCCTCGAGCAACTCGTCCAGTTCGTCGGTCTCCAGGGCCGCCTTGCCGAACTCGGCCAGGTTCCGCTGGCGATTCATGAGCGCAAACAGCCGCCCGTGGACCTGGTCCAGATGCTCGAACGGATTGTCCGAAGGCTTAGAGACGCTCATGTGAAACCTATCTGAAATGCGAGTGAAGGGACTCTGATGCTTATGGTAACCACATGTTCGTCTGGAAGTTATGAGGCTTTCCCCGCACCAACGGATCGGGCGTGCCGCCGCCCTATCGTTGCCATCACGACCGGGAGGATGCCCATGGCCCACGCCGACGACGCGATCAACGACTCGCAACGACCAGCCCCCGAGCCTGATGGGGCGAGTTCCGAGGACCACCCCGAGCCGGTCACGGTGGCCCAGTATGCCACCGAGATCCAGGCCACCTTCGCGGCCAACATGCTCCGCGAGGCGGGCATTCGGTGCGAACTGCTGGGTGGGTCGAGCTCGGGATTCAAGGCCGAGAGCCCCGGCTACGTGCGGCTGATGGTTTCCCAAAACGATGAAACCAGGGCGCGGGCCCTGCTCGAAGACTTCCAGGCGGAGAAGGCGCCCGACGAGGCCGACGCCAACGACGACTAACCCGCTCTTGCGACCCGAGAGGACCTACCCCGATGCATACGCCGCCCCGAACCCGTGTGCTGGGAGTGCTGCTGCTGGCGCCCATTCTGGCAAATCTGTCCGGCTGCCTGGCCTACGAGATCCGCAACGAGCTGCGCCAGACCAATACGTCGCTGGAAGAGATGAAGCTGCGGCTGAACACCGTGAACGACACGCTGCTCAAGCTCGAGCGCGCCAACACGCTGCTCTCGGACGTGGACATGCGGCTGGAAACGCTGGAAGCCACCAACGCCACGCTCTCGAGCATCGAGGCGCACCTGGCGGCGATGCGGCGGGGCATGGGCGCGATGGGCACGGCCGATACCCAATCGCCCCCGCAAGGCGGCCGCGACGAGGGCCAGGCACAGCAGGAATCCTCCGACGAGCCGGGCTGATCACCAGCAGTGCCGGGGCTCAACCGCCCGGGATTCGCACGGTGTCGAAATCGCGGCGGCTGGCCAGGCGGGCTGGCAGTTCGAGCACGCGCTTGCCGCGTCGCACGCTGAGCACAACGGTGTCGCCGGGTAGGTATCGACCGATGACGCGGTAGAGCTCATTGATGTCGCGGGTGCCCTGGCCGTTGACGGCCACCAGCACGTCGCGCGGTCGCAGTCCGGCCTTGCGTCCGGGCGAGCCGCGTGCGATTCGGAGCACGGCCAGCCCCTCGCCGCGCTCGCCGTCGACATCGATCCCCAGCGTGGCCATGGGCGGATGGTTCTGCTCTGGGGCGACGGGCAGGCGCTCGATCCATCGGCGGAAGCTCAGCTCGATCTGGCCGATCTCGGCCTCGAAGGTGCGCTCCAGCGCCTGGATGCCGGTGCGGTCGCGGTCCCAGGTATCGACGTAGTTGTCGTAGAACGCCTCGAGCTTGCCCGCGGCAACAAGGTAGAGCATGATCGTGCGTGCGTGCCCATAGTGCAGGAGCTGGGACGTGCCCACGAACAGGTGATCGGGCGTCTGGGCGAGCTGTTCGAGCGTCTTGAGCCCGTTGCCGCGGTGGGCTTTGCGCACCAGGTTGCTTCGCCACGAGGGCGCGAACGCGGGCGTTCCATCGGCGTTCACGTCGACATCCTCGACCAGCGAGGCCAGGCCCTCCATGATCCACGAGGCGTGCCGCTGGCCTTGCAGGCTCTGGCTTCGGTAGTGCAGGGCGTGGAAGACCTCGTGGCGCAGGGTTGCGCCCAGATCCTTGCAGACCAGCGTCTTGCGGTCGTGGTCGTAGGTGCCGGCGATCTGGCGAGTAGCGCCGCGTGCGGCGGCGCCGTGGCGCTGCGCCGCCCATCGTGCGAAGTCGCCATCGGTGGGGATGACCACGCTCACCCAGGGTACCGACGCGTCGTCGGCCTCGGCCAGGTGCTCGAACAGGTGCGCGACGGCCCACCGGCTGACGGTGTCGAGCTCCTCGCGGGCCATGGCGAAGCTCTCGCGTGGCAGCCCGACGGCGAATCGCAATCGCAGAAAGGCGTCTTCCTCGGTGTAATACGCACCGCCGAAGCGTTTGATTAGCTCGTCGAATCGGGCCTTGGCCAGTGCCTCCATGCGCTCGGGCCAGCCGTCGAGGATGGCCTGGAAGCGTTCGGTTTCTCGCAACGGGTCGAGGTCGGGATCGTGGCGCAGGTGGGCCAGATCGTCGAAGCCAAGATCGATCGCGTGCTCCAGAGCGTGGAGGGCCTCGTCGGTCCGCCCGAGCTGCGCGAGCGCGCTGGCGATGTTGTACGGCGGCACGAACGACTCGGGATCACGGCGTGCCATCTCCTCGAACAGTGGGAGCGCGCCCGCGTAATCGCCGGTGGTCGCCAGCGCGTAGGCCTCGGTCTCCAGTTGCGCGTCGGACATCGGCACCACCGGCGCGTCCTGGGCAAACGCGATCGCGCCCATCAGCAGGATGACGATCGGCAGCAGCTTCTTCATCGGGTGGCCTCCTTCGCGGCTCCGTCGCGCGCTAGCAGCAAGGCCAGCGCCTCGGGGTAGGCCTGGCACTCGACCTCGAACACCCGGGCCGCCAGTGAGTCGACCGTGTCGCCCGGCAGCACGGGGCATCGCCTCTGCAGCACGATGGGCCCGCTGTCGTACTCGGCGTCACACAGGTGCACGGTGCAGCCGCTCTCGGTCTCGCCGGCCTCGAGCACTGCCTTGTGCACCCGGTCGCCGTACATGCCCGGCCCGCCGAACCTGGGCAGCAGCGAAGGATGGATGTTCACGATTCGGCCCTCGAGTTGGGGCGGGATCTCCAGCCGCTGCAGGTAGCCGCACAGCACGATCCACGATGCCTCGTGCTCGCGAGCCAGCGACAGCAGTTGGTCGGCGGGCAAGGGCCCCTGCACGACCCGCGTTGGTACACCGCGGGCCCGGGCCCTTTCGGCGCCCGGGCATGGGCGCGAGGCGACAGCCCCGGCAATATGAGCGCCCAAGCGGCCCGACTCGATCGCGTCGAGCAGATTCATGAGAGTCCGGCCGCCCCCGCTCAGCAGCGCCAGCGCCCGGGGGGCCTTGTTTTGGTCGCCCATTGGCGTCACTCCTGGATCTTGTACGGGCGGGCGGGTCAATCGGTTGAGGCGATGATCTGCGGCAGGTGGGCCGTGGGCGGGCTGGTCATTGGCACGGGCCTGCCATCGGGCCCGATGGCCACCATGGTGATCTGCGCCTCGGTCACGCGGACGGTCTGGCCGCCTTCGTACCGTTCGGCCTCAACGCGGACCTCAATGGTGGCGCTGCTGGTGCCGGTGCGGGTTGTCCGCGTCAGGCAGGTGACCAGGTCTCCCACGTGCACGGGCTGGCTGAACTCGACGCGATCGACGCTGGCGGTGACCCAGCGATGCACACCATGCCGCCGGGCCTCGACAAACGCCGCCTGGTCGATGGCGCTGAGGATGACTCCGCCGAAGATGGTGCCGTACTGGTTGGTGTCGCGGGGCATCGTCATGACGCGCAGGCTGCACGCCCAGCCCTGGGCATCGGCATCGCTGGGAGTTGGGGGCGGGGTCGGGCCGGTGCGATGGGGGGAAGGGTTGCTCACGACGGAGGTAGGTTAGGGAGCCACCGGTACCGTACTATCGAGACATGACGCAAGCACCCACCAACGCCCAGGCCTGTGGCTCGCAGGCAGCCGGACCGATGTGCACCCAACTCGAGGTCGCCCCGATCGGAGCCCTGACGGCCATGGACTGGCCCGACCTGGTCCGCCGGTATGCCGTGGGGGTGGAGTGGTTCGATCCGAGGCTGTTCCACCTGCCCGAGGGTGAGATGGACACGCCGTTCAAGCCCGATTCGGGGGCGGGGCTGCTGCCCATCCGGGCGTTGGTGACGCACTTGGCGGATTGCGAGATGGTCTACCTGCACCGGATACGGCGGGCCGTGTCCGAGGAAACCCCGGTCCTGGGGGTTTTCGATGAGCAGGCGTTCTTCGATGGCCCGTTGTATGGCCGTGGCACGCGCACCGGCGTGACGAGCGCCCCGCCGGTGGCCGGCTCGGTGGCAATTGTCCACACCCTGCGCCGCTGGGCGATCGACTGGCTGTTCGACCTGGACGAGACCACGCAGAACCGGTCTGCCATGCACCCCGAACGTGGTGCTATGACGGTGCGCGAGATATTGGCCTTTGCTACCTGGCACCTGGAGCACCACACGAGGTTCCTTAACGCCAAGATCGAGCTGCTGGTCGGGCCCATGCCCGAGCCCGAGCCCATGCCCGCCGGTGGTTGCGGGCCAAGCTGCGGATGCGCGTCCAGGGCGGCTGGTGGGGGCGATGCCTAAGGCGGCCTTCGTGGCGATGGCGGGGTGCCTCTTGGCCGCGGCCGGTTGCCAGGAGGTCGTGCTGGATGAACGCCCCAAGAACGATCTATTCGGCCGGCTGGGCGGTGCCCCGCGTGAGCGATCGGACTTGGTAAGCAGGCGGGGCGTGGATCCGGAAAGGGGTGTGGACCCGGCCGAGGTGCCCCCCATTCGCGAGGAGCTTCCCGACGGCGAGGTGGTGCTCCGCTCGCGAACGGCCCGTGATCTGATGGCCCACATCCAGCACGCTCTGCGCCGCGAGGATGAGCCGCTGGAGCGGGAGCTATTCACCGAATATCTGCTGAGCGACGCCACCAGAGCGGAGTACGAGGCGCGTAACCTGCCACCGGATCAGGCGTATTACGCCTTGCTGCGTCGCCGGGAGGATATTCTGCTTTTGTTCAATCGCATCGGGCCACTGGGCGAGAACTCGCCACAGGTGATCATGAAATCCCTGGGGAACAACGTGATCCGGCTGCAGGTAACCGGACTCGCGCGGGATGGGCTGTCCTGGAGCTTCATGGACATGGTCTATGAGGATGGTAACTGGCGGCTTCGGTGGTTCGGCTAGGGGGTTTGGTCCGGCTGGACCCCGGGCTCGCTGGCGGGCTATGATTGATGCTGTGGCGGCTTGCCGGCGTGGCTGGCGGCCGGGTGGTTGTATCGAGTTCCTTATCGAGAATCGGAGAGGCCTGGGTTTATGGCAATCGAACCGGCGGTCAAGCAAGAGGTCATCGGCGAGCACGCACGGCATGAGGGCGATACTGGCTCTCCGGAGGTGCAGATCGCGATCCTCACCAGCCGCATCAAGGAACTCTCGGGCCACCTGCGTGAGCACCGCCACGACTTCCACAGCCGTCGCGGGCTGATCCTGATGGTGGGCAAGCGTAACCGCCTGCTTCGCTATTTGAGCAGGACCAACCATGACAGCTACAAGGCGCTGATCCAGAAGCTGGGCCTGCGTAAGTAACTCGATTTATGCGTACAAAGCCCCAGTTCGGGGCTTTGTTGTTTGAGGCATTCCCGGGGCGGGCCCGGCGCATGGGCGTCGGGGAAAGAGGCCGTCCCGTTCCGACAACCCGGGCCGATCACATCGGGTCACCGTTGACCCACCCGGCCCGTCTCATGCGAGGGTATCGGAAGGCCGAAGGAGCAGTCGGCGCGACGCAGTGTGTTTTGGCAAGTTTCTGTCCCCCACTGCCTTACGTCCTCTGCCCCTTCCACGTCCTCGTCCCTCTACCCCTCGCGGCCGGTGACGCACTCGTGTTGCCGGTGGTTGGTTTTGATGGGCCAGCGACCCCAACGCGGCGCTCGGCCCCTACCCACAGGGGTTTTTACCTATGGCAGACGTCGTAATGTCCGAGCAGATCAAGGTCGAGCGAGAGATCGCCGGCCGCACCATGTCGATCGAGACCGGCGTGGTGGCACGCCTGGCCTCGTCGGCGGTCATCCTTCGCTACGGCGGCAGCGCCGTGCTGGCGACGGTCGTCCGGGCTGATCCCAGGCCCGGGCTGGACTTCTTCCCGATGCAGGTGGATTACCGCGAGAAGCTGCCAGCGGCGGGCAAGTTCCCCGGCGGGTTCCGCAAGCGTGAGGGCGCTCCCAACGAGAAAGAAATCCTCACGATGCGGATGATCGACCGGCCCATCCGCCCGCTGTTCCCCGACGGCTTCATCGACGAGGTGCAGATCCAGTGCTGGGTCATGAGCCATGACGGCGAGAACGACACCGACGTGCTGGCCTCGGTGGCGGCGTCGGCCGCTCTGGCCCTGAGCGATGCGCCCTTCGAGGGCCCCATCGCCACGGTCCGCGTTGGCCGCGTGCACACCGATGACGGCCCGACGCTGGTGGCCAACCCCACGGCAAGCCAGATGGACTACAGCGACCTGGACATGGTGCTCAGCGGTCATGCCGATGGCATCAACATGATCGAGGTCGGCGCCGCCGAGGTGCCCGACGACGACGTGCTGGACGCCATCGAGTTCGGCCAGGATGTGATCGGCGAGATCCTCGAGTTGATTGAGGACCTGGCCGCCGAAGCCGGCCAGGAGAAGAACCTGGGCAACAACATCAACCTGCCCAGCGACGACATCATCCAGACGGTGACGAAGGCTGCCAAGACCAAGCTCATGAAGGCCCGGCAGATCTCGGGCAAGAGCGACCGCAGCAAGGCCGTTGGCGAGATCCGCGACGAGGTGCTGGATGCGCACTTCCCGATCATCGACGATGGCACGCCGGGTGAGCACCTTGAGAGCACCAAGCGTCGCGGGCTGGCGAAGGATGCCTTCCGCACCCTCGAGAAGAAGGTGACCCGCCAGTTGCTGATCGACAAGGGCGTGCGCGCCGACGGCCGCAAGCCCAAGGAGCTGCGCCCGATCTATGGGCAGGTGGGCTACTTCGAGCGCACGCACGGGTCGGCTATCTTCCAGCGCGGCGAGACCCAGAGCCTGGTAAGCTGCACGTTGGGCACGGGCAAGGACGCGCAGATCGTTGATGGCTTGATGCCCGAGTACAGCAAGAAGTTCACGCTGCACTACAACTTCCCGCCCTTCTGCGTGGGCGAGGCTGGCCGCATCATGGGCCCAGGCCGCCGTGAGATCGGCCACGGTGCGCTCGCCGAGCGCAGCCTGCTGGGCATCCTGCCCGGGCCGGACGAGTTCCCCTACACCATCCGCCTGGTCAGCGACATCACCGAAAGCAACGGCTCCTCGTCCATGGCGTCGATCTGCGGTGGTTGCCTGGCCCTCATGGATGCCGGTGTGCCGATCCGTGCGACCTGCGCGGGCATCTCGGTTGGTCGTGTAACCGATGAGAAGGGCGGCAACGAGGTCTACATCACCGACATCCTGGGTGAGGAAGACTTCTTCGGCGATATGGACTTCAAGATCGCCGGCACACGCGATGGCATCACGGGCATCCAGCTTGATCTCAAGGCCCGTGGCCTGGAGATGGACCAGATCGAGCTGATCTTCGACCAGGCCCGCGAGGGTCGGCTGGAGATCATCGACATCATGGAGCAGGTGATCGAGGCCCCCCGCGAGGAGATCTCCCGCTACGCCCCGCGCATCGAGACCATCAAGATCAACCCCGAGAAGATCGGCAAGCTTATCGGCCCGGGCGGCAAGACCATCCGCGGCATCCAGGAACGCTGGGGCGTGCAGGTCGACGTGGCCGAGGACGGCACCGTTTCGGTCGCTTCGACCGACGGCGACAGCCTCGCGGGCGCCAAGCAAGAAATCGAAGCACTGGGCTAGGAGAACAAGGTCGGCTCGATCTACACCGGCAAGGTCGTGAGTGTGCGTGACTTCGGCGCGTTCATCGAGATCGCCGCGGGCACCGACGGCATGTGCCACATCAGCGAACTCAAGGACGGGTACGTCGAGAAGGTGACCGACGTGGTGAACGTGGGCGATGAGGTGACCGTGAAGGTGATCCTCGTCGACGACCAGGGCCGCATCAAGCTCAGCCGCAAGCAGGCCCTGCCGCCCGAGGAGCGCGGCGGCGGGGATGACGAGGGCGGCGAGCGCGAGGACCGCGGCGATCGTGGCTCCCGCGGCCGGGGCCGGGGGCGAGGCCGCGATGGCGACGGCGATCGGGGTGGCAACCGTGAAGGTGGCCGCGACGGCGAGCGTCGCTCGAGGCGCCGCGGCGGCCGGCGTCCCGCGGCAGTCGAGTGATCTACCTCTGACAACCCGCGGACGGATGGACAGGCCCCGCTTCTGGCGGGGCCTGTTACATTGGCTGGCAGGGCCGTGCGGATCGCGATGACCCCCCATCATCAGATGGGGCAGGTGCTGATCCTCGGTAGCTGCGGAACGGCGTGTGTCTCCACATCATTGAAGTTTGTACTAACTTTGACGAGGTTGAGCAGATTTCGTGATACGCTTCGCGGCCAGACATGGTAAACTGGGCAAGCCTGGATTGGGCTGGCGTTCCCGCCAGTTCGGATTGCGAGGTCATTTGCCTATCCCGCTTCATGGGGCTTTTGGCGGGGGTGGATGGCGGAGTAGCGATCATGTCCGTGCATCCGAACGAGTCGCTCGTGGGTCTCGAGGGTGAGGTGAAGTGGTTCGACGCCCGCAAGGGCTACGGCTTCATCATCGGCCCGGACGATCAGGACATCATGGTCCATTACTCGGCGATCCGCGGGCCGGGGTACCGGTTCCTGCGGGATGGTGCGACCGTGGAATACGACGCAGAACAGACCGAGCGTGGCTGGAAGGCCACGCGAGTGGTCCGAGTCGGCACGGTTGAGACGACCAACGAGAAGGCCGCTCGCCGCTCGCCGCGTCGGTAGTCCGGGCACTGGCCGGGGCATCTATGCTCATTGGATGCCGCTGGAGAGCTTGGGAACACCGTTGACGAACGCGATCGCGGGCTTTGGAGCCGGCCTGCTGGTTTCCGCCGCGGCGAGTTGGTGGGCCACGCGGGTGCTAACACGGCGTGCCCGGCAGGCCGAGGGCCGGGCACGCGCGGCCGAGCACCTGGCCGAGATCGGCTCGATGACCGGCGGCTTAGCGCATGAGATCAAGAACCCGCTGTCGACCATCGGCATGAACGCGCAGCTTCTGGCCGAGACCGTCGACGACCTGCCGGGGGTCGACGAGCAGGCCCGCGGGCGGCTGGTCCGGCGGGCCGGTACGCTGAAGCGTGAGGTCGAGCGGCTGGGGGACATCCTCAGCGACTTCCTTGACTTCGCCGGCGAGTTGCGTTTGTCGCCCACACGGGTAGACCTGAACCGGCTGGTCGAGGAGCTTGCCGACTTCTTCCTGCCACAGGCTGAGAGCCGGGGCGTGCGTTTGCGCCTGGAACTGGCCGGCGAGCCGGCATGGGCGAACGTGGACGCGCCGCGGCTGAAGCAGGCGATCTTGAACCTGATGCTCAACGCGACGCAGGCGATGGCCGACGCGGGCGGCCCTGCTCCCAAGGAACTCATGCTGCGCGTGCGGCACCGGCCGCGGGATGGGATGGTGGAGATCCACGTGACCGATACGGGCCCGGGCATGCCCGAAGGTACGGCCGAGCGGATCTTCCACCCCTACTTCACGACCAAGCAGGGCGGCACGGGCCTGGGCCTACCGACGAGCCGACGGATCGTGCAGGCCAGCGGCGGGGAGCTGACGTTCGAGAGCGAGGAGGGGCAAGGGACGGATTTTGTGATTGGGTTGCCGGGGGTGGTGTGAGCTAGACTTCATGAGTCGGGGGTACAAGATGAATACGAAATGTGACAGCCGGGAGTACTTGCTCGGTCCAATACACCTTGCTTCAGCAATGGCCATCATCGCTGCGCTTGGCATCATCGGGTGCGGGGATCAGTCTGTAGAGTCATCCGAGATCGAGACACCTGCGTCTGCCAAGCAGGAAGAACTCGGAAACGAATCTCAGAGCATTCAAAACGCTGCGTTTGAGTATCACGTGATTTTCTTGGAACTCCAAGAGCGTGGGATACTCGCCATTGATCCACAGGAAGGTCTATTTACTGGTGCTCGGCAGCTCGAACGGGCTCAGCAACAGATTGAGCAGGTCTTGGTGGCGACTCAGCTACAACGTTGTGATTGGGCTCAGCAGTTCTATTATCATGGCGGCTTAGAGTCTAGTCGGCACCCCCATCTCAATGTGTCGCGTTATTGGCAGACGGTGCTATTGGCAGACGCCAAACGACTCGCCGAAACCGAAGAGTTGCGAAGGGCGGCTGAGCGTGTGGCGGGTGTCGTGAGGCTGGCGCACCAAACCGCCTCGAGCGATGTGCTCGAGTGGATGGCTGCGATCGAGATGCTCGCGGACGCTGCTGGTTTTGTGCAAGACAACTCTGAACTCTGGCGGGACGAGGATCGCGAACTTCTTAAGGTCGCGTTTGCGCAGTACGAGCCCGAAGATCCATTGAGCATCGACTCAATCCTTGCCCTCGACGGCGAGTGGGCGTTCAGGCGGCGGGGTGGTAACCCGATGAACCGTGAGTTTGTTCTCGGCACGCACCAAGAGCAGATGGAGTTGATCATGAGCACGGTTGAGCAACTCGGCAGTCCATGACACTAACAGCCGATCGATTGTTACTTCATTGAGTTCGGCAGTTCGTCGATCCGCGTGCGGACCTCCCACAGCTCGGGGAAGAACTGGTGGTCGATCATCTGGCGGAGGAAGGGCACGCCGCTTGAGCCGCCGGTGCCGCGCTTCATGCCGATGATGCGGTGCACCGTGCGCAGGTGGCGGTAGCGCCACTGGCCGAACTGATCGTCGACGTCGACGAGCTTCTCGGCCATCTCGTACGCGGCCCAATGGTCGTGGGGATTCTCGTAGACGGTCTTGAGCACGGCGATGACGCCCTCGTCCATCTCGCGGCGCTCGGCGTAGTCACGATTCACGGCGGCGTCGGGCACGGGCAGGCCCTGGACCTTCATGTACGTGAGGAACGCGTCGTAGATGCTCGGCTGCTCGAGGGCTTCTTTGAGCACGCCATACGCCTGGGCGTCGTGCTTGTGGACCTCGAGCATGCGCCGGTCCTTGTTGCCAAGCAGGAACTCGACGAGCCGGTACTGGAAGCTCTGGAAGCCGCTGGCGTTGCCCAGCACGCCGCGGAACTGGGCGTACTCGGTGGGCGTGAGCGTCGCCAGCACGCTCCACTGGTTGAGCAACTGCTGGAGGATGTGCTTGACGCGGGCGAGGATCTTGAAGCTGGGTTCGAGGTCGCCCGCTTGCACGGCGGCGATGGCGGCGCGCAGCTCGTGGATCATCAGCTTCAGCCACAGCTCGGTGGTCTGATGCTGAATGATGAAGAGCATCTCGTCGTGATGGGCCGGATCGCTCAGCGGCTGCTGGGCCGTGAGGATCTTCTCCAAATGGAGATAGCCGCCGTAGGTCATACGGTCGGCCAGATCGGTGTGCAGTGTCGACTCGAACTCGCGTTGGGACATCGTTGCCGATCAGCCGTTCCACTTGCGCAGGTCGGGGCCGACGTAGTTGGCCCGCGGGCGGATGAGGCGGTTGTTGGCATGCTGCTCCATGATGTGGGCGGCCCAGCCGGTAATGCGGGCGGCCACAAAGATGGGCGTGTACTGGGGCACGGGGATGCCTAGCGCGTAGTACGTCATGCCGCAGGGGAAGTCCACGTTGGGGTGGATGTTCTTCTCGTCAAGCATGATCTGCTGGACGATCTCGCCCAGGTCGAACCACTTGCTGTACTCGGCCCCGCGTTTCTCGGCGGCAGCGCGGCCCAGCTTGTGGAGGATCGGGGCGCGGTGGTCGCCGTTCTTGTAGACCCGGTGGCCGAAGCCCATGAGCTTGCGCTTCTCTTCGAAGGCCTTGTGCATCCACTTCTCGACGGCGGGCTTGTCGATGTTGCCGTCCAGGTCCTTCATGATCTCGCGGAGCATGTCCATGGCCGCCTCGTTCGCCCCGCCGTGCAGCGGACCCTTCAGGGCGGCGATGGCGCCGGTGACCGCGCCATGCATGTCGCTCAGCGTGCCGGCAATGACTCGGCCGGTGAAGGTGCTGGCGTTGTAGTCGTGCTCGGCGTAGAGGGTCAGTGAGACATCGACGACCTTCTCGGCTTGGGCATCGGGCTTCTCACCGCTCATGAGGTAGAGCAGGTTGGCCGCGTGGCTGAGATTGGCGTCGCCGCCGGTGTCGGGCGCGACGATGTCGCGGCCGTCGATGACGTTCTGCATGTGCCCGATGATCGTGGGGATCTTGGCGGTCAGCCGCTTGGCCTTGCGCAGGTTGGCCTCCGCGGAGATGTCCTGACACTCCTGGTCGAGGTTGGCCAGCAGGCTGACGGCGGTGCGAAGGATGTCCATGGGCACGGCGCTGCCACCGATGACCATGGGCTTGACGGTCTTGAGGTAGTCGATGACCGCAGGCGGCAGGGCCCGATTGGCGATGAGCTCGTCCTTGAAGAACTGGAGCTGGTCGGCGGTGGGCTTCTCGCCCTCGAGCAGCAGGTAGGCGACCTCCTCGAAGCAGGCGTTCTCGGCCAGGTCGTGGATATCGTAGCCGCGGTAGATCAGGGCGTCCTGCTCGACGTTGCAGATCGCGGTGTCGCCGGCGACAACGCCTTCAAGACCGGCTTTCTGGGCGGGTGCGGCGGTGGTCATCAGTGCCTCCGATCGGGAAATATTCGGGTCTTGCGACGACGGTCGCAAGAAAAAGAAGAGGGCGCGGTGGGATTCGAACCCACGAACGGCTTTCGCCAAACGGATTTGCAATCCGCCCCATTAGTCCACTCTGGCACACGCCCGGGGCGTCCGCCGGGTTCGAGGCCAGCGGAACAAGACATTATTGCGCGCTCGGGGTCCGAAGGCCCGTCATCGCGCCCAGATGCGGGGCAAACGCCGGTCAGAAGACCGATCAGAAGGCCCGATCGACCACCGCGTCGGCCATCGCCAGCAGCGCCCGGCGAGCGGGCGACTCGGCCAGGGCATCCAGCCGGAGACGAGCCCGGGCGACGATGGCCTCGGATGCCGCCTGGGCATGCTCGACCGAGGCGGTGGTGTCCAGCCGCCCGCGCAGCTCGGCCGGGGCATCGCCGGATTCTTCGGTGGCCGCCCGTAA
Source organism: Phycisphaerales bacterium JB060 (assembly GCA_044440025.1). Lineage (GTDB taxonomy): Bacteria > Planctomycetota > Phycisphaerae > Phycisphaerales > UBA1924 > JAHCJI01. The sequence continues at coordinate 30,747 of JBITAF010000052.1, read as the reverse complement.
GGCCAGGGCGAGGCTGTGGGCCCGATCGGCCGGCTCGGCCCGGGCCAAGTGATGAATGACCGGGAGTGTGAGCTTGCCCTTGCGTGCATCGCGGCCCACGCTCTTGCCAACGATTTCCTCTCGGCCGGTGAGGTCCAGCAGGTCGTCGCGTACCTGAAATGCTGCACCGATCTGCCGGCCGAAGGCTTCCAGCGCGGCGATGATCTCGGCCGACCCGCCGCCGGCGGTGGCGCCCAGTTCGCAGGCGGCGGCGATGAGCTCTGCGGTCTTGCGGTCGATGATCTCGAAGTAGGTAGCCTCGTCGAGGGACAGGTCGTCGCGGCGATCGAGCTGGAGCAGTTCGCCGCTGCACACGACCATGCTGGCGCGCGCCACGCGGAGCGCGGTGGCCTGCTCGTCGAGCGTGGAGCAGAGGTGATACGCCCCGGCGATGAGATAGTCGCCCAGGATGACGGCGGTCTCGTTGCCGCTCATGGCGTTGACGGTCTGCCCACTGCGTCGGGTGTCGGCCTCGTCGAGCACGTCGTCGTGGACGAGCGTTGCCATGTGCACCATCTCACACACAGCACCGATGACTTCAATGGCCGGGCCCTTCGGGCCTTGCAGCACCTCGGCCAGGTCGCCGTGGGCCGCGCCGGCCGAGAGGGCGACCAGGGCTGGGCGGAGCATCTTGCCACGGTAGCGTTCGACGTGCCGGGTCAATCGCTGGACGGCCAGTATGTCGCTGGCAAGAGCGGCGTCGAACCGGTCGGCCACGCGGCCCAGGTACGAGGCCAGATCGGCCTGTATGGGTTCGAGCGATGCGTCCAGATTCAGCAGTCCGCGCATGGCGACTTTCCCCGGGTGTGGCCCCACGGCTGGCGGACCATAGCCCGCCAGGGATCGCGCCGCCCCGGGTTTCGGCGGGCCCGGGGTTTATGATGGCCCCATGAGCCTGAGCCAAGAGCGGAAGAGTGAGCTATTGAACAGCGCCCGGGAGGCGAGCGGTCGCGGTGATTATCCGCAGGCCCACGCCCTAGGGCTGACGCTGCTGCAGAACCTGCCCAAGGACCCCGACGTGCACCTGCTGATGGGAGAGGTCTGCCTGGCGACCGGATTCGTGGACCAGGCCATCGAGCATCGCAGCTTCGTGGTCGAGAACACCACGCCCTCGCCCCTGCGAGAGGTGCAACTGGCCGAGACGTACGTTCACGCCGGCCGGCTGGGCGATGCGCTCGCCCACTACGCCGCCGCGCTGAAGCTGGACCCCGGCTTCCCGCCGGCCGTTGCCGGTCGGGCGGAGGTTTACGAGATGCAGGGCAACTTCAAGCGTGCCTGGAAGACGCTCGAGCCAGCCGTGTCCGCCAACCCCACGAATCCATCCCTGTCCGCGGTGGGTGTTCGGGTGCTGATGGAGTCCAAGCGTCTGGGCGACGCGATCGCTCTGGGGGAGCGTGTGATGCGGGCCGACCTTCCCGAAGAGCCCCAGCTTCGCAGCACGCTGCTGACCATGGCCCGCGCCTACGAGCGGAACAAGCAGTACAAGGAGGCGCTCGAGGCCGCGCGCCGGGGCAACTCGATGCTCACCGTGCCTTTCAGCATCGACGACTACAGGGCCGAGAACGATCGCATCATCGAGACCTTCAGCAAGGACTGGATGGACTCTGGCCCGAGGGCGAGCAGCGACGGCTCTTGGGCGGTGTTCATCGTGGGCATGCCGCGGAGCGGCTCGACGCTGACCGAGCGGATCCTCCACTCCCACCCCGAGGCCTTCGGCGCCGACGAAGACTTCACGCTGCAGCTCATTATCGGCAGCGCCCAGGCAGAGTTTGACCTTGATGGCCAGTGGCCCAAGATCGCACGCGAACTGACGGCTGAGCAACTCACCTCGTGCGCCGCCAAGTATGAGCGGGCGATGCGGGGCAAGGCCCCCACCGCCAGGGTGATCTCGAACAAGGACCTGGCCAACATGCGGCGGCTGGGGTTCGCCGATCGCATCCTGCCGGGCGCCAAGTTCATCCATACCAGACGAGATCCCGCGGACAACTGCCTGTCGTGCTACTTCGAGCGGCTGAGGCCCTCGGCCATTCCCTACGCCGACAGCTTCGAGGATCTGGCCGCGGTCTACGCGGAGAACGAGCGGCTGGCCGCCCACTGGGAGCACGCCTGCCCCAACGACTTCATGACGGTGAGATACGAGGAACTGGTCAACGACCTGCCCAGCATGGCACGCCGGATCATCGAGTTCGTCGGCCTGCCGTGGGACGACCGCTGCTTGCGCCCCCACGAGGCCAACCGGGCCGACCGCACCTTGAGCGTCACCCAGGTCCGCCGGCCCGTGTACAAGTCGGCCAAGGGACGGGCGGCCAGGTATGGCGACCTGATCTCGCCACTGCACGCGGCGCTGAAAGCGAACGGCGTGGAAACCTAGTACCTGCGTAACCGGGACGACGCCAATCTCGCGAGGGAGGAACCAGATGAAACCACTGATCCCTGTTCTCATTGCACTGCTCGCCGCCACGAGCGTGGCTCTGGGCCAATCGGCCACTCCGGGCAACCCCGGGAACGTCCAGCAGGCATTCGAGTTCATCCAGATCCAGCCCGGCGACACTGGCTACAGGGCATTCGAGCGTGAGGTATTCGCCGACTTTGTTCTGGCCGCCCAGGGCAACGACCAGGCCCGGCAGCGCCTCATCAGCACGTGTGAGCGTGCGATCGAGGCCGACGCCCAGCACGCCGAGGCAATCGCGTGGCGGGGAGCTGCCAGGATGTTTGAGGCCAGCAGCGCGTCGTCGAATGGCGACTTCCGTGCCGCCATGAACCACACCAACGCATCGTTGGCCGACCTCAACAGGGCCCGCGAACTCGAACCGGAAAATCCCGGTGTGCGGATGGTCGCGGCGAACACGCTGCTGAACCTCGCCAAGCACCACCCGATCGAGAACATGGCGAGCGGCTACGCCAAGCAGGGCATCGAGGATGCAAAGGCGGCTCTGTCGAAGCTCTATGACAACTGGGACAAACAGCCCGCTGAAGTCAGGGGCCAACTCTTGCTGGGCGTGGCCGAAGCCTACGACAAGCTGGGAGAGGCCACCAAAGCCCGCGACTGGTTCAACCGCGTCATCGGCGCTTTGCCCGGCACAACATGGGCCCAGCGGGCGCAGGTGTGGATCGACGCGGCGGATAAGAAGGCAAGTTCCTTCTAGAACCCAACTGCCTGCCCGTCAGCCCGCAGGTCGCTTGCGGCGATGTAGCCATGTTCCAGCTTGTAGATCACCTGCCCGCGGCCGAACGTGGCGGTGCGGGAGCGGTACTTGCGCAGTGGGTGGCCCATCTTCTCCAGCTCGTCGTACACGCCATCGCCGGCGGTCGTCTCGAAGCCCGGCTCGATCATCACGCCGCCCTCGCGTTCGATCTGCCATCGCGGCGCGTCGAGGCACGCCTGGGGGTTCTGCCCGTGGTCGGCCATGCGCACCAGCACTTGGGCGTGGCCCTGGGGCTGCATGAACCCGCCCATCACGCCGTAGGCCATGGCAGGTGCGCCGTCACGCGTCACGAACGCGGGGATGATCGTGTGGTAAGGCAGCTTGCCCGGCGCGATCTCGTTGGCGTGTCCCGGCTCGAGCGAGAAGTTCCCCCCGCGGTTATGCATCGCCACGCCGTAGCCGGGCACGACCATGCCCGAGCCAAAGCCGGTGTAGTTGCTCTGGATGAAGCTGACCATGTTGCCCTCAGCGTCGGCGGCTGTCAGCAGCACGGTGCCGCCCTCCTTGGGGTCGCCATACTTGAAGTCCGTCGCCCTGTCGGGGTCGATGAGCTTCGCGCGAGACTCCAGATAGCCCTCATCGAGCAGTTCGGCGGGCGAGACACGCATGTGCTCGGGGTCGGCGATGTGCTGGTGCGCGTCGGCGAATGCGAGCTTCATCGCCTCGATCTGCGGATGCATCCACCTCGCGGTGTCGACCTCCATGCCCGCGAGGTCAAAATGCCGCATGATGCCAAGGGCGATGAGCGCCGTAATGCCCTGGCCGTTTGGCGGGATCTCGTGCAGCTTCCACCCGCGGTAGTCGATGGAGATGGGCTCGACCCAGCTGGCCTCGTGGGCCGCCAGATCGGCCATTCGCAGCGAGCCGCCGTGCTTCTCGCTCTCGGCCTCGATGGCCCTGGCGATCTCGCCCTCGTAGAACGCCCGGCCCCCGGTGCCGGCGATCGCCTCGAGCGTGCGCGCATGGCCCTCCATCCTGAACAGCTCCCCCGGCTGCGGCGTGCTGCCGGTGGGTGCGAACGTTTGATGCCAGCCCTCGAAGCGGTCGGCCCCGCGATAGCGCCGTGCCGACGCGCCCCAGCCCGCCGCCACCCCCGGGCTCACCAGGTACCCCTCGCGCGCGTAGCGGATCGCCGGCCCGAGCACCTTCTCGAGCGGCAGCGTGCCGAACTTCTCGATGACGGCCACCCAGCCCGAGACCGCGCCCGGTGTCGTGACCGCGCGCCAGTCGTACAGCGGCATGCGGTCGAGCCCGTCGTAGTCCTCGCGCTTCAGGCCCTTCGGCGAGCGGCCCGAGGCGTTCAGCCCGTGCAGCTTCGCGTTGCCGCTTTCGTCCTTCATCCACAGGAGCGCGAAGTTATCTCCGCCGATGCCGTTGGCGGTGGGCTCGACCACGGTGAGCGCCGCGGCGGTGGCGACGGCGGCGTCGGCCGCGTTGCCGCCCAAACGCAGCATCTCGAGGCCGGCCTGCGCCGCCAGGGGCTGGCTCGTCGCCACGCAGTTGCCCGCCAGCACGGGCATCCGCTGGCTGGTGTAGGGCAGGTCATAGCCGAAGGGGCCACGCCCCCACGCGCGATCCTGCGGCAGTCCGTCGAGTTCTTCCACGACGGCATCAGTCCGCCTTGGCGCGGACGACGCGGCCGACGCGTGCGAGGCGATGTATCCGCCCCCCGCCGCCGCGGCCAGGCCGGCCGAGGTGGTCCGCATGAAGTCCCGGCGGGTCAGGCCGCCGTTGGGGTTGAGCCGCTCGTTTGGTGGGGTTGCCATAACATCCACAATACACGCCCGCGGCTGGCCACGCGCGGGGCGGACCAACTCGAAGGAGGATGCAGCCATGCGGAATCGAAGCGGACGTCTCCTGGGCCTGTGCGGCTGTTTTCTGGCGGCCCACGCCTATGCAAACGTCGCCAGCGACCCCGTGACCGACGCCCTCACGCGCGATGGCGCCACGCTCACAAGCGCCGCCGACGAGCTCGGCGGGATGGTCGAAGCCGGCGACGCCGACGCGCGCACACGCTTCGCCCACGCCCTGGCCGTGTTCTTCCGCAGCGGCGAGCACGCCGTCCAGACACTCTACGAGTACGGCGCGGGCCAGCCGCTCCGCGCGGGCAGCCTCATGATGTTCCGCGGCATGATGCAGGCGGGCATGAACCCCGACCCGAAGGAAGTGACCGCCGGCGACGTGCGCGACATCGTGCGGACCTGGCTCGACGACCTGCGCGAGGCCGACCGCTTGCTCGACAGCGTGCCGACCGACGGCGACTGGAAACTCCGGCTCGACATGGCCGAGATCCCGCTGGACTTCAACGGCGACGGCGTCGCCTCACGGCAGGAAGAGCCCGCCCGCGCCTTCGCGATCGTTTTCCGCAGCGGTATTAACATCCCGCGAGAGCAGCGGTCGTTCGTGCTCGGGCTCGACGTCACCGATCTGCACTGGCTGCGTGCGTACAACGATGTGCTCATGGCCGCGGGCGAGGTCATGCTGGCTTACGACAACCAAGAGATGTTCGACCGCTGCGGCCACCTGTACTTCCCCAAGGCACAGACACCCTATCCGTTCCTGCAGCAGAACAAGCCGCTGGACCCGACCGGCATGGAGATCGACGTCTCGGACATCCTCGCGTTCGCGGGCAGCCTGGAATTCCCGCTGGCCGATGACGGAGCCGAACGCATGTCACGGGCCCGGCAGCACCTGCTGAACGCCATCGAGCACAGCCGGGCCATGTGGAAGAGCGCCCGGGCCGAGACCGATGACGACCGCGAGTGGCTGCCCGCGCCGCACCAGTCGCCGGCGTTGGAGGGCGTTGACATCGGCGAGGCCCAGGTGCACATGTGGCTCGACCTCCTCGACGAGGCCCAGGCGCTGCTCAAGGGTGAGAAACTGCTGCGATTCTGGCGCGGCGATGGCTCCCAGGGCATCGACGTGCGGGCCTTCTTCGAGGAGCCGCGCGACTTCGACGTGTTCTACTGGGTGCAGGGGTCGGCCGCCAAGCCCTACCTCGTGCCCGTCGAAGACCGCCCGGTCACCCGCGACGAGCTCTGGCAGGACATGGAAGACACCTTCGGCGACGACCTGTTCCGATCGATCTTCTATATCAACTGATGGGCGGGCCGCCCGGCTGAAACACTAGTTGAAGCACAGGTGCACGAGGCTGACGACGCCGTAGATCGCCAGCAGGATCAACCCCTCCTCCGCCCCGCCGCAATAGCCGCCCGAGGAGTACCCATACCCATAGCCGTAGTGCGTGTGCCCATGGGAAACGCAGCCGCTCAGGGTCGCCAACGCCGCCGTGCCCAGCACCATGGCGTGGCACCGGCACCGTTCGATCCGTCCATCCCGTTCGTCCATCGCAGTTACCTCCACGAGCCTGCCGTCGCGGCCGGGTCGGCCCGTCCCTCCACGGGCCAGCCCAGACAGCGGCCGGCGATATGAAGTTAGTACTAACCAATATAACGGCAGGCCAGCCGATCTGTGCCAGAAATAGCCGAGAAAACTGGCCCGTTTTGTGTAGTTATTGGACCTAAAAAGCCGCCCCTGACGTCCAGCAGGAGCCGTCCTATACTCACGCCGCTTGGTTCGAAACCCGGCGAAACGGGGCGGTAGCTCAGTTGGTAGAGCGCATCGTTCGCAATGATGAGGTCGCGTGTTCGACTCACGTCCGCTCCACTTCCCAATCACTCGGATATGACCAATCGACCCCATCGAGTGTGGTGGGCCGTCTATCCGCCCCTGGCGGTGGCCCAGGAGTTAGCAATCCCGCTCAAACTGGCCCGGGCGGCGGTTAAGGCTGTCCAGAAGCGACGCAGGATTGTGATCGTGGCCGTGCCCGCGGCATTCATGCTCGGAGCCGTTGGCTGGCTCACATTCCTCGAAGCCGTGTCCACGATCTACACCGAGATGAACACATTCCACCCCGATGGCTCGCTGGCCTCGACCAGTGCCACCGGCCCCTTTGGCATCACGGCCTACCCGCTCCTGGCCAGCGCGATCCTCGGGTACGGCCTGGCGTTGCTCATCGGGACCGTGCTGACGCTGGCCGTCCAGGACCGGATCATCGGCGTCGAAGCCCGCCGCTGCGTCCGCACACCCGCCTGCTTCGCGTGCGGCTATGACCTCTCGGCAGTCGTGGGGAACACCTGCCCCGAGTGCGGCGCCGCCCGTGTCGCCACGGTTCCCACGCATACCGTGACGCCATGATCGAAACCGACTTCCTGCGGGCCAAGTTCGACCGGGCCCTCTCGTACGACGACTACGTGGCCACCGGCAGCGAACGCCACCGGCAGGCCTGGGCCGACTTCCGCCAGCAGGTGCGCACCACCGAGGCGCAACAGTCCCTGTTCAAGGGCTTCACGCGCCGCATGCACATCCTCTGCGTCAGCGGCACCTGGTGCGGCGATTGCGTGCAGCAGGTGCCCATGCTCGACGCTATCGCCGGGCTGCGGCCCGACCTGATCGGGCTCGGCCTGCTCGACCGCGACGAGCACATGGATCTGGCCGAGCGGCTGGTCATCAACGACGGCAACCGGGTGCCCGTGGTGCTGTTCCTCAACGAGGAGTTTGACTTTGTCTCGATGCACGGCGACCGCACGCTGACGCGCTACCGGGCAATCGCCGAACGCCAGCTCGGCGCCTCGTGCCCACTTCCGGGAGCGCCCGTGCCCGAGGACGAGATCGCCGGCACGCTGCAAGACTGGATCGACGAGGCCGAACGGGCGCAACTGATCTGCCGCCTGAGCACCAAGCTGCGCACCAAGCACGGCGACTGACTGGACCGACCGCCATGCTCGAGTTGCTCCCGCACACCAAGTACATCTGGCGCACGGCCCTGGCGGACGTTCGCCACCGCTATGCCGGCGCGAGCGCGGGCGTGCTGTGGAACATCATCCAGCCGCTGTCGATGATCCTGATCTATTCGCTCGTATTCGCCAGCATCATGAGCCGCGAGGGGACAGGCGATGCCCCGTATGTGGTCTACCTGTGCAGCGCCATGCTGCCTTGGCTGGCGTTCTCCGAGACGGTCTCGCGCGGGAGCCAAGCCGTCGTCGCCAACGCCCAGTACCTCCGCAAACTGCCGATCCCCGAGAGCGCTTTTGTGGCGCAGACAGTGGTTTCGGCGTCGATCAGCCTGTCCATCAGCTACTCCATCCTGGCGGTTGCGGCGATCCCCTTTGGCTTCATCCCCAACCCCTACTGGCTGCTGGCGCCGGTGCCGTTCGTGCTGCTGCTCATGCTGGGCTTTGGCGTGGGGGCCTTGGGCGCGGCGGTCGTGCCGTTCGTGAAGGACATGGCCGAGGTCATCCGCATCGTGCTGATGCTCGGCTTCTGGGCCTACCCAATGGTCTACAAGCCCGATATCCTGCCCGACGCGGTCCAGACGGTGCTCCCCTACAACCCCACCTACCCCGCGCTCGAGGCCGGCCGGCAGATGATGCTCGAGGGCCGACTACCCGATTGGTGGCTGCTGCCCGCGGCGCTGGGATGGGCGTTGCTCACCTCGACGCTGGGGCTCCTGGCGCTGCGGGCGGTCCGATCGGAAATCCGCGACGTCATCTAAAGCGGCGTCGTCCCGGATCAATCCTCGATCAATCGCAGATCGGTCAGCATGATCGACAATGCCCGCCCCTCGCCCTGGTGCCACTTCCACAGGTGAAGTTGCAGGTGGTTCGGCCCGGCATGAACCGGAACTGTCAGCGTGAGCGCGTGATCGGTGCGGGGCGCGGTGACAGGCAGCGGCGCCTCGTGCACCTGCTTGCCGTTGAGCACCACCCGGAGCCGCTGGTTGCGGTGCTGGTTGCGACAGGTGATCGCGAGCCGGGCTTGCCCGGCCTGCCCGGCGTGCACCACCGCCGCGGCGACGGGCCCCTTGAGCCAGCGGAATCGGCCGAGATTCTGCTCGGTGTTCGGGCCCTCCCAGAAGTCGAAACCGAACCGCGGCTCGTAACTGGGGTTGGTGGTCTTGATGAGTGTGGGGCTCTCGGGGACCGGAGCGGGGCGTGTGAAATCGATCTTCCGACCCAGACCGATGCGTTCGGCCGCGCCGCTCCGCCGCAACGCCGTGTGCAGGCGCTGGTAGCTGGTCCAAAGGCTCCACTCGTTCTGCACGTGGATGCGGCCCCAACGGCCCAAATCTCGGCGATAGTCCGCGTCGCGGTAGATCGTGTCGATGGCCTGGGCGAGCGCCTCGGCCGAGACCTCACTGGCCACCAGACCGGTCACCCCGTGGGTGATCGCCTCGGGCACGCCACCCACCGGGAAGCCCACCGAAGGCGTGCCGCAGGCGGCCGCCTCGATGAACACTTGGCCGAAGGCCTCGTCGGTGCTGGGCGCCACGAACAGGTCGCACGCGGCGTAGAGCATCGCGAGTTGCTGGGGGTCTCGCATATACCCCATCGCGCGCATGCCCGGGATGGGTGGCCTTGCATTGGGTGGCACGTACCCAACCCCTACCGTCGTCGCGTCCGGCAGGCCGAGTTGCTCGAGCGCCCGCGCGAGATGGCCGATGCCCTTCCGCTCGTCGTCGAGCGAGCAGGCCGAGGCCATGATGAGGAAATCATCCTGGGGCAGCCCCAGCACGTCGCGACAGGTGGCCTTGTCGCGCGGCTTGAACACCGCGGGGTCCAGGCCGAGGGTAATGGGGATGATCGGCGGACGGCCGCCCAGATCGAAGGGCGCGCCCTCGGCCTGCTGGACGCCGGGATGGTCGAGCGCCTCTTGCGCACATCGCGCCAGCCACTGGCTGTTGGTCAGCACGGTCAGCCGCTCGGACCCGGTCAGGAATCGACGGTTGGCCTCCCATGACCAGCGGATCCGGTCGGCGGGCATCTTCGGATATGCGGCGTGGATGGCCTCCTCGCTCACGACCCCTTCCAGGTGGTCCGTGCTGTCGGCGATGTAGGTCTGCTTGCCGGTGAGAAGCCACATGTCGTGCATCAGGAACACGGTCTCATGCTTCGCCGCCACCGCGCTGAGCACCTCGGGCGAGATATCGGCGCCGTGGATGTTGCCGAACACCACCAGGTCCGGCCCAATGCCCTCGAGGGCCGAGAGTACGTCCTGGGCGCTGACCGATGGATTCTCGCGGATCGGCTCTGGATGCGTGGCCGCCAGCGCATGTACCTCGTGCCCGGCGTTGGCAAATGACTGCATGAGCCGGCGATGCGCGATGCCCGCGCCATACTCGAAGCCCACATCGTTAATGAAGGCCACCCGCAAGCGGTTCTTTACGACCTCGCGGGGACGATCCTGAAGCGTGATGTTGTGCTTCTCGCAATGGTCCTTGACAACCTTGGGAAGTTCGCCCTTGAAGCCAGAGCCCTCGCCCTCGCTGGTTTTCTGATCGTCGTGCGTGCGGAACCACACGATGGGACGACCGATGCTGTGCACCTTCGCCCCCGCCTGGGCCATCCGCAGCCACAACTCATAGTCCATCGAGTAATACCAGTCCACGCGGACATGCGCCCCGGCACGGTCCCACAGGTCCTTGGTAAAGAAGCAGTCGGGCTGCCACCAGAACTGCCCGGTCAGCCAGCAGTTCTCTAGGTCAAGCATGTCCTGCAGCGGCATGGGACCCTCGCTGCAACTCGTGATGCACTGGTGGACCAGCCTGTCCTCGCGGAACACCTGCGCCATGCCGTTCACGAAGTCGGCGCCGCTGGTCTTGAAGGCGATGGCCGCCGCGGCGAGCGCGCCCGGCGCCACCATGTCGTCGCTATTGATCCACGTGAGAATGTCGCCCGTGGCCTTCGCGAAGCCCTTGTTAATCGCGTCGCTCTGGCCCTCGTCTTTTTCCGAGACAATCACCGCGAAGTGATCACGGTACTTCTCGACCACCTCCATCGTGTGATCGGTCGATTTACCGTCCATCAGGATGTGCTCGAGGTTGGGGTAGCCCTGCCGGATGATCGACAGAATCGTCTCCTCGATGAAGTGGCCCTGGTTGAACGTTGGCGTCACGATCGTGATCTTGGGCCAGGGAGAGCCGTCGGGCATGGTTGGTGGCAGCGGTTCCACTTCGGTTGCGACCCAGGGCCAGCGGCTCAAGCCTCTGAGCCGGCGATTCTCCCGCCGAGGGGCCAACACCTCGCGTGCCCGCATCACCGCCTGCACCATCGACCGCCGCGTCTTCGGGCTGCCCAGGCCAGTGGGCGACACCACCGCAGGGGTACGGATCGTCGATTCGGTTGCGGCCGTGGGCCCCTCGGCCAGCGCCGCCCGTGCGAGGTCGCGCAACCGGCCGAACAGATCGCTCTCCAGCCGCACTGGCATCACGCCCGCCGAGGCGCTCCGGCGTGCGAGCAGTGTCATCTCCGCCCCACCATCGATTCGCTCCCAGGCCGGGCCGGGATCGCGAAGGTCCGCGTCTGTGACGACCAGGCCTCCATCGGCGGTAGCGTCGGCCAGCGCCGGCAGCGCGTTCTGGCCGAACAGCAGCGACACGCTGGGCTTGACCGGCAGCGTGCGCAGGAACTCGGCAATGGAATGCTCGACGATCACGGCCCGCCGGAGCTTCTCGGCCAGGCGCTGGGCGGCCTGGACATCGCCCGCGGCGACGTACACCTGCCAATCGCGATCATTGCTGGCTTCTGCCAACGCATCGAGCGCCTCGCCCGTCGGCTCGCCACCCACGAGTGCGACACCAAGCTCACCGCCCAGGGCCACGGCCAACGCTTCGGCCATCGAGGCGTTCTCGCCCAGCGTCCGGGCCCTGTCGGCAAGTTGCCGGGCGTGCCGCAGTTGGCCCGTGCTCTCGGTGCGGGTGTTGCTCATTCGTCGCTCCCTATCAGGGTACTGATTCGTGCGCGAGGCTCAGCCCACGTGCTGCCCGTTGGCCCCGGACCCCAGCAGCCGGCGCCGCTCGGCTTCCTCCCACGGCAGAACCATGGCCACGTGCAGCCGCTGGCCCATCTGCCGCCAGCGGCTGGCCAACAGTTCGGCCAGCTTGCCCTCGAGCGTGTGGATGGCGACGTGGCGCTGGTCGGCCAGCTTCTCCATTGCGCGGCGTTCCTCGAGCAACCGCTCGGCGCGCAGCCGCAGGTCGTTGTGCTCACCTTGCAGCGTGCCGATCAGGCGGCGCGCAGCCGAGAGGTCGGCCCGCAGCTTGGGCAGGTCCACCCCCGCGTACCGGGCGCGCAGCTCGGCGGCCTCGCGCTCGGCCAAATCGCGCTCCTGGGTTCGCTGCCGGTTCGACGCCTCGAGTTCCTGGGTTTGCCGCTCCGACGTATGGAGTCGCTGCTTGGTCTGGGCAAGCTCGGCCTTGAGTTGCTCCAGTTCGTTCTTCAGGCTCGACCTGACTTCTTCGGCGGTATCGGCCCGCTTCACAGCCTGGGCCAGTTCCTGGCGGGCCTGTTGCAGCGCCTGGGTGTGCTGGTTGAGCTTCTGGGTAACCTCGCTGGCGCGACGATCCGCCTCATCGGACTGCTTGCTCTGGATTGCCCGCTCGAGGCGATCAAGCCGTTGCAGCACCGCGTTCTCGCTCATCACGTTCCTCCGAGCTTGCTCGTCCTTCTCCTGCAGCGTGCGCCGGGCAACCGAAAGCTCGGCGCGATATTGCCGTGCCGAGCGGGCCGCGTCGCCCGCGATGCCCACCAGCATCGCCCGGCTGGGCTCGATCTGCACGACCTCCCCGCCTTCCACACGCTCCGACTCGAACCGATCGATCTGGCCTGTCACGGCCCCCACGGGGATGTCCTTCACGCAGTGCGAACGCCGTTGCTCGCAACGCCAGTCGCACGGTGAGCACGGCACCGCCAGCGTGATCGACACGCTGGGGCTCGCCAGAGGGCGAAACCGGGGCCACGTCCCCCCGCCGAACACCGCGAACACGGGCTTGCCCAAGGCGGCGGCGATGTGCATGGGCCCGGTATCGCGCCCGACGTACCCGCGCGAGGCGGCCAGCAGCGCCGCCATCAGCATCGTGTCACCCTCAGGGCCGCCAAACCAGTGCCGCGGCTCGAGCCCCTTGGCCTCCAGCGCGTCGGCGATGGTCCGCGAGACCTCGGCCTCGCCCTGGGACCCCAGCAGCAGCACGGGCCGCTCGTAGCGCTCCATCCAGTACGCCAGGGCCTCGGCCCATCGCTCGGGCCGCCAGTTGCGGATCGACGTGTGCTCGTGGTGCCCCACGCACGCGGCCAGGAACGAGCCACGCGCCAAATCCAGCCGCGCCAGCACAGCGTCGGCCGAGCGCGCCAACTCAACGTCGAGTTCCAGGCGCGGATCGTCCAGGTGGACCTCGGCGCCAAGCACCGCCCGGGCCAGCGCCTCGCTCTTGCGCAGCTCGTGCAGGTCCTCGTTGACACGGACCACCTCGTCGAAGGGCGGCTGGGCGGCCATATCGCGTCCGTAGCCGGGGTCGCTGAACCGACCGCCCGCCTGGCCGATCGACCTTGCGTCTGGCAGCGCCTCGCACAGCCGCTCTTCGAGCAGCGTCCAGGTATAGGGCGCGCCCAGCATCACGTCCGGAGCGAACCCTGCGGCCGATTCCAGCAACGGATCGAGCCGCTCGTCGTCGGGCTCCAGCTTGCCCTCGTACATGTTCATGGGCAGCTCGATAATCCGAGCCGAGGGCGCCACAGCCCGGGCCATGGGCTGCACCAGGGGGCTGACCACCAACGCCAGCTCGTGCCCGGCCTCGGTGAGTGCGCGGAACAGCGGCTCGCGCAGGACGACGTCGCCAATGGTGTCCGGATTGGAAATGAGGATGCGCATACGGGTTTCGGCCGGGTAGGCCCGAGTCGCGTTGTGGGACTCCTGGCGAGCAGGGCAACGATAGAGCGCCGGCACTGGCGCTTCCGCCTTCTGCCTCGACTTATGGGCGGTTGTCCACCGGCTCGGCCGGGCACACCGGACCCGCCAGGGCGTCCATGAACTCGCGATGGTTCGCGCAGCGGGGCACCTTGTTCTGTCCGCCCAGCTTGCCGCGGCCCTGCATCCACCGGTGGATGGCCCCGGGCTCCAGCGGCGTCACGATGGGCGGGGCCATGCCCAGGCTGTCGGTCCGCTTCACGCGGTAGTCCACCACCTCGCGCTGGAGCTTCGAGTCGAACGCCTCGGTGAACCGGCCCAAATCCCCCTCGCCCAACACCTCGACGGCCAGTTGCAGCCCTGACCGCACGCCCGGGCCCGGATACACCGGCGAGGCCGTGAACTCGCCCACCTCGATGCCCGATTCTCTCGCGGCATGCGCCACGGCGGTCTCGATGTTCTCGACGATCAGGTTCTCGCCAAACGCATTGATGAACAGCTTGTGCCGGCCCACGATCCGTAGCCGGGCGGGCCCGGTGCCCCCGCCCCAGCCGATGCGGTTGGGCACGCTCTCGAAGACCACCACGTCGCCGATGACGTACCGCCAGAGCCCGGCGCACGTGCTCATGACCACGACGTACCGCTGGCCGGGCTCTGCCTCGTCGGCGCAGAAGGCCGGTGCGTCGTCCTTGCCGATCTCCTCGAGCGGGATGAACTCGTAGTAGATCCCATGGTCAGCGTTCAGTCGCATGCCCGGCTTGCCCAGTTCGTCCTGGATTGCGATGAACCCCTCGCTGGCGGGGTAGAGCTCCAGCCGAACGGGGATGTCGCGCTCGCCACCGGTGAATAGCCGCCGCACGGTGGGCTCGAAGGGGTCGTACCGCACGCCGCCGTGGGTGAAGAGCGTCAGGTTGGGCCAGACCTGATCGATGCGGGCCTTGCCGGTTTTTTGGAGGACCTTCTCCATGAGCGCCACGGTCCAGCTCGGCATGCCGCTGACCATGCGGACGTCCTGGGTGCTGGTCAGTTCTGCCATCGCCTCGAGCTTGCTGGGCCAGTGGTCCATCAGGGCGATCTCGCGGCCTGGCGAGTAGATCGCGCTGAGCGGCCAGCGTATCTGCTGGGTGGCGATGCCCGAGAGGTCGCCGATGAGGACGCCGTTGTCCTGGCGGTCCAGCGCACTCGAGCCGCCCAGGAACAACGCCTTGCCGCCCAGCAGGCGAGGGATCGACACGCCCCAGTTGCTCGCGTGGGCGAAGATGTCGAAGGACGCCTTCTTGTTCGACGCCATCATCGCGTCGGTGATGGGGATGCGTTTGTCGCCCGCCGTCGTGCCGCTGGTCTGGCAGAACTGCTTCACCAGCCCGGGCCACAGCACGTCGGGCTCGGCGTCCTCGACCATCCGCTTCACGTACGGCAGGAACGCCACGTAATCGCGCGCGGGCACGGCCCTGCGATACTCCGCCGCGATCTCCGCGTCGCTGGCCTTCAGCACACTCCCGAAGCCGTACTCGCGGCCGAAGGCCGTGTTCCTGGCCCGCTCGAGCAGCTTGCGGAGCTGGGCCCGCTGGACGTAGGCGGTGTTGGCCATCCACTCGTCGTGGTTGCGAAGCCGGCGGGCCCGGCGGGCCACGGCCGCGTGCAGACCCGCGCCAATGAGCGAGGTCCATCGCAGCGAACCCGGTTGTTGGAGTGGTGCGGTCATGAGCCCAAGGCCCGCTAGCTCTCGGCCTTTGCGGGCCCGTGCTCGGGGCCGAGGCTCTCGACGAACTCGACCAGTTCCTGTGCGAAGGGCTCGGGGTGCTCCATCATGGGCACGTGCCCGCAGCGGTCGAACCACACCAGCCGCGAGCGGCCCAGCATGGAGGCAAACTGCTCGGCGGCCTCGGGCGGGGTGACGATGTCCTGCTTCCCCCAGATAAGCAGCGTCGGTACACCGATGCTGCGCATGAGTGAACCCAGGTGGTTGCGCCGGGCGCTGCGGCTGAGGCGCACCATGGCCCGGGCACCGCCACGCTCACTGAGCTGCTGGTAAGCGCGCTCGATGTCGCTGGAACGCATGTGCGTGGCCGGGTCGTAGAACAGTTCACCGATCTTGCGCTCCAGCCACGCACGGCTTGGGCGGAGCTGGATGTCGCTGACCATGGACTTCTCGATGAGCCCGCTGGAGCCGGCCAGCACCATGCCGCGGACCAGGTCCGGACGCTGGAGGGACACTCTCAGCGCAACATGCCCGCCGAAGCTGTTGCCCACTAGCACCACCGGGTGGTCGAAGTGCTTCTCCAGGAAGTCGATGGTCAGGGCGGTGACGCCGTCGATCGAGCAGTTGTCCCCGCGCAGATCGAGCAGCGGGATCTGCAGCAGCACGCATCGCACGCTGGACTCGGCCAGGCGGACGACCTCCTCCCAGTGCTCGTTGAGCCCCACCAGCCCGTGCAGAAACACCACCGCCACGCCCGCGCCGACCTCCTCGACCGTGGCCGACGCCGGGCCGCCCAGCCCGCGCAGCTCCATCGGCCGGCCGCTCTCGGGCGGGGCCGAAGTGCCCGACTGGGCCGAAGCGTGCTGTCCGGTGGCGCCCGTGGGTGTCAAGGTGCTGGGTTCCCTGCCCTGTATCCCGCCACGTCGGGCAGGCCGAGGCGTCCGGCGACCGAACATCTCCTGCCCCCGGGGCGGATCCATCGTGACGATACTACGCGCTGTTGCCCCTTCGCGCGGGCCAGAACCTAGTGAGGACCAACCGGAAGCGGAGAAGGTCACCCAATAGGCATACAAGGTATCCCTACGTGGCCGCGGCCGTTGCCTCCACGATCACCCCGTCCACCATGTGCACCACCCGGTCGGCCCGCTCGGCCACCTGCTGGTCGTGGGTCACCATTAGCATGGCCCGCTGGGGAGCATTCGGATCATCGGGCCGCACGACCTTCTCCAGGGCGTCCAGGATGCCCTCGCCGGTGTGCTGGTCGAGGTTGCCCGTGGGCTCGTCGGCCAGCAGCAGGGGCGGATCGGCGATCAACGCCCGGGCGATGGCAACTCTCTGCCGCTCGCCGCCGCTGAGCTGGGCGGGCTTGTGCCGCAGCCGCTCGCCCAGGCCGAAGGCCGTGAGCAACTCCCTGGCCCGCTCGCGCCGCTCGGCCGGCACCTTCCGCCCCAGCACGCCCTGGGTCATCGCCCCCAGCAGCACGTTGCCCACCACGTCCAGCTCGGGCAGCAGGTGGTAGAACTGGAAGACGATGCCCACGTCCCGGGCCCGGTAGCGGTTCAGCCCGCCGGGCCCCAGCTTCGAGATGTCGCGCCCCTGGAAGGTGATGCTGCCGTCCTGGGGCTTGTCGAGCCCGCCGATGAGGTGCAGCAGCGTGCTCTTGCCGCTGCCCGAGGCCCCGAGGATCGCCACCCACTCGCCCGGCTTGAGGGTCAGCGACGCCCCACGCAGCACCGGCACCGGGACGCGGCCCAGCTTGTAGGTCTTGTGGACGTTCTTGGCATCCAGCAGCAACGTCACGCGCTCTCCTGTTGGACCAAGAGCGCGCCGATGCACCGGTCGATCACCGAGTCGAACGCCACGACCTCGCCCTTGCCCGCGTCCTTGCGCAGCTTGAACTCCACGCCCCCGGCGTCCAGCGCCTTGTCGCCCAGCGTGAGCCGCACGGGGATGCCGATGAGGTCGGCGTCCTTGAACTTCGGCCCCGGGCGCTCCTTGCGGTCGTCGATCAGGACGTCGGCGCCCCTGGCCGCCAGCTTCTCGGCCAGCTCGCCGGCGACCGACCGCTGCTTGTCGTCCTCGGGCTTCATGAGGATGATCTCGACGTGATAGGGCGCCACCGCCGCCGGCCAGATGATGCCGTTCTCGTCGTGGCTCATCTCGACGCACGCGGCCATGGTCCGGCTGACACCAATCCCATAACACCCCATCGTCACCGCCCGCGGCTTCTGGTCCTCGGCGAGCACCTTGAAGTCCATCGCGTCGCTGTACTTGGTGCCCAGCTTGAAGATGTGGCCCACCTCGATGCCCCGCTGGGTCTCGAGCTTGGAGCCCGCCGCCCTCGGGCTGGGGTCGCCCGCCTCGGCGTTGCGGATGTCCGCGACCTTGACCTGAAGCTTGTCACCAATCAAGAACTGCTCTGTTATCGTCAGCGGCAGGTCGACACCCATGTCGCGCTTCCAGTTGAAGCCGGTGACGTGGTGGTCAACCTCATCCGCGCCCGTCGCCCAGGGGACACCCCCTTGGGCCGCATCCGGATCAACTACAAGCCGAACGTCATCACCCGGGAATGGAGAGGCCGAGAAGCACGCGCGGGGGCTGACGTAGCCGATGGCAAATCCCGCGGCTCTTGCCTCGTGTTCGTTCCCCAGCCGGACTTCAAACCCCACAGCATCTCGCACCTTCGCGGGATTGACCTCGTGGTCCCCTCGAACGACCGCCAAAACCCAACCGTGTGGCGGTCGACCCATGTGCAGTGACGCCGAGGCGACCCCGGATTCCTTCTCGAGCCGGTCAAACTCGTTTATCGCCTTGCGGTCGGCATCTCTGATGTCGGCCCGCTCGAACACGATCGTCTTGAGCATCCCGCTCGCCGTCACGCCAAGATGCTCGGCCACGCCCGCGATCCCCGGCATGCCCGGCGTGTGCCGCTTCTCGAGCGCCTGCTTGGCCTCGCCCTCGAACGTCCACGCCCGCTCGCCGATCTCGGCCTTCTCCACGTTGGCCGCGTAGCCGCTGGCCGGGCACACCAGCACCTTGTCTTCTCCTGACTCCGCATGGACCATGAACTCGTGGCTGGCCGAGCCGCCGATGGGCCCGCTCTCGGCCTCGACGGCGGTGAAGGTCAGGCCACACCTCGTGAAGATCCGCGAATAGCAGTCGTAGAACTGGTCGTAGGCCACGTCCAGCCCGCCCTCGCCCTGCTGATTGAGGTGGAAGCTGTACGCGTCCTTCATGATGAACTCGCGGCAGCGGAGCAGCCCCGACCGCGGCCGCGGCTCGTCGCGGAACTTGGTCTGGATCTGGTACAGGCTCAGCGGCAGTTGCTTGTAGCTGGTGATGGCCCCCTTCATCATCTCGACGATGGGTTCTTCATGGGTCGGGGCGAGCGCGATGTCCCGCCCGTGCCGGTCCTGGAGGGTGAACAGGTCGTCGCCGTACGCCTCGTCGCGCCCGGTCTGCTTCAAGAGGCTCACCGGCTCCATGGCCGGGAAGAGCATCTCCATCGCCCCGATCCGCTCGTGCTCCTGCCGCACGATTTCCTGGATCTTCCGGAGGCTGCGCCAGGCCAGCGGCAGGTAGTCGTACACCCCCGCGGCGAGCTGCCGGATGAACCCCGCCCGGACCAGATAGACGTGGCTGGGCGTCGTCGCGTCGGCGGGGGCCTCGCGGGGGGTGGGGATGAGGGTGCGGGTCCAGAGGTGGATATCGCCCTTACGGGCGGTGGAGAGGGGGGAAGCGGTCTCGGTGGCGGTGGTGGCGCTGGTTTGGCTCATGGGAGGGGAGGGTAGGTTGGGCGGCCCCAACCGAGCCGCGAGAGTGAGCTCGTGGCCTGACCGTGGACGAACCGCTCCAACGAGCCGCTGGCGTGAGCCAGCGGGCAGGGCGCGCGGACGGTCGCCATCCAACCTTGTCCGCTGGCTCACGCCAGCGGCTCGTGAGGACCGGGCCCCCGCCTACGGGCAGCCGGCGTCGAAGGCGTTCTGGAACGCAAGGAAATCGAAGATGGTCAGCTCACCGTCGCCGTCGAAGTCGGCGACTGGGTCGCCCATATCAAAGAGGTTCTGGAAGGCGAGGAAGTCAAAAATCGTGAGTTGGCCATCGTCGTCCAGATCGGCCGCGCACGGCACGACCGTGAACCTGAGATCATCGTGCGAATCCGATGGGCCGCCCGAGAGCACATCGAGTAGCTCGATGCTTCCGATGCCGTCCGCAGCTTCGAAGCCGGCAAAGTCCGGTCCCTGGTCGAAGGCTATCTGCGCGAGGAGATCGTTGTCTCGGTCGTAGAACCGCGCCACGGGGAGCCGGCTCGGGGCGTAACCGTCTGAATCGATCTGCAGTCCGGCCTGGGTCACGAGTCGAGTAAAACGGATCCGCACAATTGTCCCCGGCTGCAGACGCCGAATGAGATTCGGAGCGGAAACAGGAAATGCACCGGCAAAGACTTGTGTGTTCTCAAAGACTACGAACTGATCGGCCAATTCGTCGATCAAGGGACCCTGCTCTAGGTTGTCGAAGTTGATGAGCGTCGAAGCCGGATCAAAGTCATCGATCTCGATCGGCTGGGCCAGCACGATCGAAGAAGCCATCGCGAAGCTCGACAGCACGGCAAAGCGGCGGATGCGGGGCATGGCGGATCTCCTGTGAGCCCCAGCTTAACCGAAACCGTCCCCGTGTACAACGGAAAATCGCCCGGCCCCGCGCCCTCCCATTCCCCCCCACCGCGCCACCCCCTCCCCACCCCTCGATCCCCCCTCCGGGCGCCACGACACCCCGCCCCGGCATCGCGAGCCCCGCGCCGGGGAGCATGGGGCCAGGCCCAGAGCATCGGAGGCCTGCCGAACGCCCTCGCGCGCCCCCCGGGTTCTTTCGCGGCCCTTCGCAACGCTTTCGGGCCCCTCACCAACGCTTCGGAAGGTCTCACCAGTTCCTGGAGGGGCCTCACCAACGCCTCAGAAGGCCTCAAAAACTCTTTCGAAGGCCTTCGAAATCATTTCAAACAAGGTTTATCCGGACCACGAATCGAGATAAGTGCTTGGAGGCGACTGAGTTACGCGTCCGGGGGCTTTGTTCGGGTGCGGAGGGGTCTGTTTGGGAGCCTGGTGGGCATGGTCGGGCTTCCCCCATTCTGGGGGCGCCGGTGACGATTTTTTCGATTTTGAGGATTTCGACGAAAGTCGGGTTTCCAGACCGTCGAAGACCTTCCCGGCGGCGATGGACCGTCGCCACACGGTCGCCGAGGCTCGCCGGGGCATTGGCGCCCGCGGGGGCCGAGGCAGGGCGAGAGCCCAGGAAAGGATTCGAGCAATGACGGTTTTGAGCAACAAGCGTTCTGAGGTTATCCAGTTCTTCACCCAGCGCCTGTCCCCGTGGCAGGCCAACCCCGAGCTGATCGGCCTGACGGCCGCGCAACTCACGGAGCTGGCTGGACTTACGGCCAGCGCCTCCAGTAAGCACCAGGCCGCTCTGGTGGCCCGCCAGCAAAGTAAGGATGCGACCCTGGAGTACTACGAGGCCACCGACAGCCTCCGCGACTTCGGGGCGGCCCTGATCGCCACGATCAAGGCCTTCGCCGAGGCCACCGGCGATCCCAACGTCTACGCCCTGGCCAGCATCCCCGAGCCGGCCGACCCCACCCCCAGCGCGCCCCCGGCGGTGCCGACCAGCATCACGCTGTTCATGCGGGCCCAGGGCTCGGTGGAGATCGCGTGGGACGGCTCGCTCGCCGGCGGCACCTTCTACGAGGTCCAGCGCAGCCTGGACGACGGCACGAGCTGGAGCACGATCGCGAGCATCCCCGCCCGCGGGACCTTAGATGAGACCGTGCCCCAGGGGACCGACCGCGTGTATTACCGGATTCGGGGCGTCAAGGGCCCCGCCGGCGCCGGCAGCCCCGACCGGGCTCCTCGCTTTAGTGCCTGGACGCCGCCCATGGTGGTGTTCATGGGCAAGCCGGGGAATCAGGCCCAGGTCCAGACCGGTGGCCAGGCGGCCTGAGCGCCTCGCCAGACTCCAGAAGGCCAGCGCTCCGCCGATGGCCGGAACTCCAGCGGGAACTCCAGATGGCCAGGCAGCAGATCCGGATCTGCTGCCTGGCCATGTGCCGTGCGCGATCCTCGGCGAGCACCCCGCGTCGGCGCGGTTCTGGAAGGCGAGCAAGTCCAAGAGGGTCCGGGAGCCGCCGCCGTCACGGGCGGTCGCGGCGGTCGCGGCGCCGTGGATCTTGAGATACGCAATAGAACAACGCCGTGGCGCGACCGTTCGAGGCCGCGCGACGGCGGTTGATGGAGCGGCCGGCGTTGTTACGGCTCGACCTGCTGGGCTTCCTGGGCTTCGTCCTGGTCCTGGTCGCCGTCGGTCACGGGCCGCCGGCGGAATGTCTCGCCCATGGGCGTCATTCGCAGGATCCGGCCGGTGGAGGCCTGGACCTCGAGCGTGATGCCGCGGACGGCGAAGGCCACGCCGTGGCGGAAGTACTTGCGCAACGCCACCGAATCGTCCGACATGCTCAGGAACCGCACCGAGTTGTTGATGGGCCTGGCGACCTCATTCTCGCGCAGCGTGGCATTGATGCGTTGGGCCCAGGCGAAGGGCCGCACCGACGCGGCGACCTCTTCCTGGCGTGCGGCCGCCCGTTGCTCGCGGGTCAGGTCCACCGCGGGCGGGGGCGTCTGGTCCTGCAGCACGCCGCTGGTGTCCATATCGTCGGGCTCGAGGGTCTCGCCGCGCTCCCGGGCCTCGCGCTCGGCCCGCTCGCGTTCCTGCTGGCGGGCCGCGATGACCGCGCGGGCACGCTCTCGTTCCTCGGCCCGCTGCTGCTCGGCCAGCTTCTGGGCCTGCTGACGCTCGTAGAGGTCGCGCTCGTACATCTTCTCGGCCCGCTCGCGGGCGGCGTCCGAGTCGAGCTTGATCGCGATGTCGGCGGCGCGAACGTAGGCCACCTCACCCACCACGCGCAGGTACACGCGATCGCGCGAGCCGGGCGAGAGCAAGCCGATCTCATCGCTGTAGGGCGAACTCAGGTACAGCCCATCGTCCCTTTGCTCGATCACCTCGCCCAGCAGCCGGCTGAGCGGCAGCCCGTAGCTCTCGGTCTCGCTCAGACGCACGGTGATGGCCTCGGCGTCCTCCCAGTTCGTGCCCGGGGCCAGATCAACGGCCTCGGCGGGGATCAGCCCGCCCGCATCGGCGCCCTGCACCGTGATCGCGGTGGCGGCGCCCACCGCGATATCGCGCAGGTTGGAATCAGAGCCCCCCGTCCATTCGCCGCCGCCCGTGGGCGTTTCACCAAAGCGTTCGCGTCGGCTGTACTCGTCGCTGAGCATCTCCGCCACGTTGATCGAGCCCCAACGCATCGTGCCGCCGCCCGAGTTCAGGCTCGGCGCCGCACTGCCGAAGAAGTTGCTCTGCTCGGGATCGCTCTGATAGAGATACATGTCGCCGACGCGTACGTCTTCCTGGAAAGGAAGCACCGGAACATATCCGCCGCGGCCAATGTCCTTGTTCCAATCTTCGTAGAAGCTGGAGCGAACGCCGAGATCCGGGCTCGACGAGCAGCCAGCTACGCCGAGTGCGAGAAGCAGGGAAGAAACCACGATTCGACCACGCTGGCGATCCATTGTGCACCCCTTTCGAGACCGAGGTCCGTGGAATCGGAGGCAGACACCTCGTGCGGCCAGATCCCCGGAAGTTGCTCTTACGGCTCGGATGTTATCTCTCGGTACCAAGCGATAGTATCCGTTATGACGGGCGATACCCACGCGCCTGGTCGGATTTGATTGGAACGATCTGCTCGAACTCCGGCGGATCTTCACAACAGCTTCATCAGGCACCGAGATCGCCTGGGTAGTTATGCGCACGCATGCATTCGCATCACGTTATCTACTGTTTAGCACTACGACTCTTGCTTTAAAATGAAGTGATCTTCATCTTGTTTGATGTGACGCGCGTCCGCGTCGACTCGAACGCGCCGCGACTGCAGCCCCCACCCCCCCAAAAAATGGTGCAGGGCGTTGATCGCTCCACCCCTGGCGATTGCCTTATACAGCCCGCGCTCGCACAACGGTCCGGCCGCGACAACTGAGATCGTGAGCTCCATGCACTCGGCGAAAGCCCGGATTCATGGCACCACGCCGCATCGAAATGTGCGGCCAGGAGACGCGGACAACAAGTTGCCGTGCGAGCGTTTGCCCGCATCGCAGGTCGGGCGGTTCCGCCAAACGCAATGGCGCAATCAGCTATTCCGTGTGAACCTGGCCCGCCCGCCTCACCGGGACGGCGTCAGCCACAGGCCATAGGGCTCGCCGGGCATGAGGCCGTCGAAGCTGAAGCGTTTGGTCTGGTGGATGCGGCTGGTGGTGACATACAGCCCATCGGGGGTGATGGCCAGGCTGTCGGGCCAGGCGAGGCGGTCGCTGTGCACGAGCGTGCGGTAGTCCCCCCCGGGCGTTCGATAGATGATGGCGTCCTCTTCCAGGGCCGTGAAGTAGACGTTGCCATCCGTGTCGGCGTCCATGCCGTCGGTCATGACGCTGGGGCCCACGCGCTCGACGGCCATCGCGACCTCGTGCCGCCGCGCGTCGAAGTCGGCCAGCACGGCGGCGGGGATGCGATATAAGGTCCGGGCGGTCAAAGCCTGGAAGTAGACATAATCATCGGCTGGGTTGTAGGCGATGCCGTCGGCGTGGATCTGGGGGACCTGCCCGGTGGGTGTCTGGCCCACGCGCAGCTCGCGGCCACCGATCACGGGGATCACGCCCCTTTCCGCCTTGGTGCTCTTGTGATCGGCCAGGACTCTGCGCGTCTGGTTGGTGTCGAGGTCGACCACGACGATGGCGCCCAGGCCCGAGTCGGTGATGAACGCGACGTTGCGCTCGACGTCGAGACGCACGTCGTTGAGGGAGCTGTTCTCCGGGGCGATCGACGCATCGAAGCGGATGACGCGGACGACGCGGTCGGTTTCCAGGTCGACCTCCACCAGCTTGGCCGCGCCGGGCACCACACCCTCGAACTTCGGGCTGGCGGGGTCGAGGATCCACAGGCGGTTCTTCGCGTCCACGTGCACGCTCTGCACGCACACGAAGCGGTAGGCCGGGTCGGTCTCCGGCTCACGCTCCACCGGCGGCCAGCGGTTCCACTGGCCATCGGGGTAGGGGCGGTATACGCCGTCGACCAGCTCGGCCACCGCCCACTGGTAGGGCCCGTCCCACCTTGGATAGCTCACGAAGACGCGGCCATCGTCGGTGGCGGCCACGCCCGTCCACTGGAAGCCCTGGCTCATGAGGATGGGCTCGAGGCGCGCTGGGTCGTAGTCGGGCGGGGTGCGATGCGTCGACACGGCGATCGGATCTTCGTCGCGCGGCGTCGCGTGGCATCCGGCGAATGCCAGGGCCAGGGCGAGGGCGGGCATGGACACGGCTCGGAGTGCTCGTCGCATGGCCCAAGCCTATAGAGGCCGGCCTCGCGGGCCTACGCTGGTTCGTCGGTTCCCTTTACCCAAACACACCCCCGCCGGAGGTGGCTCATGGCCGTACTCGTCGACGCACAAACCAAGGTCATCTGCCAGGGCATCACCGGCTCGTTCGGGGCCGTCCACACCAGGGGCTGCCTGCACTATGGCACGAAGCTCGTGGGCGGGGTGACCCCCGGCAAGGGCGGCACCAAGGACGACAACGGGCTGCCCATCTTCGACACCGTCAGGCAGGCCGCCGACGCCACGGGCGCCACGGCGACGATGATCTTCGTGCCCCCACCCTTCGCCGGCGACGCGATCCTCGAGGCCGCCGACGCGGGGATGCGGCTGATCTGCTGCATCACCGAGGGCGTGCCGGTGCACGACATGGTCCGCGTCCGCGCGGCGCTGGACACGATGAACATCGCCGCCCGCGGCGCCGAGGCCACCCCCACCCAGGACCTGTTCACGCTCATCGGCCCCAACTGCCCGGGCGTCATCACGCCCGGCCCCAAGACCGGCGGGGGCACCAGCGCGAGCGACCCCTACACCAACGCGGGCTGCAAGATCGGCATCATGCCCGGCTACATCAACACCCACATCAGCGACGAGAAGTGCACGACTGGAAGAGCAGTCGGCATCGTCAGCCGCTCGGGCACGCTCACCTACGAGGCCGTCTGGCAGTGCAGCCAGCTGGGCATCGCCCAGAGCACCTGCATCGGCATCGGCGGTGATCCCGTCCGCGGGCTCAGCCACGTCGACTGCCTGCGCCTCTTCGAGAACGACCCCGACACCCACGGCATCCTGATGATCGGCGAGATCGGCGGCAGCGACGAGGAGGACGCCGCCCGCTACGTCCGCGAGCACGTGACCAAGCCCGTGGCCGGCTTCATCGCCGGCCAGACCGCCCCCCCCGGCAAGCGCATGGGCCACGCCGGCGCCATCATCAGCGGCGGCGAGGGCACGGCGGCGGCCAAGATCGCCGCCATGGAAGACGCGGGCATCACCGTGGCCAGGAGCCCCGCCGAGATGGGTAAGGCGATGGCCAGGGCCATGGGGCTGGAGCTCGCGGCGGTCTGAATCGCCCGGGATTGGGTAGAAGTTCCCTTGTGCGGGCCGGCGGTTTCTGGTATATTGGCCCCGATCAATCACGATCGAGGAGAGTTTCCGATGCATGCCAGCCGCACACCTGGACTCGTCCGCGCCGCGTTCTTCGTCCTTTCGGTCGCCGGCCTCGCCGCCGCCACCGCCCCAGCCCGGGCCCAGAGCATCCAGATCGACATCGCCGACGCCACGCTCTTCCCCGGCGAGTCGACCACGATCACCCTTTCGGCGAGCTACGGCGCGGGCGACTACGCCGTCGCCGGCATCGCCACGGAGGTGGTCGACCTGCTCGGCCGCGGCGGGTTCAGCGACCTCCAACTCATCGCCCCCATGGACGGCCCGGGCACCAGCGCGGGCTCGGTGGCCGCCGGCGGCATCGAGGGCATCATCGCCGGCCAGCTCAACGTCCCCCCCGCGGGCATCTACGCCGACCCCACCAGCCCCATCGCCTTCTGGTCGATGACCTTCACCGTGGGCGACATCGGCACCCGCGAGATCCTGGACCTGGAGACGCGCACCACCCGCTTCGACGTGTACCCCGACATGACGCGCGCCCTCAGCGAGTCGCGCCTGGACGAGCTGACCGAGGGCCGCGGGTCCATCCTCCTCGTCCCCACGCCCGGCTCGGCCGCCGTGCTGGGCCTGGGCCTGCTGGCCATCGGCCGCCGGCGCCGCTGACGCCGAACCCGCGCCCCGCCGGCGCGGTACGCTCCTTCCATGCCCCACGCCCACCCGGCCGAGGCCGCCCGCCTCCTGGACTTCCTGCGCGAGCGCGACGCCCCCTGCCCGGTGTGCGGCTACAACCTGCGCAACCTCACCACGCCGGTGTGCCCCGAGTGCCGCCACGACCTGGTGCTCACCGTGGGCCTGGCCCGCCCGCGCTTCGGGTGGCTGCTGGTGGCGATGGCCCCGGGCATGTTCAGCGGCGTCGCCGGCCTGCTGGTGTGCGCGCTGATCGTGCTGGTGCTGGTGACCGAGGGCGACCTGGCGCCCTGGCCGGTGTTCCTGCTGGCGGCCTTCGGCCTTGCGAGCGGGGCCGCCGCCATCGCCATGGGCGCCCGCCGCCACCGCCTGATGGCCCTGGGCCACCACGCCCAATTCAAGCTGGCCGCCATCGCCTGGAGCGTGCACGTGCTGGCCTTCCTGGTGGCGGTGATCTGGGCGAGCTGGTAGGCGGGCCCGCCGCCGAATGACGCCGCTTCACGCCCGCGCGTACCGTCCCGCGGCGCTGGGGGTCCGGGGGTCGCGCGTGCGGGCCTTGGCGTGTCCCGAGGCGTTTTCAGAGGGAGCCCACCATGGCAACGACCCCCACCAGCACGACCGCATCGATGACCGACACCGCCCGCAAGCTCTTCGACGCCTGCGAATCGGGCAAGGGCTGGGCCGCGTGCAAGCAGTACTGCCACCCCGACGCCACGTTCAGCGCCCAGGCCGATGCGCTGGCGGAGGTGACCACGCTCGAGCAGTACACCCAGTGGATGGCCGGCATGTACGCCATCGCGCCCGACGCCAGCTACGAGGTGCACGCCTTCGCCGCCGACCAAGACGCGGGCATGGTCATGGGCTTTGGCACCTTTCGAGCGACCCACACCGGCGAGGGCGGGCCGGTGCCGCCCACGGGCAAGAAGGTCCAGGCCCAGTACGTCTACGCCATGGCCTTCGACGGCGATCGCGTGCGGCACATGACCAAGGTGTGGAACGACGGGCACAGCCTGCGGCAGATCGGCTGGGCGTAAGACCGGCCGGGCCAGGCCCACGCAGGCCCCCGCCGAACGATCGCCCGCCTACCAACGCATGCCGGCCACCATCGCCCAGCGCGTGCTGGCGTTTCTTCCGGTGGTGATTCGGCTGGGCCGGCAGGCGGACGGGGACGTGGCGCAGGTCGCAGGAAGCGCATGTTGAGCTCTGGGGACGGGCCTGAGAGAGCGCTGTGGCGTTCGAGCGGGTTGTTCGCGCCCCGAACGACGCGCGGCGCTTAGCCTCTGCAAAGACAACTTTTTGCAAGGGGGTGCTTCCATGCAACGTTTGCTCGATGGTTGGGTCGTCGTCGCGGCCTTGGTCATCTTTCTGTCGTGCGCGGCTCTGGAGGCATACGCCGACGAAACCCCACGCCTGGGCTCGTGGCGTCAGGGCGTGCTCACGTCCGTAAGGGATCCCGACCCTGCGCTCTTTGATCCCGCGGCCACGATCGACGCGATGCGTCTCAACGACCAGAACGTGCGCATCTACGACGTGAACCGTCCGGACCAGTGGGAGGCCTTCGAGGCGTTCCTGATCGAGGCTGACGCCAACGGCATCGACGTGTACGCGGCGCTGCAGAAGATCCCCGACCCTACGTCCGGTTCGTTCGATGGTGGGGCCCTTCCCAAGGCCATCTGGTTTGCCGACTGCCTGCCGGCGATCCCCATCGACCCCGACTGCCAGCCGATGGCCAAGTCCGGCCCGGCGTACACCTTCGACCCGCTATCGCCCACATTCGTCGAGGACACGCGCGCGTGGATGCTGGACTACCACGCGGCGTACGTTGCGATGGCCGAACACCTCAGCGAGATCTCGCTGCGGTACCCGGCCCTCAAGGGCATGGTCATCGACGACTTTGACAGCTCGGTCGCCTCCGCGGCCACGCCCGAGTGCCTGTACGGCTATCGCATGACCGCCAGCGATGTCGGCGAGATCTACGACGCGTGCAAGGACAGCAATCCCGACTTCGAGTTCTGGCCCGTGGTCTACCCCGAGCGCTTCGGCGAGTTCCTGGCGACCGATGGGCACATCCTGGGGGGCGAGCGCGGCGTTCGGATGGACGAGATGGAGTTTGCCGCGGTCGACCTCGACGTTCGGCTCCCGCCCTTGATTCTGGGACCGGGAACTCGGGCATCGCTGCGCTTCACCCACGCCGACGCGGAGGACGAGGGCGCTCCGGTGCTCCCCGACAGCGTCTGCGCCGGGGCCCACGTGTGGCGCCGGGTGCTGGTCAATGGGGCACCGCCTACCGATCCGAGTTACACCGAGACGTGGCCTCGCAACATCGTTCAGCCGCAGTCGGTCCGGGTTGAACGGTTCGACGTGACCGATCTGCTGGACGACGGTCTGCTGGCGGACAACACCATCACGTTCCGCATCGACGCGGGGGCGCCAAACCCCGCCTTTCCCGTCGATCGCACGCACAACGGCTGCGCCCGCGCGTGGTGGCGGGTCTGGGACGTATCGCTGGTGATCCAGCCCCCCATCGGGCCGCCCACGGTCCTGCGAGACTTCGACGCCACGTACCGCCACGACACCAGCGGCATGCCGGAGCGCGAGGCGTGCAGCTATCTGTACCCCCCCCGCGGCGACCTTGTGGGCAATAGCGAGCTGCGGTGCCCGGACGGCGACCTGCCGGACGATCCGGTGCTCGGCCTGCTGGCCCGGCGCATCGTCGCGGGACCGACCGGCGCGTACTCGATCCGCGGCGTCGTCGACGGCGTGATCGCCTGCTTCTACCGCCAGGAGACGACCCCCACGCAGCGCTGCCAGTACGGCGATCCAGGCGAGGTCTACGACTTCCCCGCCTACGCCTACGACGACGACGAGTTCACCGACGCGATCGACAGCCTTGTCAGGACCATGGACGGCAGGGGCCTGGCCATGATCCTCCGCGCCACGCCCTGGCCGACCGGCCCGCAGGTCTTCGACCCGGGCGTGCTGGAGCGCCAGATCGCCGTGAGCGGCGAGCGCGCGCCCATGACGCTGCTGTTCGCCCAGCCGCTGGGGCTGGAGTATCTTGACGAGCGGCGGGGCGTCTTCTTCGACCCCTCGCCCGACCCGGGCGATGCGCCCCGCTTCACCGCGCGCTGGCCCAGCGGCCAGGAGACCCTCGACGGCTGGTACCAGGAGTGGACCATCGACCCGTGGGATGAGGCCGATGCCGCGCTCGTGCGCTTCACGATCCAGGCCCGCGATGGCCTCGACGGCATCTGGCAGCTTGAGATTCGTGACGACGCCGGCGCGTTGATCGGCGAGGCGATCGACATCGATGGCGACGCGATCGTGGAGCGCACGATCCCGCGCGGTGCCGCCGGCGAGGCGCCCATCACCCTGCGCTTCGAGCTCGTCGGCGGCGTGGGCAACGCGTTCGCAGGCGTCCGCATCGCCGTGGAAGACGCGGCCACGGGCAATCTGCTCGAGCTAACCGACCCGCCCCCGGTCTACGACACGAACGTCTCCGACGTCCTGCGCGACGCGTACGACGCCCAGAAGCGGGCCTACCGGGCCCTGGGCTGCCCGGCGGACTTCGACTGCGACGGCGAGTTGACGCTGTTCGACTTCCTGGCGTTCCAGAACGCCTTCGACGCCGGCGACCCGGCGGCGGACTTTGATGGCGACGGGGCGCTGACCTTCTTCGACTTCCTGGCATTCTTCACGGCCTACGACGGCGGCTGCTAAGCCCGCAGACGCCCCCGCGCAGTTCCTGCGCGTCCGGATATGGAAACGGGGCTGGGGGGCTCTGAGGGCGGGTGGAGACGCTT
>JBITAF010000051.1:0-56808 GCA_044440025.1 Phycisphaerales bacterium JB060 | reverse complement strand
CCACGGCCCGGGCGTCGGGCGGGGCGCGCGTCAGCAGGAATCCGCGCAGCCCCTCGACGGCCGACGCGGGCAGGTTCTGTTCCTGGTTCAAACGTGCAATAGCGCCCACTTGCCACGCTCGGGCGAGCAAGGAGTGCTCCCCCCGGCCGGCGGCCAGCGGGCCGGTCAGAAAGCCGACGACGGCGCGGGTGGCGGCCTCGTCGTCTCGCACCAGGTACAAGTGGTCGATCACCTGACCAAGGGCTGCCTGGCGTTGGTCGGGCGGCATGCGGGGCCAGTTGTTCGCCAGTGTCAGCACGGCCCGCTCGAAGACGGCCTGTGCCGACGCCTCCCCGCGCTCACGACGTTGGGCCGCCAGCCGCAGGTCGGTCACGATCGTGTCGATACGGGTGTCGGGTACAGGGGAAGTGCCGGTTTGCGATTCAGCCTCGCGTTCGGCTCTGGCTGCAGCAATGGCGCGGGCACGCTGTGCTTCGGTGGGGCCTTCGGGCGAGGGGGCAGCGTCCTGCTGCTCGGCTTGGGCGGCACGCTGGGCGGCCTGGCCCGAGCTGCGCATCACGGGAATCGCGATGAGCACTGCGGCCGCTGCTACCAGCGTCAGCACGACGGCGACCGCCATTGCGCCAAGGAGGGCCATGTCGTTCTTGCCCGAGTGGACCGGCAAGGAATCGGCTGGCGAGAACCGGCCGGGGTCGGTCGAGTCCCCGCCTGCATCTGCACCGTTGCCGCTCGGTTGCAGGGAGGGTCCGCTCTGCCGGGCGAGCCTGGTCAGCGCGACAGCCAGATCGTCTCCAGTCAGCCCGCGGGCGTGGGCCAGCATGGACAGATGGCGCATGGTCGTGGCGTTCCAGCCGCCATGGGCGCCCAGCGCGAGCACCGCGTCCTGCTGCAACGCCATGTGTGCGGGCGGGAGGGCATGGGGTTTCTTCCACCGCGCCGGGATGTCGCCGGTGGGCTCGTCCTCGATGCTGAAGCCGTCAGGGCGTCGCCGGCTGCCCAGGAGCTGCGCGGCCGCAGCGTGCAGGGCAAGGCGCGCCTCATCGCCAAGGGGCGTGCTGCCGTAGCGGTGCGCATTCACGCGGGCGAGCCGCTCGTTGAGCGCGGCGACGACCTCACCATCGTCGATGTGCTCCTCGTCGACGCCCAGCAGGCCAGCGGCGCTGGTGTCGGGCTCCAGGCCCAGGATGCCGGCGATGGCTGCCTCGCGCGGGGATGGCTGCGGTCTCGATGGCGGTGGGGGAGGGGGCACGCTCATGGCGCGTCCTCCAGAGCGGGGGGTGGCAAGTCACGTCCCGATTCGAGCGCAGCCAGCAGGTCGCCAAGGCGCGAGGCCCACGGCTCGGGCGTGCCGGGATACAGCAGCATGTGCTGGCGTATGACATCCATGGCCCGGGGTGCGTCCTGAGCGCCAAGGAGCCGCGCTGACTCGTAGCGTGCCCGCAGGCCCATGGCCGAGTCCTCGGGCGCCCCAGCCATCAGGCGGCGCCACGCGTCCAGTGCTTCGCCGGGTCGACCAACCATGTCGCTCGCGTAGGCGTAGCGAGCCAGCGAGAACGCGTCGGCAACGTCGGCGGCCTTCAGGCGCCCGTCGATGGCGACCACCAAGTCAAGCATCTCGCGACGCGTCGCCTCCAACTCGCTCTGCCGGGCCAGCACCCACGCCGCACGGGCGACCGTCGTGTGCACGCCGAAGGCCTGCGGCGTTCCCAGCGTCGCGTCGTCGCTGCCCAGCTCGGCGATGACCGGCCGCCCGAAGTCGACCACCTGCTGGGCGTGCGAGGCCGTGTCCGGGGCGTCGCGGAATCGCTCGGCGGCCCAGGCGTACATCGCCCGGTCGGCCAGGGCGTCGAAGGCGCCGTCTTCTTCATCGAACGTCTGCGCGATGCGGCGGGCCTGGTCGGCATCATCGCGGGCCAGGGCCAGTTGCAAGCGGCGGAAAGCGATCTCCGACTCGATCGTTGCCGGCGGCGAGCCGACCCGGACACGCAGCTCCTCAACGGTGTCCAGCAGCGCCTCGGCCCGCTCACCGTCCGGCACCGGCGAAGCGAGGATGACCTGGAGCATGGCGCGTGCCAGCGCCATAGCGCGATCCGACGCTTCCGAGGCCGATTCCATGTCGCCGGTCACCGCCCGGCGTCGATCGATCTGGAGGAGCTCGTCGGCCACGGTCAGGTATCGCAGGGCCGCCGCCGAACGGGCGTCCCCAGTCAGCCGGCGGAGCCTTGCGTACAAGAGCCGCTCGGCTCGCCGGCGTGCGGCCTCGTATAGGGGCGAGTCGGGCTCGACGTTCAGGAGGATCTCGACGGCCTTGGGATCATCGGCCGATGCCGCGCCGGCCCGGGCGACCAGCAGGCGGGCGGCACGCTCGGTGCCTGGAAAGCTCTGGAGGTACAGCGTGACCAGGCGATCGCGGCGTGCCTCGACCCCGTCGGCCCCATCGCGAATGGCCGCGTCGAGCGAGACGATGGCGTGCCAGAGTGCCCGCTCGGCTTGTTCGGTGTCATCGGCGGCCTGGTGGGCGCGCTCGAATCGATCGGCGGCGTCCAGCACCGCGCCGCTCAGGTACGCCGACATCGCGGCAAGTTGCATGGCCTGGGCACGTTCCTGGGGGAAGCGGTCGGCGTCGTCGGCGTTCAATGCCGCGTCCATGGCCCGCACCGCGGCGGCGTACAGATTCGCAACGGCGTCATCTTGGGCGACCCGGCCGTCCGCGTAGCCCGCTTCCTCGTAGGCATCCGTCGCCCGCTCGTATGCGTTCTGTCCCCGAACGAAGGCGAAGATGAATCCCTCGCCCTCGAGCGATGACGTGCCGTACTGCTCGACCAGCGATCGCAGCGCGGTGACCTGGTCCTGCCGGACGAGGTCCTGGATCGCCGCGTGGGCGATCTCCTCGAGTATCGATTTGTCTCGTGGGGTGAGGCGGCCGCGGGAGAGTGCTTCCCAGGAAAGGTTGGCAAGCAGTTGGGCCTCCAGCGGCTCGAGCCCGGGCTTCCCGTCGGCCCGCCTGGATCGGCGTGTCCGGTCGCTGTGGTAGCTCAGGTCCCGCCAGCGGCTGGCCTCGCCCAGCACCAGCAGCCTGGAGACGAACAGCCGATCGCGGATGTCGTCGGACAGCGATGGCGCTGACTCGATCTTGTCGATCCATCGCAGGGCCGTGTCGGCGTTGCCAAGCAGCGACTCGCAGAATGCCGCCGCGATAGCCGCGTCGGCAACGTGATCGAACCGCATGAGCCGCTCGTCGGCACGCTCCACGCTGGCGGCGCGGTTCTCCTCGGCCCCTAACAGCACACCCAGGTCTTTGAGCGCATCCATGGCGTAGCGTTCGCTCCTGGTCATGACGGCCAGGTAGTACCGCGTCCAACCGAGCAGGTAATGGGCGGTCGACCGCACGCGTGTGGCCGCCTCAAACGCCTCCTGCTCTTCTTCGTCGAGCCCGACCGCGGAGCGACGGCGGTCGAGCCGGTAGGAGGCCTCGGACGCCGTCTGGGCGACCGAGGACAGTTCGGGGGCGATCGCACGCAGGATGCGCTCGGCTTCTTCGAGCTCCTCGGCGGGAACCTCATTCAGCCGGGCACGCTCGGCTACGTCCTTGGCCCACTGGTACCGGGCCCGCACGAGCGCCAATCTCAGGTCGCCGGCGTCCTCCTGGGGGAGCTGGCGGGTCAGCCGCTGGCCGAGTTGTTCAATCTCCTGGCGTTCCTCGGCAGTGCTGGCCCGGCCCAGCAGTTCGACATACAGCTCGGCGAGGCGCTTGGCCAGCGTTTGCCGCTGGTCCACCGCGGCGTTCTCGAACTGGTATCGCAGATCGGCCGCCTCGACCTCGCGCAGCCCGTGCCGCTCGAGGTAGGCCTCGAACCGCTGCTCTTCCTGCGCACGCGTGATGCCGCCGGCCAATGCCAGCAGCGAGCACGCCAGCAGTGTTTTCCTAGTCGGCGGGTACATAGGTCCTTTTCACAAATCCGGCGTCAAGGGCGTCTTGCATCACCGCGGCCACGGCTGACCACGGCGCCCGATCGGTCACCCGCACGAACAAACCGCCCTCCTTGGGGAGTTGTTCGAGCGTGGCGGCCAGCGAATCCCGATCGGTGAACACCCGGGAGCCCATGCGATAGGTCACCGTGCCGTCCGTCTGGTCGATCGTGACGATCTGGGGCTTGAGGTCTCGGTCCTGGCCAGCTCCACGCTCACCTTGCAGAGTCGAGGCCACGCGGCTCTCGGGCGGCGTGATTGTCGCCGTCACCATGAAGTAGATCAGCAGCAGGAACACCACGTCGATGAGTGGCGTCAGCGGCAGATCACCACCCTCGTCACGATTGCCGGTCGGTCGCACGCGCATGATCAGCCCCGCCCCGATCGATCGACCGTCGCGTGGCTCCACTGCCGCACGCCCATGGCCGTGAGCTGCCGAGCCAGGTTGTTCACCGGACCCGCGGCGGCGTTCTGGTCGGCGCGCAGGAGCACGCGGAGATTCTCCGGCCCGCCCGCGCGGTCGGCCTGCTCCTGCACGATCTCGATGACCCGGTCCAGCGTCCGAGCGCGGCCGTTGACGAGGAACGCGCCGTCGAATCGCACGTCGATCATCAACGCATCGGGATCGCTGGTGGCGTCCGCGACGCCCGGCTCATCGGGCAGATCCACGCTGGTGCGGCTGACCTCGGCAAAGCGGGCCGTGTAGAGGAAGAAGATGATCACCAGCAGCACGACGTCGATCATCGGCGTCATGTTCACCGTGAAACGCACGCGGGCTGGCTTGGAGCCGAAGAGCATCGGGTCGGTCCGTTCTTTCGTCGGTCAGCGGGCGCCGGTAGTGGTGGGAGCGGGGGCCCGGCCGGCGGGCGTGGTCGACTGGCCGCCCGAGGGCTTGGCGCTCTGGATGCGCGCGGCCAGTTCCTCGGTCAGTTCGGCGATGTTCTGTGCCAGAGCGTCCACCCGGTTGCGGAAGAAGCTGTGCAACGCTGTTGCGGGAATGGCCACGATCAGCCCGAGGACCGTGGTGATCAGGGCAACGGAGATGCTCGAGGCCAGCGCCTCGGGCCGGACGCCCTCGCTCACGCTCAGCGTCTCGAAGGCGCCAACCAGGCCAACCACCGTGCCCAGCAGCCCGAGCATGGGGGCGACGGCGGCGATGAGCCCCATGGGGTCGGTCTTGCGTTGCAGCTTGGAGAAACGCTCTTGCCCGGCCTCTTCCAGGGCCGATCGAAGCTCGAGTAGCCCGAACGGCGATCGCAGGCACCGCGTGAGCGCAGCGGCGAACATCCCCGTCAGCAGGCAACGGTTCTCTTCGGCCTGACAGAATGCCAGCGCACCCCGCACGTCGTTGGCCGCCAGCAGGCGGTCGAGCCCCTCCACCACGCGTGGCGGGGCCAGGCGAGGCAGCCGGATCTCGGCGAACAGCCACACGGCCATCAGCACGGCCGTGAACGAGAGCAGGATGATGACAATACCGATCGGCCCACCCGAGAGGATGTGCTGCAGCAGCGTCTTGCCCTCTTCTGTCGGGGACGAGGCGGGCGGTGTCGCCTGGGCCAGCAGGGTGATGGCCTCAAAACAAACCTGGGCGAGTCCGCCCGTGACAACGCTCATGGAGTCTCTCCGGCCGTCGTTGGGGATTGCGAAGCCGAGCCGCCGGCGGCCTGCTCAGCGCTCAACAGGGGTGCCAGCCCGGGCCACGATAGCACCTCCGACTGGGGGCTCAGGCGGATGAGTTCGCTCACCAGTGATCGGGCCGCCGAGGGCTGGCCCAGTTGCTCGAGCGTAACGGCCGCCTCGGCCAGCGACACATCCGCGAGCGTGGGCGCGTCAGATCGGTGCAGCACGTGCACGCGCAGGAGTTGGGCCACGCCTCGCAGCCGCAGTTCCCGGTCGTCTTCGAGCACCAGCGATCGGCCGAGGGCGGCGCGGATCCACGCGGCCCGCCAAGCCGAGTCCGCGTTGCCCAGCGCCGCCTCCAGACGGGCCCGGGCCGAGGTGCGGGCGGACGCGTCCAGCACGCGGGCGGCCACGATGTCGCGCACCAACTCGCTGGCAGCCTCGCGCGGCACGTCAGGCAAGTCGTCAATGGTCTGGCCTAACTCGTGCGCGGCCGCGGCGCGGTAGAGCGCTCGCATGGCGCTGGCCTTGTCGCGTTCGCCCTCGACCGGCTCGAGTTGGGGTACAAGTCGCAACGAGGGGATGGCAAGCCACATCGGCGGCATCATGGGGCACAGCTCGGTGGCCGGGTCGATCACCTGGGGTAGGCCGGCCTGGCGGGCCCACTGCCGATTCGCGAATGTCGTGCGCGGTTGGCGGACGATTGACGCGTCGAGCCAGGCAAGCCAGGGCTCGATGGCCGCCGCCGTGGCGCCGCGGGCCAGCCGGCATCGCAGTAAACCCTCGGCCACCACCAGCCCCGTAGGCCCGCGCAGCTTCTGACCATCGGCCCGCGCTCGCTCGAAGATATCCAGTAGCAGTGGCTCGGCGAGCACCAGGTCTCCGCGCTCCACGCGGGCACGCGCTCGCCACGAGTCCATCGCGAGTTGGTCGTACTCGGCCGCGGCCTCGGCCAGCGATGCCGGGGGCTTGAGAACGCGGTCCCACCCGACGATCACCACGTCGCCCTGGGCCGAGCGCACCTGCACACCCTGGGCGCCCACGCCCATGGCCGTGCCGGGCGGTGGCTCCTCGAAGCCGCGTAGCACCAACTCATCGACCTGTGCCCACAGGGGTGAGGCCAGCACCAGGACCATAACCGCCGCACTGCGCCTCAAGGCTGCCCCGCGATATGGGTGTACGTGCCGCGGGTGGCTGTGGCGATGCGCCGCATCAGCGCCTCGCCCTCCCGGCTGCGGAAGGTGATGCAGTGGATTGGGATGTTCGTTTTCTGGAATATCGCCAGGATGCGGTCGGCCTCGGGTTCGGAAAACTCGCCGTCGGTCATGAAGTAAATCGCGTCGGGTCTCGGCTCGAGCATGGCCACCAGCTCGAATCCCGCCGCAGGCCGGGTCGCGCCCTCGGCCCGCGTGGCCTGGATGTGAGCCCGGGCCCAGTTCTTGCCGCTATCGGTCGCCTCGGCCCACACCACGCCCCGATCTCCCAGCGGTCTGGCTCCGGAGTTGAAGAACGCGACGAAAAAGTTCGATGAGCTGAACAGGGCGGAAATCGAGCGGATGAGCTCCTGCTGCATGGAGATGAGCCGACCGTCATTGACCATCGAGCCTGACGTGTCAACCACGAACGCGAACCGGTTGCCCCGGGCCTCTACGCCGAAGAAGCTGGCCCCCGCACCGGCGCTATCCCCTCCGCCAAGCCCGGCGCCCTCCAGGTCTCCCCCGCCCAGTTGCAGGGTGACATCGCCCATCGATTCGGCCAGGTCAGACATGTCGACCTCGAGGGCCCCCAGGTCGAGCTCGGCCTGCATCTCCAACGCGGAACTGGAGGAGTCGGCGTCGGGCGTATCGAGAGCCAACTCCTCGGCAGCGATTTCGGACAGCTCCGCGTCGGTCATGACGGCGAAGTCGACCTCCGAAGACGCCGAGCCGATCTGGGCCACCGGCTGGTTCATCTGGATGAGTGCGGCGATCAAAAGGATCACCAGATGGACCAGGAGCGAGACCGCCGCACTGCTGGCCGCCAGCGGTACCTTGTGGCGGTTGATCCAGGGCAGCAGTCCCGAGTGCGTCTGGTCGGGCGTCTCCTGGCCTGCTTGGCCGGCCTCGGCCGGCGTCCGGGCGTGTGTGTCTTGTGGGTCCATCGCCATGGGTTGTACTCAAGAGAGGATGGGCATGGAGCGTTGCTCGATCATCGGCGGGCCGGGCGTAGCCGCCCCAAACCCAGTGCCTACCCTGATTCCGCTACCAGGTGTTACGGCCTGAGGTTGCAACGAACCGGCCATGGAACGGGTGTTCCCGTATATCCAGGTGCCGCTTGCCCCCGACGGGCGGGCATATTTATGAGGGCCAGCGAGCCACATGCACACCGTCGACCAGCCCAGCACTGCCGCTCAGCCTACGGCTCCAGACGCGGACCGGGAACCCACGCGGCTGCTCTTGAAGCTCAGCGGCGAGGCGTTCGGCCGGTCTGGGGCCGGTGTCGATCCCAACCTGCTCACTGATATCTGCAAGGAGATCGCCCAGGCCATGACCCTGGGAGCCCAACTGGCGATCGTCGTGGGTGGGGGCAACATCATCCGCGGCGCCCAACTGGCCGCCGCGGGCCTGGTGCAGCGGGCTACGGCCGACCATATGGGTATGCTGGGCACGGTCATTAACGCACTGGCGCTCCGCGAGGGCCTGAGTTCGGTGGGCGTCGACAGCCGGGTGATGAGCGCCATCGAGATCCGGGCCGTTGCCGAGACCTTCATCCGCAGCCGGGCCATCCGACACCTGGAAAAAGGCCGCGTGGTAATCCTGGCCGGCGGCACGGGCAATCCGTACTTCTCGACCGATACCTGCGCCTCGCTGCGGGCCATGGAACTGGGCTGTCGGTCACTGCTGAAGGCCACCAAGGTCGATGGCGTGTACTCGGCCGATCCGAATGTGGACCCGAAGGCCACCAGGTTCGACCACCTGACCTTTGCTCAGGCCATTGACAAGGGGCTGGGCGTGATGGACATGACCGCCCTGGCGATGTGCCAGGAGCAGGACATGCCCGTCGTCGTGTTTAACTTCCAGAAGCCAGGCAACATCGCCGCGGTTATCCGAGGCGAAACCATCGGCACCCGGCTCTCCGTGCGATAATCGTGTACAGGCCCGCCGGGGGCCTCGCCCGACGGCGGCCAAGAGGACGTTCCTATGTCAACCGATCCCGACACCATCCTGCTCGAAGCCGAAGACGCCATGGACAAGGGCGTGGAGTATCTCAAGCAGGAGCTGCGCGGCGTGCGAAGCGGCCGAGCCAGCACCGCCCTCATCGAGTTTCTGAAGGTCGATTACTACGGCGCGAGCACCGAGCTCAAGGCCCTGGCGGCCATCAGCGTGCCCGAGCCCACGCAGTTGCTCATCAAGCCCTTTGACCAGGGCGCGGTGGGCGACATCCGCCGGGCCATCGAGGCGGCCAACCTGGGTCTGAGCCCCGTGGTCGAGGACAAGTCGATCCGCATCAACGTGCCGGCGCTGACCAGCGAACGCCGCCAGCAGCTTGTCGCCCGTTGCAAGAAAGTGGGTGAGGAGACCAAGATCGTGCTTCGCAACGCCCGTCGCGACGCCAACAAGCACGCCGACGCCCTGGCGAAGGACTCCAGCGCGCACATCTCCGAGGACCAGGTCGCCGACCTGAAGGACCAGATCCAGGAGATGCTCAAGAAGCACGAGGCCGAGGTTGATCGACGCGTGGCCGACAAGAGCAAGGAAGTGCTCGAGGTCTAATCCCCAGCGTCGATCAGAAATATTGCAGAAACGAAAAGGCCCCGGATCACTCCGGGGCTTTCTTCATTGGCCTGGTTGCTGATTCAGCGGAATGTCACCACGCTCGGGGCCGTCAGCACCACGGGCTCATCACGCAGCAGGCTGAATGAGTTGAGCGAGTGGACGATCTGCGTCCACGTCCGCTCACCAACCGCCGCTCTGGCGGCCCGAACCATGGGCAAAAACGAGGCATCCTGCATGCTCGGGCTGCTGGCGCCAAGGAACCCGCCGAGCGATTCCTCAAGGATCTCGTTGAGCGACTTGGGCCCGGGGTAGTGCCGAACGTCGAAGTTGGCCAGACCCACGTGGTCGGCCAGGTCGGTCACCGCGTCGTCTAGCGTTCCGACCTCGTCAGCCATCTTCAGTTCCACGGCGTCCTTCCCCAGGAACAGCCGGCCCTCGGCGGTCTTGGAGAGGTCGATGTTCGGGCGGCCTTGGGCCACACGGCCGGTGAACTGCTCGTAGGTGTCGGCCATCTTCTTGCGCACGATGCTGACCTGCTGGTCGTTCCAGGGCTCGGACGAGGCAAACATATCGGCACGTGGGCCCCGCGCCCGGCCGACCACGTTGACCTTCAGGGTGTCGTACAGCTCGGCCATGCTGATCTTGCCGCCCACGACACCGATCGAGCCCAGGATGCTCGACTCGTTGGTGTAGATCTTCTGTCCGCCCACGGCGATGTAGTAGCCACCCGAGGCTGCCATGTTGCCGATGCTCACCCACACGGGTTTCTGCTGGGCCAGTTCCTGCACGCCTTGCCAGATGATCTCGCTGGCCGTCGCCGACCCGCCCGGAGAATCGAGACGGAGCACCACGCCCTTGACCATGTCGTTGCTTGCCAGTTCCGAGAGCTCGTTGCGCACGCTGCGGCTGCCAATGCTCTGCCCGCCGAACAGTCCCCCGGTGCCCGAGTCTCCGGTCTTGATGGTGCCGGTGAGGTGCAGCACGGCGATGGTCGGTCCGGTGAGTTCGACGTTGGGCTCCT
The DNA here is from genome assembly GCA_044440025.1 of Phycisphaerales bacterium JB060. Lineage (GTDB taxonomy): Bacteria > Planctomycetota > Phycisphaerae > Phycisphaerales > UBA1924 > JAHCJI01. The sequence goes on along the minus strand of JBITAF010000051.1, from coordinate 46,443 downwards.
CGGCCAGCTTCTGCAGCATGGCGAACGGGTTGGACGTGTCGAAGGTGTTGCCCTTCTGACCGGGAGAGAGCGTGATCCACCGCGGATGAGCGTCTTCGCCCACGAGCGTCTCGCCCAGGTCGGGCAGGTCGACCGCCGCATCCACCATGCCCGCCTTCACGGCGTCCTCTGCGTTGGCCATCCACAGCGTTTCCATCGCCGACTCGACGCCCCGCTTGTCGGTATCGCGGCCCTGCGCGAGCGTCGAGACCATGTGCCCGTACAGGCTGTCGAGCAGGCCGCTGATGTTCTGGTCCCAGGCCTCGCTGGGAGCAGAACGCGTCATCTGCTCGTTGGCGCCCTTGTACTGACCGACCTGGATCATCTGCGCGTTCAGGCCCACCCAGGCCAGCGTGTCGGCCAGGAACATCTCTTCCATGTACAGTCCCGGCAGGGATACATCGCCCGCCTTCTGGATCACCGCGCGGTCGGCGTAGCTGGCCAGCATCAGATCGGTCGGGCCCATCTGCTCGGCAAACACCGTGACGGGCACGTCGGCCGACTGGATTGCCTGGCCTAACTCATCGACGATGGCCCAACTCAGGGCCGCGTCCTTAAGCCGCACGACCAGGTGATCAAGGTTGTTCTCGCTCTTGGCGTTCTCGATGGCGCTCACCAGATCGCTTAGTGTGGGCTCGGCCTCGCCGAACAGCCAGGCCAGCGGGTTTGGGGCGTCCGCCGGCGTGCCGGTAATCTCTAGCAGACCGATGCGATCACGGGCCTGGGCCAGCGCGTGGGTCGCGCCCGCCGACAGCATCATGAGTCCGGCTGCAAAATACGTGAGCGTGCGGTTCGAGCGCATAGGGCCTCCTTGGTGGGCGCGCTGTAAAAGCGTTTGGGTCTGATTCGTACGGATGCTAGATCCGACTGTTCGCAATGTCGGCATCCCTCAGCCGTACCCCAGCTGGTCGAGGTCGTCTTCCTCGAGCCCGAAGTGGTGGCCGACCTCGTGCAACAGGGTTATGCGGATCTGCTCGGCCACCGTTTCGTCATCGGCATCCCAGCCGCCCGAAACAAGGGCGATCCCGCGCCGGATCAGGTGAATCTCGTTGGGCAGGACCGCATCCAGTTCGATCGCCCGCTCGGTGAGCATGAATCCCGTGTGCAGGCCGCACAACTCCTCGGTGGCCGCCTCGATGTCTGCGGGCTCCACCCCCAAGTCTCGCAAGATCACCGGGTCGGGCTCGTCCATGACGTGCAGGGGTACCTCATCGAACACGGCGAGCACCCGCTGGGGCTGGGCTGCAAGCACGCGCTCGAGGAGGCTGTCGAAGCGTTCTCGGAACATGCTGGGGATCTTCCCGCTCACGATGCCGCGTCTGCCTTGCGTTCAGCCCTGGCCACGTCGACCATCGACACCAGGCTGCTGATGCGCCGACCCGAACGCAGGAGGGCCCGGGCGATGCGTGTGCAGTCCAGGGCCGCGCCGGCCAGGCCCATCGTGAGCAGGGCCGAGGCGGCCACCACGATCGATACGCCGGTGATGCTGAGAACCTCCGCCGTCGCTCCCCCGGAGCGTGCCGACGCCAGGCGGACAAGGTCGCCCGCGATTCCCAGGGCCGCAGCGCCCGCCACCGCGAACATGGTCTGGCGGTCGACCCGGCCCGTTCGCAGGATCGCCGAGCGCGCCGCCAGGGTCCGCGCGTTGACGCGCAGCAGCAGTGTCACGGCGGCGATCAGCGAGAGCTCGATGCCGCGAATCAGAACGCGCTCGGCGTCGGGCAGCCTGCCGAAGTAGGGGCTCACGCTCGATGCGTCGATGTGTCCGTGCAGATACCAGAACAGCGCCGCCAAAGGCAGATAGAGCGCCACGCCGGCCAGTGCCATCCGCACGCCCCGCTTGGGCATTCGATGAGCCGGACTGACCAGGGCGAGCGCGCCCATACCCGAGACGAGCACGCACGCCGTGCCCAGCAGGGAGACCATCGCGGCTCCTGAAGGGCTGAGCAGGTGCGGGGCGTTGCGCAGGGCCGGCAGTTCGGCCGCACGTAGCGCCCACGCGCACGCGGCCGCAAGCAGCCCACCGAACGACCACACCAGCAGACCGATGGCGGTGATCCTGGGTCGGCGGATGGGCTCGAACTCCTGGGCTCGGGGGTCGACGACCGCGAGGATGCTCGTTGCGATGCGCAGCCCGCACTCCGGGCAGCGGTCGAGCACGCTCAGCCCGCGAAGGTCGTACCCACAGGCGACGCACGTCAGGTGTTCTGTAAGGGTGGCCGCCACCAGCGGCTCATCGGTGGTGGTGGGCGTATCGCGCGGCGTGAGGTTCACCGCTTCGAACTCCGGTTCAGCTTCATGCCCGTACGGATAAACGCGACGAACCCGCCCACGACCCCCACGCACAGCCCGATGAGCAGGAACAGCGGGCTGGTGCCGGCGAAGTAGTCAATACCAAAGCCGATGAGCACGCAGGTCACGGCGGTGGCGCCGAAGTCGACACCGGCCGACCATCCGCCCATGCGTTGACGCCAGGCGGCGATTTGCGGGCTGCTGTGTGGCTCTGGCACGTGAGAGTTTTAGGCCATTGAGGCGAGGGCCATTTCCTGGGCCTTGTCGGCGGCCTCGCGAATCCTGGCCCCCTCTGGCCCGCCGCCCTGGGCCTGGGTTGGCTTGCCGCCGCCCTTGCCACCCACCACCTGGGCCACGCCGCGCACCCACTCGCCCGCCTTCAGGCCACGTGTGATGGCGGTCTGGGGAACATCGGCGAGCAGGGCAACCTTGTTCTCCGAGTCCACGCTGAGCAACATGATGGGCGAGTCCGGAAGCGTCTTGCGCACCTCGCCCAGGGCCGACTGCATCGCGCCGCGGTCGCCCATGGCGTCGATGACCGCCACCACCGGGTTGCCGTCGCCGGTGCTCTGCGCGAGGGCCCTGGCCTGCTCGACGGCTTTCTTGCCGGCTTGCTGGGCCTGGGCCTTGCGTGCTGCCTTGGCACGGTCCTGGAGCTGGCCCAGCACCGTGCGCAACTGCTCCTTGCGCGCCACCGGTACGGTCGCCTCGTCGATGAGCCGGTTCAGACGCACGATTTCCGGATCGAGTTGCGCGTCGTCCAACTTGGCGGCTTCCTGCAACTCGACCGCCAGCGCGTTGGCCTGCGCGATCGCTCGGCGGGCGTCCTGCCGCGTCACTGCCACGATCCGGCGGATGCCCTTGGCCACGCCCTCCTCGTGCACGATGGCGAAGCTCTCGGCCTGGGCGGTCGTCGCCAGGTGCGTGCCGCCGCACAGCTCGATGGAGTACTCCATCCAGCCTTCGCTCTTCGGGTCGGCCAGCAGCTTCTCGATGGGGGCGCCGATCGACACGACGCGCACGGGGTTGGGGTACTTCTCGCCAAACACCGCGCGCAGGCCGTTGATCTCCATCGCCTTGTCCTGCGGCACCAGGTCGGCGTAGACCGGGTGGTCCTGCTCGAGCACCTGCCGCACGATGGTCTCCATGCGGCCCAGGTCGGCCGGCGGGATCGGGCCGCTGGCGTCGAAGTCGAACCGCAGCCGGTCGGGCGCCACCAGCGAGCCCCGCTGCTCGGGGGGCGTGTCCCCGCCTACCACCTCGCGCAGGGCGTAGTTGAACAGGTGTGTGCAGGTGTGGTTGGCCGCCAGGTTCAGCCGGCGTTCGTTGTCGATGTTCAGCGTGACCTCGTCGCCCACGCGCAGCTCGCCGCGCACCATGCGGCCCGTGTGCAGCACGTACCCGCCGTAGGCCTTGACACCCTCGACGCGGAACTCGCCGCCGCGGTGCTCGTCGCGCACGCTCGTGTGGGCCTCCTTGCTCACGAATATGCGTCCGTGGTCGGCCTGCTGTCCACCGGCCTCGGCGTAGAAGTTCGTGGCGTCGAGCACCACGCCGATGGTCGCTGCCCGGCCGCTGGCCTCGGCGTGCTCGTCGAAGTCGTGCCCGTTCCAGATGGCCTTGACGCGGGCGCGGACCTCGCGCCCGTGGTACTTGTCCACGTCCTCGGTGGGCTTGACGTTCAGGTTCTGGAGCCTGGCGATCGCGTCGGCGTCGAGCGCCAGCCCCGCCTCGGCCGAGCCCTTGGCCCCCGCGCGAGACTGCTCGCGCTGCTCGGCCATGGCCTTGTGAAAGCCCTCGACGTCCACGCTGAGCCCCCGCTCCTCGGCCATCATCTGCGTGAGGTCGAGGGGGAAGCCGTAGGTGTCGTAGAGCTGGAACGCGTCGGCGCCGGAGATGGTCTTGCCGCTTGTGTCTGCGAGGTCGTCGAAGAGCTTGACGCCCCGCTCCATCGTGCGTCCGAAGCTCTCCTCCTCCTCGCGGATGATCCCCGCCACCCGGTCCGGATTGCGTTTCAGCTCGGGGAAGGCCTCGCCGTAGTGCTCGACGATCACAGGCACCAGTTCGCTCAAGAATCCCGGTCGGGCGCCCAGCTTCTGCCAGCCGATGCGCACGGCTCGGCGCAGGATGCGCCGCAGCACGTAGCCGCGGCCCTCGTTGCCCGGCACCGCCCCATCGGTCAGCGCGAACGCCAACGCCCGGGCATGGTCGGCCACCACGCGGTACGCGAAGTCGACCTGGCCCTCGTCCTCGTGCCCCAGCTTGCCCGCGTACGGCCGTGCGCCGGTCATCTTCGTGATCGCGTCGAAGATCGGCGTGAAGAGGTCGGTGTCGTAGTTGCTGGGCTTGCCTTGCAGCACGCTCAGCACGCGTTCCAGGCCCATGCCGGTGTCCACGTGCTTGGCGGGCAACTCTTTGAGCGAGGCATCGCCCTGGCGATCGAACTGGATGAACACCAGGTTACAGATCTCGATGACGCTTGGGTCGTCGGCATTCACCAGCTTGCTCGCGTCACGGTTGCCGACACGGTCGAAGTGGATCTCGCTGGAGGGGCCGCAGGGCCCGGTGTCGCCCATCTCCCAGAAGTTGTCCGTGGCGCCAAAGGGCAGCACACGCTCGGCGGGCAGGAAGCGCAGCCAGAGCTCTTTGGCCTCGTCGTCGGCGGGCAGGCCCTGCTTCTCGTCGCCGCCGAAGTAGCTGGCGTACATCCGGTCCTTGGGCAAGCCCCACACCTCGGTCAGCAGCGTCCAGGCCCATTCGATGGCTTCGGCCTTGAAGTAATCGCCGAAGGACCAGTTGCCCAGCATCTCGAAGAAGGTGTGGTGGTAGGTGTCCTTGCCCACGTCCTCGAGGTCGTTGTGCTTGCCGCCCGCGCGGATGCACTTCTGGCTGTTGGCCGCCCGCTTGAGCTTGCCCAGGTCGCTGCCGGGGTCGGCCTGCCCGAGAAACAAAGGCTTGAACTGGTTCATCCCCGCGTTGGCGAACAGCAGCGTCGGGTCATCGTGCGGGACCACCGGGCTCGATGGCACGAAGGGGTGTGGGGCGGCCTTCAGGCCCTGGAAGAACTCGATAAACGAGGCGCGGACCGAGGCGCCGGTCCAGGTTTTATTGTGATTCTTGGTGGAGGGCAAGGCGTCGCTCGTTTCGGTGTTCGGGCTTGGGCCGGGTGTCCGTCGGGGTGAATCGGGAACTGGATTGTTAGCCGGCAGAGTGCGGGGGTTTCTCGTGCTCGGGCAGGTCCGGGTCGTCCTGCACGAACGCCCCCAGCCGCTCTTCCATCGCCCCCAGCCGCTTCTCGAGGGCCAGGATACGGCGGAGCGCCTCCTCGGCGGCCTCGCGGGCATCGCCGGCGGATTGTTCGTGGAACATCGCCGCCTCCTCGAGGCTGGTCAAGCGGCGATGGGTCTGCGGGTCGGGCTGCTGGTCACTCATGGTGGTATCCTTGGACCCATGCGCAAGGACGCGGTGATATTCCATCTGGTAATCTGGTCCCTCGCTCTGCTCGCCATGCCCGCCGCGGCGCTGGCCCAGGGTGAGCGTGTCCGGTTCATCCACGAGCCATGGTCCGGCCAGACCGATGCGCAGACCGAGCAAGGGCAGTTCGAGCCCTCCACGCCGGGGTATTGCTTCGAGAACTGCGAGACCTGGATCATCTCCTACTCGGCGGCGTATACGGGCGAGGCCCTGGACCAGGGCATCACCCTCAGCTACAACCGGTTCCTCGTCGACGACATCGAATGGTTCCTCGAGGGCGGGCTGTGGTCGTTCTACGACCAGGGGGCCGACAACGCCTTTGGCCTCAGCGCGAGCCTGGGCTTCCGCTGGCACTTCCTGAAGAACGAGGACTGGAGCCTGTTTGCCGACATAGGCATTGGCGTGCTGGGAACGACCGATCACGTGCCAACCGATGGCACAAGCTTCAACTTCATGCCCCGCGCGGGCGTGGGCTTCACGCGGGAGATCGACGAGAACATCCGCCTGATGGGCGGCATCCGCTGGCACCACATCTCTAATGCCCGCACGCGCGGCGACAGCCGCAACCCCTCCCGCGACGCCCCGCAGATCTATGTTGGTCTGGTCGTGCCCTTCTAGGTCAGCCTGCCGCCGCGAGCTTCGGTCCACCCTTGGAAAGGGTGGTCGCAACCACGCGATTGCGGCCGGCCTCCTTGGCCTTGTACAGCGCCGCGTCGGCGTGCGCCAGCCACTGATCGGCCGGAAGCCCCGTGGAGCCCTCCGAGCCCGCAATGCCGATGGACACGGTGATCTTACGATCTGGGTGGGCGGGCCAGTCGCGCTCGGCAATGGCCTCGCGAATGCGTTCGCACAGCGTCTTGGCCTGCTCGGGCGTGGTCTCGGGCATGATGATGGCGAACTCCTCGCCCCCGTACCGGCAGGGAATATCCGAGGAGCGTGCGCTGGCGGTCAGGATCTCGGCGGCGCCCTGGAGCGCCGAGTCCCCGGCCGGGTGCCCGTAGTTGTCGTTGATGCTCTTGAAATGGTCCAGGTCCAGCAGCGCCAGCGACAGTGGCCGATCGCTGCGCTCGGTTGTGCTTACAAACTGGCTCAGACGCTCGTCGAAGTGGCTCCGGTTCCACAGAGCGGTCAGCCCGTCGAGATGGGCCCGCTCGCTGAGCATGCGGACCAGCCGGTGCATACGCAGCGACGAACGCAGCCGAGCGCGCAACTCGGCCAGGTCGAAAGGCTTGGTGATGTAATCGATGGCTCCGAGCGCAAAGGCCATGACTTTGTCCTGGGAGTCTTGCTGGCCCGAGAGCACGATCACTGGCACGTGGACCGTGTCCTGTCTTGCCCCCAACGCGCGGAGAACCTCGAACCCATCCATATTTGGCATGCTCAGATCGAGCAGAACCGTTGCCACATCGGTCGTGGAGATGATCTGGAGCGCCTCGCTGCCCGAGTGCGCATGATGCAACTCGATGCTCTCGTCACGCAGCCGCGCCTTCAGGAGACGATGCACCAGTGGTGAGTCATCCACGATCAGCACGATCGGGCGCGACGGGGTGGTAGAGGGTGGATCGGTGGTCGGGCTCAAAGGCGGCTCCTGAAACTGGTCCTCGCCCGCTTAGGCCGCGGCGTGATTCCGTGAGAGTTGCACCCGCTCGCACGCGGCCAACAAGGAAGATGCCGCCGCGCGAAGCGCCGCCACGCTGCTGTCGCCCGCGTCGGCAAGGTCTCGGACCGCGTGCTCGGTGGCCGCCGCGATCTGTCCCAGAGACTCGAACCCATAGCCGCCCACGGCTCCCTTCAACTGATGAGCGATCCGCGCGGCGTGCGTGACGTCTCCACGATCCACGGCCATCGCCAGCTCCGAACGCCGCTCGGGCATCTCCGAGACAAAGCACGCGACAATCTCCGCCATCTCGGGATCGTTCTCGTACACACTCAGCAGCGGTTCCGGACCGGGATCTGGCATCACTCCGCCTCCTGTTGCCTGGGTACTTCCAGGTCATCGGCGGATTCCCGGCTCGGATTCAGAGCGTCTTGCCAACTCAGCCGGTTTTTGTCGCCTCAGCGTCAGTGGTCTCGCCCAGCAGACGCTTCCCGACTTGGCCACGGATGGCCAACAGGCCGATAAACAAGGCCGTGTTGGCCGTCCAGCGGCGGATTGAATCCCGATCGCCGGCAAAAACGAAGCTCCTGGCGATGGGCGGTGCCTGGCCTGCCGCACAACCGATCCATACCGTGCCGACCGGCTTCTCGGGCGTTCCGCCCCCCGGGCCAGCGATCCCGGTGGTCGATATCGCCAAGCCTGCTCCCGAGCGTTCGAGCGCCCCGGCGGCCATGGCACAGGCTACCTCGCCGCTGACCGCGCCGAAGCGATTCAGCAGGTCCGGGGACACGCCCAACTGGCTGGCCTTCATGGGATTGCTGTATGTCACCCATCCGCCCACGTACACGGATGAGCTGCCCGCCTGGCTGGTGACCAAATCGCCCAGCAGCCCGCCGGTACAAGATTCGGCCGTTGCGATGGATACCGACCGCGCCCGGGCTTCCTCCAAGAGGAACGCGGCCAGCGGCATGTCGAGATGCCCCACCACGTAGCTATCGGCGAGGCGCTCGATGGATGCGATGGCCTCCTCGACCGCTGCCATGGGATCGTTTGCGTCGTACGGCCCGTGCACGGGCAACGAGGCATCGACCCGTACGCGGCAGGTCACCATGCCGGAAGACGCCGTGGTCCCCACCGCCGGATTGTTCTCTCGATGCATCAGGTCGGCGATCCGGGTCGCGACTTCGCTCTCGCCCAGCCCGAATACTTGCACGACTCGCAAACCGGAGGCCGAGACGCCCGGCAGCTCGCGCAGCTCCGGGGCCAGGTGGGCTTCGAACATCGGCCGCATTTCGCGAGGCGGTCCGGGGAGGCACGCGATGAATGCCGGTGCGGCGCCATCGGCGCTGCGGTAGCGCATGCCGGGTGCTGTGCCCTGGGGGTTCGGAAGGCAATGGGCATCGCGTGGTCGCAGCGCCTGGACTCGGTTCGATTGGGGCATCGCTCGACCCAGGCGCTCGAAGCGTTCGCGGATGCCGGCCATCGCCTGGGCGTCCTCGACCAGCGGCTGGGGCCGTCCAGTCAGTTGCTCGAGCATGCTCGCGAACGCCTGACGTGTGAGATCGTCAGCGGTGGGGCCCAACCCGCCACCGACCAGCAGTACGTCGGCGGCTTGAGCCATCTCCAGCATGACCTGTGCGAGTTGCTCTAAATCGTCAGGGGCGGTCCGGTGCTCGGTGACCAGCAGGCCCAATCGCCCCAACTGGTCGGCCAGCCACTTCGAGTTGGTGTCGAGCTTCTCGCCCAGCACCAGTTCATCACCAACCGACAGGATCGCAGCACGAGGCCGAAGTGCCATAGTTGGACAGGTTAGCCACCCTCCATCGCAAGCGAGTAGAAGAAGACCGCATGCCGGAGGGAATCCGGCATGCGGTCGAACAGCTTGGCGTCAAACTTCCGTCGGGGGGGAGGGTGACGGTCAGTGCACGCGGCGGCGGCGAACGGCGGCGACACCGAACAGACCGGCCATGGCCAAGGCGCCAGCACCCGGGAGGGGGATGGCGACCATGTAAAGAATGCTCTGGCGATCAGCGCCCGTGGAGATGCTGGTCAGGTTCAGAGCACGGACCTTGCCCACCGAAGCGGTCGTGCCCCACACCGAGTCCACTAGCGCCTGAGCCGTCGCGTTGAGATCGCTGTACTGGCTGCTCGAGGCGGCAGCCGTCGCGGCGCCGAAGTCCACCGATCCCAGCTCCTCCTCGAGGTACCAGAACGCATCCTGAACGGCGTTGTTGAAATCGCGCTCGGACATCCCGCCGGTCGGGCCGATGTCACCGTTGACGAACTGGCGGTACAACTCGGCGGTCTCAGCGCTCAGCGGGTCGGGCGAGCCACCGCCAACGCCACCGGAACGCACCATCGTGTCGATGGTGTAGTTGTACGTGGATTCGCCAATCGTCTCGTCGTACTCAAGGCAGAACGAGCTGAAGCTGCCAAGGTCCCCCGTGACGAGGAACTCGCCGCCGCGGTTGCGTTCCACGGTCCCCGGAGCACCGGGAAGCGGGTCGTGCCGGCTGCTCTCGCCGAACTCGATGGTCACGGTGTTTGCGCTTGCGGCCGTGGTGGCCAAGGCGACCAACATGCCTCCAACAATCGTCTTCTTCATTTTCAAGCTCCCTCCGAACGGAATACCGATATCTCTTTTTCTCATCTGGGGCAACGCGGGCGCCAGACATCTTAAGAGTACCACAGGATCACACGTCTTTGCAAGCGCAAGTGCGTGTATTTAGTCACGTTTAGAGTGCGACTGCATCAACTTTCACAATATGTTCGGCTTTTGATCGATTAGCCGGCCCCGAGAACCTTTTGAAGGTGCTCAAGCCTGGCGAGTTGGGAGTCTGACCAACCGTCGTCAGGCTGCAGCCGGTCCAGCGTTCGCCGGGCGTCGCCGAGCCGATCCAGCGCGATCAGGGCCTCGATCCGACCCAGGCGGAGCGTTGGTGACCCGGCCAGTTCCAGGCCTTGGTCGAACACACCCAAAGCCCCCTCCGCGTCGCCCGACCCGAGCATCGCGATACCGAGGGTGTGGTGGAAGTTCGCCCGGTTCGGGCGCGAATCCCCGCTCGTTTGCGAGAGCCTGATTGCCTCGCGCGCCATCGGGATCGCGCGCTCGTGCTCGTCGAGCTCACTGGTCAGCAGCCAAGCCGCGTTGTTGAGCAGGACGGGAACCCCCTGGCCGACCATCTCCAATGCACGTTCATACGCGGCGACGGCATCGGCATACTCCCCGATGGCCTCCAACGCTTGTGCCTCAATGGCCCGCAGTCTCCAGGAATCCGCCGTCGTGCCGTGAACGGACCGCGCGAGTTCGATCGCCCGCATCGCATACTGCGTGTCACCGCTCTTGGTGCCCAGCCGCAACCACGAGGAGGCCAGCGTTGCCGTGCCCTCGGCCTGTCCGACGAGCATGGGCGTCACCGTCTCGAGCCAGCGCACAGCGCGATCCGTGTTGGCGGACGAAGGCGGCGCCACCGCCGCGAGCGATGCCATGAAATCGGCCCACGCCGGGTCCTGTTCCAGCAGCGTGCTGAGGATTTCTTCTGCCCGGGCCATGCGGTCGTCCACCGTGAGGGCCTCGGTGAGCGTCTGCAAAAAGAAGCGGTCCCCCTCTGGATTGGCCAGCATGTATTCGGAGTGCGGTTCGAGGAGCCCGACGGCCCGACGGACGTTCCCTCGATAGTACTCGGCCACGCCAAGTGCGATCTCGGCGTCCGCCAGCACATCGGGGTTGTTGGCCATCGAACGCCAGCGGTCGGCGACGCCCACCGCGTCCTCGTATCGTCGCATGTCCAGCAGCAGTCGCGTCGCGTCGCGAGCGGGCCGCGGGTCGCCCGGGAGCGCATCCATCGCGTTGCGGGCTCGCAGCACGGCCTGGTCGGGCTGTTCGAGATGCTGATACGCCGCGATGAGCAACGGCCAGATCGGATACAGTGTTGCCCGGCGTGACGAGAGTTGGTCCAACTCGGCGGCCACCTGCGCAATATCGCTCCGCCCATCGGAATACCGCTTCAGGATGCGTCCCAGCGCCCGCATCCCATCGTCGGTGTTTTCATCTTCTGCGGCAGACATGGCAAACCTTGCCATGCGGTCGAATATCGGAGACTCGCTATTGGGGTCGATCGATGCACGAAAGTCGGCCAGCGAGGCGTTCTCGGGCAACGCCCGCACGGCACGATCGAGCAGCGCGAATGCTTCGTCCGCGCGATTCATGCCGATCAGCATCCGGGCAGCTTCTTCCCACAAATCGGCATCGCCTGAACGCTCGGCCTGTTCGGTGAGTTGCTCCAGGGCCAGATCGTCCCGGCCGTGTTCGGCGAGGAAACGCGCGATGACAATCTCACGCTTGCCCGCGTCCGAAGTGGGGGGCAGTGCCTCGAGTCGCGCGAGGCCCTCGTCGAACTGGCCGACCAGAGCCAGCAGTCGTGCCGCATACACCTGGTCCTCGGGGGCCAGATCCGCCTCGAGAGCACTCTTCTCCTTGGGGCGCAACGCGGCGTCCGTCCCCTCCTCTCGCGACGCCACGCCGGCTCGCAGGATGTACTGTGGATATCCCGCCGCCGCGAGCGCCTGGATATCGCGATCGGCCTCCGATCGCATGCCCTGGCGCTGCAGCAGTTGCAGCCGCACGGCTCGGAGCTCGGGCGACACATCACCCATGTTGATGAACTGCCGAAGTCGCGCACTGGCGTCATCAGCGCGGCCTGTGGTCTGCAGGCGATCGATCAGCCTGGGCAGGGCCGCAAGTGGCTCGTTGCCATCGGCAGCGAAACGCAGGGCGTCCAGTTCAGATTCCAACTGGCCTGTACGCTCGTAGGCATCGGCGGCCAGCAGCATCGCCCGTGTGTTGCGTTTGCCGCGCTCGCTCTGAAAGAGCTCACCGAGCAACTGCGTCGCGCTGGTTGCGCTCTGCTCGGTCTCATCGCGTTCCAGGAACCTCCGAGCCTCGAACACACGCCACTCCAACGCGTCCTCGCCTTGGGCTTCGCGGAGTCGGGCAATGATCGGATCGACCCGGGCGGGATCTGACCAGATGACCGAGCTGCTGAGAATCTCGATCTGGACTTGCGCGTCGCCCGAGCGGGCCGCAGACACTTTCTCAAGCGTGTCGAGCCCCTGCTCGTCGCCGATCATGGCGGCAAGCTGCACCCGGGCCATGGCCCACTGCTGGGCCGAGCCACTGCCGTCCGTCGCCCGCTGCTCAAGAAGATCCCGCGCCTCGTCGGGATGCCCAAGCATCACCAGGCCCGTGGATGCGGCCGCGACCTCGGCGGGCGTTTGCGCCGCCTCAGAGACCCGGTCGACCACTTCTCGCGCCAGGTCGGTATCAATCGACTTGAGCCCGGCCGCGAACTGCACGGCCGAGATCGCGGCCTGCGATGCGTCGGTCTGATTCAAACGGTTGGCAAGCTCGCGCGCCCGCTCGTGCTCTCCGCGGTCTATCGCAAGCCGGCCGGCCGCTGCCAGCAGCACCGGGCTCTCGGGGTTCTCCTCCAGCAGTGCCAGGATGAGGTTGGCGGTGCCGGAACTGGCCGTATCTTGACCACTCTCCACGAATCGGGCGGCCGCTTCTCCAAGCAGCGCGGCACCTCCGGGCAGATTGGCGATCTGCAGATCGTTCTGGAACAACAACAGGGCATCCCGCACGCGTCCCTCGGAAACGAACAGCCCTGCCAACGTAAGCCGTGCACGCCGCCAACTGGGATGGATGCCCAGGCTGGCAAGCCGGCCTACGGCCTCGCGGGTATTCCGGCGTTTGATGTCGTCCAGAGCGTCGTAGAACAACGCCACTGAGTCGGCACCCAGGCTGTTGGCCACGAGCATCCGGTCAGTCAGCGGCTCATTGGAGCGTTCACCGTCCTGCGCCCGCTGCTTGGCGGCTTCGATCACGCGTCGCCATGACTCGGCCCGATCCTGGTGTCGCTCGGTCGTCGCCGCCTCGAACGACGCCTGCAACGCCGCCATCTGCTCGGTGTATTCCGGGCCGAGCCCGATCGCGCCAAGCATGCCCCAGGCAAAGACGACCTCGCTCTGGTCCTCGAACGCCTGCGCTCGCAAGGCCAGATCGACGGCGAGGGGCGTATTGCCCTCGCGCCATGCGCGACCAGCCGCAACCTCATACAGGTGCGGAGCCAGTTGCTCGTTCTCCAGCCACTGCTCCAACCACTCCGACGATTGGCTGTACAACGAGGTGTCCCGTGTTTTGGCCCCGATCAGTTCGATCGTATCGAGCAGCATGCGGGCCCCGGGCCCCTCAGTGGGGCCGGCCTCGGCGGCCTGCCGGAGAATCCGAGTCGCCTCGGCGGTCTGATCGGCATCGACTTCCACGATCGCACGCATGACCGCCAGAGAGGTCGTCCCCTCGTGCATTGGTCGCACCTGCTGCTCGAGGTACGCACGCTGCTGGCGTGCATTGCGGCCGATCTGGCGATAGACCCGCAGCATCTCCAGATGCGAATCGATCGATCCCTCCTGCGCCAGCACGAACTCACGAGTCGCTTCGAGGGCGTCGTCGTTGGCGCCCCGTTGGAGATGGGCCCCGATCCGCAGCCGAGCGAAACGTGTATTTGTTGGGTCCCGCTCCAGTAGCTCGCTGGCTACGTTAGCCAATCCCAGCCAGTTTCCCAACAACTCGTGGACGTCCAGGAGGATCTCGCGGGCTTGTGTGTTTTCCGGATCGAGCGCGATCGCCTGCTCGAGAGAACTACGGGCGAGCACCAGATGCTTGGCGTTCGGCAGGGGCACGTGGCGCTGGGCATCGCCCAGCGCGGTCATCGCCTCGGGCTCCATACCGCTGATCCGCAGGTGGGTCTGCAACTTGCGTACGGCCGTCGTGTAGTCGCCCTCTTCATACGCGGCCATCCCCTCGATCCGCGAGGACTCTGCCAGGCGCTGGCGCTGGTACTTGCGTACTGCCGTGCCGCCCACGCCGGCGAGGACCACCATGCCGCCCACGATGCCCAGAACGATCAAGCGTCGCTTGGTTCGCCGGTTCATGCAGCGATCCTCCCTTTCATGGACTCCCGCGAAGGGGTCGATCGGATTGTGTCACACCCGCTCATGCGCCGGCCGAGACGGTGCCGGATTGCCCAGAGGCCGCGTGGGATTGCGCCCGCGAACGGAAACTGATCGACGCCGCGCTGGTGCTCCGCTCGATGTCGGCACCCGCGGCACGATTGAACACCAGGCCGATGCGACCGGCATGGAAGCGGTGCAGTCGGTCGATGGCCACCTTCACCAGCCGTGTGTTCTGGCCGCGCGATACCACGAGCACCACCTGGTCCACGTGGGGAACGATCGCGTTGGCCTCCAGGCTGCCCAGGATTGGGCCCGTGTCGATCACGATCGCGTCATACCGGGAACGTAGCGAGGATAACAGGTCCTGCATGGCCTGGCTCGAAAGCTGCTCGGCATCGAAGCCTTCGGCCACGCCCGCGGGCATGAGGTCAAGGTTGGTTCGGCCCTCGACCTCGTGGATCTGCCCGTTGTCGTGCGCACTGGCGATCCGGTCCGTCAGGCCGGCCAGCTGGCGGGCAGACAGTCGGCCGGTCACCCCACGCCCGATCAAATCGGCATCGATGAGCAGGGTGGCACGCCCGGCCTTGGCCATTGACGCGGCCAACGCCGCCGCCAGCGTGCTCTTGCCCTCTGCGGCGGTCGCGCTGGTGATCACGATCACGCGTGCGTTGCCCTTGTTTGGTACCGATTCGAGCAGGCTGCGGATCTGATGCACGCCCGCTTGGGCCGCCTCATCATCCTCGATCCGCCCACCGGGAACCTGGGGCACGAGGCCCAGCACCGGGGGCGCCGCGGATTCCTCTTCGAGGTCGGCGACATAACGGTATCGAGGGTGCAGCAACCCATAGCCCGCCAGCGCCGCCAGCGCGAAGCCAAACCCGCCCATCGCCCCCATCGCGGCCAGTGGCACGCGGCGGTCTTCGCTGGGCTGGAAGGGAACCTCGGCCTGCTGTGAGATGCGGATGCGGCCCTCCCTGGCGTTATTCCGCTCAGTCCTTAAAGCCTCAAGCCTCGAACTGGCCAGATCCAAGCGCTCCTGGGCGCTCTGCGCGAGCACCTCCTGACGTTGGATATCAAGGGCGACCTCAGCCAGATCCCTGGCCTCGGCGGCGCGAGCGTCACGGATCCTCT
Organism: Phycisphaerales bacterium JB060; assembly: GCA_044440025.1. Taxonomy (GTDB): domain Bacteria; phylum Planctomycetota; class Phycisphaerae; order Phycisphaerales; family UBA1924; genus JAHCJI01. Next base: position 30,896 of record JBITAF010000051.1, on the reverse strand, counting down.
CAAGCGCCTCAAGACGCTGGCGAGGACCGCCGAGCCCGCCGCTGCTGCCATCGTCCAATCCCAGTTTATCAAGGTTCCGCTTGCGATCCTCGATCCGGGTCTGCAAAATGGCCAGCTCATCGCTCAATGCCAGATAGTCAGGGTGCTTCTTGGTCACACGCGACAGCAATCCCGACATGCGCTGTTCGAGGTTGATGCGTTGGGAGATCAACGCGGCGATCTCGGTATCGACCGGCGCATAGTCCTCGGCGGTCAGATCCCGTGTGGGCTCGCCCTCGGTATCCGAGGTCGGCTCGCTGAGCGAGGGCATCTCGATCTTCATGGTTTCGATTTGCTTCTCCAGCGTCTCGAGCTGCTGCTGCACGAAATGTCGCCGCCGATCGAGGTCCACTGTTCCCTGTGCTTCGGCCAGCCTCCGGGCTTCCAGAAGGGCGGCATTGCGGTCATTGGTAGCCGTCTCCACAATCGTCTGCAGGGCGTCCTCCTGACGCACCCACACACTGTTCGCGGTATCTTCGGCGATCTCTTGATATGTCGAGAGGATGGTCTCGGCCACATCCTTGGCCAGACGCGGATCCTTCATCGTGACTCGCAGATAGATCTCCCGCCCGCCACGCGGCACCGATACCTCCGTTGCTCGCTGCAGTCGGACCCAGTTGGCCGGGTCCGCGGGGATCTTGCCGGCCGTGGCCAGTTCCTTGGCCGCCGTCTGCATCACGCCGGGGCTTTCCAGCGTGGTCGCTTGCGAGCGGACGAACGAATCAAACGACGCGATGTTCTCGTTGAACTCGTTCTTGTAGAGCAGGACCTGCCCCGAGGGATCGATGTTGATCACACCTGTGCTGGTGTACACCGGAGGCATCAGGTTGTATCCCACCAGCGCGCCAGGCACCGCCAGGAGCGCGCCAATGGCGATACCCAGAAGATACCTGCCCCGCAGCGCGCGGTGCACCATCAGGATCGGATTGCCAGTCTGCTCCTGGCTCGCGGGGGCCTCGGATTCCATCCAGGCGTCCAGATGCTGGTCCTGCCGGCTGCTCACGCGCCCTCCCCTTCAACCTCGGGTAGCCATGCCACCGCGTCGATCAATCCTTGCAACTCATCGGCCACCGCCCGCTCGATCTGTGTCCGAGTTTGGTCATCCATCCCGCGGTCGGTGATGATCTGGACCTGGGCCGCCCCAAGCCCCGAACTCCACCGCGTCCGCGTCACATTATCCAAGGCGCTGTCATCACGCCCGAGCGGGCTATCGGCTCGCGGAACGATGAACGTGTTCGCGATTACCCGCGCATACTCCACCACGCCATCACCGCGGCTCACTTCGTAGCGCGTAATAGGTATCGGTCCTCCGACCGACCGATCGATCGTTCCACTCGTGACGCTATGAACGTCCCAGCCATTGCTCGGATAGCACACCGGCGGATAGTGCCCCATCATATCCCGAACATCGGCGCAGTGCACCACCAGAATCGAGAAGTTCGACCCATTGCGCGGATTCTCGTAATACCGCTGGAGCAACTTATTGGGACGCAAGAGTTCCACCGATGAGGGCAGCGGTTCCCGATCGACGCTGAAATAGCCCTCAATCCGCGTGGGGAGCCCCTCAATGGCGTGCCTCACGCGCGCCAGGTATGCCTCAGAACTGCTGGGCCGGGTCGCCGCAAGCGAATACATCGCCATCGCGGCGAGCACAAACGCCGTGAGAGGGGCGGCCACCATGACCCGAACGGATTTTCGAGGTGCTGTATCCATATACGTGGCTAACGCTTGTTTTGGTCATTGGGTTCGATAGGCAACTCGAGCCATCGCGCCAGTGCGACCGATCCCCACAACACCCCCAGGGCCACGACGAGCACCATCCATCCGCTTACGTCGTGCGCAAAATCGGCGAACTCCTTATTGGTGTGCCCATAGAACAATACTGTGGGACCTAGCCGCAGCACGTTCGCGAACACCGCCACGAGCGGGCTGGCCACCAGCAGGGTGATTCTCACCCATGGCCGCAGCGGTATCGAGAACGCAAACGCGTAGGCAACCAGCGCCAGCGCCACAACCATGCGCATCCCATTGCACGCCTCGGCCACGGCCACGTCCACGCCATTGATCTGCAGCACGTTGCCCATCCGCAGTACGGGCTGCCCGATGACCTCCATCAAGACCTCGGTAATGCTGGCCGAGACCTCCTGCAATGGCAGGGCGATGCGCTGGCGTATCCGGCCGGGCACCGGCACCAGGAACAGCAGCGCCCCGAACGCCGGCAACGCCGCCATCGGCCAGCGCCAACCTGCGACCGCTACCACCGGTGCCACGAGCATGGCAACCATGCCCACGTCCTTGATCAGATCGATCTGGGTCGCAAAGCCCACGAAATCCATCGTCACGCCCAAGGCCGCCAGGCCAGCACCCCACAGGCAATAGCGGGGTGGGATCGCAGCCAGCCGCTCCCGGCGCTGCCACAGAAGCATCGCGAACACCGGCAGCACAAGCAGCATGTGCGAGTACTCGTCGCTGCGCAGCGCCAGGTCCAGCACGTTGTACAAACTTGGCAACGCCGCCAGCACGGCAAGCCCCAGCAGCACCACGAGCCAGGCGAGGCGCCAGGGCGTCCAGCCGGTTTCACGCCGCACATTTGGGATGGTCGCCGTCGCCGTGGTCATGACGCATCCGCTCGCACGATGCCGCGGCTCTGCAGGGCCTCCAGCACCGCGTTGGCCTTGGCTGTCCACGTCTGCTCGCGCACGCAATCTCGCCCCGGGGTCGGATCAAACGATTCGGCCAGTGCCCCGCGGACATGGCCCGCAAAATCGTCGGCTGTCTTGCCCACCCTCACGAGGCCCTTATATCGCTCAAGCTCCGGGAACCATGTACTCACGATGGGCCGGCCCACCGCCAGATATTCCTTCAGCTTCACAGGGTTGCACGCCCGGATCCACTCGCTGCGGTTCCAGGGCATGACCAGCACGTCGGCCGCCGCCATGTAACCCGGCACCTCGGCGTAGGGCCGCTGGCCCAGCAGCCGCACGTTGGGCAGCGTACACCAGCCCTCGGGCAGGCTGCACCCGCCCACGAGCATGAACGTCGCCTCGGGTACGGCTTTCGCGACTTCCAGAAACAACTCGGGATCGAACGTGTGCGCGTCGATGCCGCCCACAAAGCCCACCAGCGGGCGCGGCAGGTCTTTCGTGTCGGTGGGCGCGGGTGTCTCACCCAGCCCGGCAGCCTCGAAAGGCTCGTAATCCACGCCGTGATCGACGAACGCAGCGTCGCGAGGCTGGTCGCGTTCCTGGTCCAACAGCCAACTCGAGCAGAATAGCGTGACGTCTGCGCGTTCCTTCAACAGCCGATCGAACCGCGCGATGCGCTGCGGGTCGACCCCGCGATACTCCTCAAAGCGATCCGTCCGCTGGTACACCACACCCACCGGGTCGAGCGCGTCGACCACCGGCTGCCCGGGCGGGCAGGCGACCCACACCAACGGGTTGCGGATACCCGCCTTGCGCGCGGCCCGGCGAACCTGCACGGCCAGGGCTCGCTCGTTCATGCTTGCACCCAGCCCAGCGGGCGCCACGACCGGGCTGAGCACCCAGAACGCGTCGCGCACCCGGGTCAACCCATGGCTGAAGCTCTTGAGCTTGCGGAGCACGCGCCTGGCGAACATGCCGCCCTTGCCCGGCCGGGGCACGCGCATGCCGATGGAGTTGACGTAGAGCACCGGCACGTGCGCGCTCAGCTCGCGCATCATCTGCAAGTCGTAGTGCCCACGGTTGTGGTACCACCAGTCGACCCCACCGAAGCAGATCACGCCGTCGAAGGCGCGCAGCGCCTCTTCGATGGGCTGAGCGGGGGCTCTGGTGCTCGCGACGGTCGTCACCGGTCAGGCCTTTACGAGCCGGTCGCCCATGCCATAGGCGTGCTCGGCCAGCGCGTTGCGCGTGTCGACCACCAGACTCGCGTGCTGGGCGATGGCGGCGTAGTCGAAGGCCTTATGATTCGTCACCACGACCACGGCGTCGTACTGCTTAAGGTTTGTTTCGGTCAGCTCAACGGAGTGCATCTGGAGGTCGTGCTTGCGCACGGGCACGGTCTTGGGCACGTGCGGGTCGCTGTAGTCCACGTTCGCACCGCGCTCGCGAAGCAGTTCAATGACCTCGAACGAGGGGCTCTCGCGCGTGTCGTCCACGTCGGGTTTGTAGGCAAGCCCCAGCACCAGCACCTTCGAGCCGTGCACGGGCTTGCCGTGCTGGTTGAGGGCGGTGGCCAGCCGATCGACGACATACGCCGGCATGGCGTGGTTGATCTCGCCGGCCAGCTCGATGAACCGCGTCACGTGCCCGAACTCGCGGGCCTTCCACGTCAGGTAGAACGGGTCGATCGGGATGCAGTGCCCCCCCAGCCCCGGGCCGGGGTAGAAGGGCATGAATCCGAAGGGCTTGGTGCTGGCCGCCTCGATGACCTTCCACACGTCGATGCCCATCCGCGTCAGGATGAGCTTCATCTCGTTGACCATCGCGATGTTGACCGCCCGGAAGATGTTCTCAAGCAGCTTGGCCGCCTCGGCCACCTCGGCGCTGTCCACGCGGTGCAGATTCTCGATGCCCTTGGCGTACATCCGCATCGCCAGGTCCGTCGAGGTGTCGTCCAGCCCGCCCACCAGCTTGGGGATGGTGCTGGTCGTATGGCTCTGCCGGCCCGGGTCCTCGCGCTCAGGGGAGTAGGCCACGAAGTAGTCCGTCCCGCACGCCAGGCTCACCCCGCGCTTGGCGGCCTCGCGCTCGATGGCCTCCAGGAACTCGCCCCGCGTCGTGCCGGGATAGGTCGTTGACTCGAGCACGATGAGTTGCCCGGCCCGCAGTGTCTTGCCGATCTCCTCTCCGGCGATGACCACGTAGCTCAGGTCGGGCTCCTGGTGCTTGCCCAAGGGGGTGGGTAGGCACACGATGATCACGTCCGCGTCCACCAGCCGCGAGAAGTCGCTGGTGGCCTCGAAGCGATCGCTGCCCGAAAGGGCCCGGGTCATCCCGTCGCCCAGGTGCTTGAGGTAGTTCTCCCCGCGTCCGAGCGCCTCGATCTTGCTGGCGTCAACATCCAGCCCCAGCACCGGCAACCCGCCCTCGTGCAGGCTCGCCGCCAGTGGAAGACCCACATAACCCAGACCGATCACGCCGATGAGGGCGGTGTTCGTGTCTAGTTTGGTCTTGAGTCTTTCTGCCACAGTCGCGTCCACAGTCGCTTCGCTCATCGATCGTCCACTCCCTGGGGTTTCCATGGCTATCGGCCATCCTCAGACCCGGCATGATCCTAAGTCACTTGGCTATCGGGCCGGGCCAAACACCACCCCGCGAACCGCAGCGATGAGCGAGTCCTGTGCGTAGGGGCCGATCGCACCTCCGACGGCCAGTTCATCCAGACGTCCCAGCCGCTCGATGAGTTCCTTTTCATCCATCGCCACCGCCACCTTGCCCAGTCCACCAAGCCGTTCGGCCGTTGCGATCTGGTGGTCGTTGCGGGTCTCGCGCAGCTCTCCACGCCGGGGCATCACCAGGATGGGCTTGCCCATGGTCAGGGCGGTGATAATCGACCCCATGCCCGCGTGGGCGATGATGACGTCGGCCGCCCTGGCACGCTCGGCAAACTGCGGCGGCTCGAGAAAGCCCGTGTGCTCGATGTGCTCGGGCACGTAATCGGTCGGCCCGATCTGGGCGAACACGTCGTTGCGGCCGTTGTCCCCGGCCCACTGATCGACCGCTCGGATCATGCGGTCGAAGGCCATCTGGGCGCCCACGGTCACGAAGATCACAACACGCTCCCATAGCAGGCCGGCGCACGTCCTTCGCCGCTTGCCTCGGCCAAGTGGGGCCACTGGGTCATCCACAGCGTTGCATGGTCCCTTACCAACTTGCCGGTCATCGACAACTCCTCGACGTTGGCGATGCTGTCGAGCCAGATCGTCCTGGCCCCTATCAGCTTCCCGAGCCGGATTGCGAAGTACCCCGGGGCAGCCCCGGTGGAGATCACCACGTTGGGTCGCTTCAGGAGCATGATCGCCATCAGTTTGAAGGCCATCCGGGCAAGGCCGACCTTGTCCCAACGTGTGGCGTCGTTGATGGCGATGAACGTCTCACCGGGCACGTCGCTGGCGTACGCCGGCCGCACGCTGACGTAGGTGACCCTTGCCCCCTCCCACGCTGGCCTCAGGCGCAGCAACTGGACCCAGTGCCCCCCGCCGGATGCGATGGCCAGCACCCTCGGAGGCCGTTTGGATGTTTTCCGGTCTGCCACGATCGCGAGCCCTCCTGTCACCTCCGGCTATCGGCCGTCGGCGGGCCGGGCATGAGGGTACGGGCGATCATGCCGCTGCCCGGCCGAGCGCTCTGGCTCCAGAGGCTTTCCGCCGGCCGTCAACAGGTGTATACTCGCCTCTGACGCCGCCGGGTCATCCCGGCAGCAGTTGGGGCAGATAGCTCAGTTGGTAGAGCACGGCATTGAAAATGCCGGTGTCCCCGGTTCAAGTCCGGGTCTGCCCATTGCCAGGCTTTTCAGCTGATTGCCGGGCGCTCCGAAGCGCCCTATGCGGGGGCGAGGATGGGCAACCCGTCAGCAGCAGCACGCGGGGGCGTCGCTCTGGCAATGGTTGCGGCCGCCCTCACGCTGTCCGCATGTTCCGCCCCCAAGGCCGATCTGGCGGCAATCTACAACACCCCGGCCCAGCAGATCGGCGAGGATCGCACGCCCGTCCTTGTCATCCCGGGCATTCTGGGCTCACGGCTCGAGAACCGCAACACGGGCCAGAAGATCTGGGGTTCGTTCACGTACGGCGCCGCCGACGCCGACACGCCGTCCGGTGCCCGTGAGATCGCCCTGCCCATGGCCATCGGCATGCCGCTGGGCGAACTGCGCGACGATGGCTTCAGCCCGGGCGTACTCGACCGCCTCGTGGCCGACATTACCCCCTTCCGGCGCATCCGCATCGGCGCCTACGTCGACATCCTCACCACCCTGGCTGCCGGCGAGTATCGCGACGAAGAACTGGGCTCCAGCGGCGCCATCGACTACGGTGGTCTCCACTACACGTGCTTCCAATACGGCTATGACTGGCGGCGAGACATTTCCGAGAACGCTGCTGAGTTACACCAGCGCGTGCTCGACGCCCAGCAGCAGGCGCGAGACGGCAAGGGCCTGCCACCCGACGAGCATGTCAAGGTCGACGTCGTGGCCCACTCCATGGGCGGCCTCGTGCTGCGGTACTACCTGCGGTACGGCCCCACGCCGCTTCCCGAAGACGGCTCGATTCCCGAACTCACCTGGGCAGGTGCACAGCATGTCCGCAAAGCAATCCTTATCGGCACGCCCAACGCCGGCTCGGCCAAGGCCCTCGAGCAACTTGTCGAGGGGCTGAACCTCAACCCCATCTTTCCGAACTATCGCCCCGCAGTGCTGGGCACGATGCCGGCGATCTACCAACTCTTACCCCGGCCACGCCACCACACCGTCATTGACGCGGCCACGGGTGAGCCGATCGACGTTCTAGATATCGAGACGTGGCAGCGATTCAAGTGGGGGCTGGCAAGCCCGCAGGCCGACAAGGTGCTCCGCTGGCTGCTGCCCGACGTCGAATCCGAGGACGACCGCCACGCCATCGCAATGGACCACCTCGCCAAGTGCCTCGCGCGTGCCGACCAGCTCTTCCGAGCTCTGGACGTGCCGGCCAATCCGCCGCCTGGCACGGAGGTATCCATCTTTATTGGCGACGCGAAGCCAACAGACAACGTGCTGGCCGTGCAACCAGGTGGCGACATCCGAATCGACGATCGCTCCGCTGGAGACGGCACCGTGACCCGCAAGAACGCCCTGATGGACGAGCGGCAGGGACGCGGATATTCGGCAGGTCTGATCTCGCCCGTGCGATGGAGCCGCGTCCAGTTCATCAACGCCGACCACCTCGGGCTGACACGGTCGACCGACTTCGTGAACAACCTCCTGTACATGCTGCTCGAAGAGCCGGTGGATCCATTAAGAACAACCGCGGCCGAGCGTCCCCGCCACGGCCACGGCCAGTAGAGTAATGACGCTCAGGATCCGGATCAGCGGCGGCGGCGTCCGATTATCCCCATGCCGGCCACCAGGCCAACGCTGGCAACGCCCGGCGCGGGCACCACGGTGATGCGACCGAGCAACTCGCCCTCGGCGATCGGGCTCGTAATCGTCGCGCCCGTCGCGGTCGTCTGGCCCACGATGCTCGTCAGGTAGTCGTCGGCGCCCGGACGCGAGAAGAACAGCGCGATGTCCTCGAACTCGGCCGTGCCGGCCGTCGCGTCGGCACCCTCAATGAACGCCGGGCCATCGAGAATATCGTTGACCTCCGTCCCCGCGTCCCACACGTCTCGGCCGTAGATGTTGATGGTGAACGGGCCGTTGAAGTTGCCCGCCGCGTCGAAGACCTCCAGCGCGTTGTCGTTACCGAAGAACAGGTCGTTGCTGGGAACAACCATCGAGGCGTAGCTCAGGAAGCGGTTCTGCGAGGCGTCGCCCACGTCGAACATCATGCTGGCCGTCTCACCGGGCTCGAACGGCGGTGCACCAACACCGCTGGCCACGACGCCCCCGACCCCCATGGTCTGCTCCATGCCAAAGCGACTGGCCATAGGCCCCGCGTCAGCCAACTCGGCGATCTGCTGGATGCCATCGAGGTCGCGAGCCTGCGTTCCCGCATCGAACATGTTGAACGAGCCGTCGTGGAATCCCATCCACACGGGTGAGAAGGAGAAGCCCCCATCGGGTGCCAGGTTCTCGACCCGTACCTGCACTGACTGGGCTACGGCCGGGGCGGCGGTCAGCGCTGCCAGCCCGAGCATACTCATTGTGTTGCGAATCATCTTCTGCGTCTCCTTCGATTGGATCGATCGTGCGCGACGACACGATCGCCGCACGACCCATGGGTCGTGGCAACCACCTCGGACCTTGCGCAGTCAAACAAAAAATCTGATCAGCGGCCGTCGCTGTCCCGCAACCGCTCAGCCAGCCGGTGCTCCATGCCCTCGGGCATGGGTGTGGGGTCCACCGCGTCGTCAAAATCCCCAAGGGCGTCGTTGATCTGCCGCATCGTTCGGCGGGCTGCGCGGCACGAGCCGCACAACGCCGTGTGCATGCGTTCGCCGGCCTTCTGGGCCCGCGTCACGGCGGGGTCGTTGAAGTTCGCGCGAATCCGGTCGGCTTCCTCGCAGCGGAGCGTGAGCACATACCAGAGCGTCGCGAAAAGCGAGGCGAATCGTTTCATGATTCCTCCCCCTCGCCGCCGAGCTCACGCCGAAGCCGCGCCTTGGCACGGTGAACCAGCGTCCATACTTGTGAGGCGCTCACGCCCAAGGCCTCCCCCAGTTCCGCCGTGCCCAATCCGTCGACCTCCCGCAGCACGAGCACCGCCCGCATCGGCTCGGGCAGTCCATCGACCGCACGGGCCACCCGGCGGGCGAACTCGGCCCGCTCCATCGCATCCCCCGATGGGTCGATCGAGGCGGACAATCCTTGCTGATGGACCCGCCAGAAACCATCGGAGAAGTCCTCATGTGGACCCGAGGCGGCCGCCGAGAGGTCCGCCGTGTGCTCTTTGCGACGATATCGGGCCCTCAGAGCGTCGAGCACCTTGTGCCGGAGGATACCCGTCAGCCACGTGCGTTCGGCTGAATCACCCCGAAAAGGTCGGGCCGCGCCGAGCGCCGCGACCAGGCACTCCTGGACCGCGTCTTCCGCCTCCGTGGCGTTCCCCAGCCGCCGCAACGCGTACGAGTACAACGCATCACCATGGGCGCTCACCCACTGGCTCGGGGCGGCTTTCCTATCGGATCGGGGGGGGCTCATGATGGTTCAGCGTGGCCCGAAGGACAAGGGCGTTCGATCGGTTGACGGCACGAGAGGTTACACGCCCGATTCGCCACCAGGATGAACCTACCCGGCGGTAAGCCGTTGCTCATCGGGCTTACACTGCCCGATGCCACACGTCCCGATTCGTATTCTGTTCCTGCTGGCCGCCGCCTTCTGGGGCTTGAGCGCTCTGGCGCAGGATATACCGCCTCAAGGGCCCCAGACCGGCGAGCAGCCCACGGCCCAGCCCGAGGCCGCGCAGGCGTCTGTCGATGCCCCGACCGCATCGCAGGTGCAAGAGCGAATCGCCCAGGTCGAGGCCAACGAGAGCCTGAGCGACGAAGAGAAGCAGACGCTGCTGACGCCGCTCAGGACCGCCCTTGCCTCCCTCCAGAAACGCAGCGATGAGCAAGCCCAGCGCCAGGAGTTCATCGACGCCACCACATCGGCCCCCGGCACGCTCGAGCAGCTCCGGAAGGAACTCGACCAGCCCGTCACGCCGCCAAAGCTCGAGGACTACGCGCAGCTCCCCGCCGACCAGGCACTGGAGGCCATCAACACAGCGCTGAACGAGGCGACCGCCCGCCTCACCAACGCACAGGCCGACCTGGAAAATCTTGAGCAGGCCGCCACCACGCGCGCGACGACCCTGGCCAATGCGCCCGCACAGCTCGATCAATGGCAGGACGAACTCGCCGAACTGACCAACGAGCTGGCCGCCCTGCCCGCCGACCCCGACGATCCCGCCGCTGTCGCCCGCCGCTGGCAGAAGCAGGCCGAGGCCGCCGAACTCGCCGCCCGCATCGCCCGCCTGGAGGCCGAGGTTGCCAGCTACACCGCTCGCCGCGACGTCCTGCCCCTGCGTCAGAACCTGGCCCAGCGCAAGGCCGACAGCGCGAGCCGCCTGATCGATCGACTCGAGAAGGCCAAGACCGAGGCCCAGAGCCGCAAAGCCCGCCAGACCCAGCAGCAGGCCCAGCAGCAGGCCAGCCGGGTCTCCGATCCCGTGCTTCAACAGATCGCCGCCCAGACCAGCGAACTCTCTGCCCGCCGCGTCGGTCCCAGGGGCACGCTGGAACGTGTGGAGTCCGTACGCGAGACGCGCGAACGGGCCGAGGCGGAGCTCAAGGAACTCCAGGAGGCAGCCAGGAGCACCGCCGCACGCGTCCGCGCCGCCGGCCTGACCGAGATCGTCGGCCGCTCCCTGCGCAACGAGCTGCGCGATCTGCCCCGGATCGACCCCGAGGCGCGAGAACGGCTGAAAGCCAGCATCGACCAGGCCCAACTTGATCGGATCGACATCACGGACACGATCAAAGAGCTTGGCGACGTGGACGCTGCCATCGAGCGAGCTCGCGACCGGCTCGCCGGTCCCGACGGCGAGGTCTCCCCCGAGGTCGAAACCCAGATCACCAGCATCCTCGAAAACTATGTCGAGACGCTGAATCAACTCCAGCAGGACTACACGAACTACTACAACCAGGCGCTGCAACTCGACGCCGCCCAGAACAGCATCGCCGAGACCACCAAGGCCTTCCGCACCTTCATCGAAGAACGCATCCTCTGGACCCGCAGCGTCCAGGGCCCTGCCATCCCCGATCCCGACGACGTTGCCGAGGGTGTGGTCTGGCTGCTCGGCGGAGAAGAAGCAACCGCCGACGATTCGCACGAGCCCATCGGATCGCAATGGCTTGTTGCGCTCGGCGATTCATGGCCGCCACCCTTCCTTGTACTGCCCACCATCCTCGCGCTCTTCGCATCCCTCTGGGCCCGAAGCCGCGCGAAGAAGGGGCTGAAGAACATCGCAACCAAGGTGCGCAAGTTCAGCACCGACAGCATGAGCCTCACGCTGCGTGCCATCCCGCTCACGATCGTCATGAGCCTGCCCTTGCCCATCGCCCTCATCCTGGCCAGCATCATCCTGAGGGCAACCGGGGTGGAGGTCGCCCAGGCCGTTGGTACCGCGCTCTATGAGGCCGGCATCCTCGCCTTCGTGCTCGAGTTTGTCCGCCACGCTTGCCGCACCGATGGCCTGGTCGACGCCCACTTCCGCTGGCGCAAAGACGGCATTGTCGACTTCCGGCGTCTGGTCTTCCTGCTCGAAGCCTCGTTCATCCCCGTCGCCGTTGTCGCCCGGGCATACTCGCACCAGCCTGACTTCATCATCAACGACGCGGTCGGCCGGTTGTTCTTCATCCTCGCCCAACTCGTCCTGGCCGGCTTCACGGCCTGGGCCTTCGCGCCGTGGCTGCCGTTTGTCAAGAACTACCTCGACAAGCACCGCTCTGGGGTCATCAACCGGGCCCGCTGGGTGTGGTACCCGCTCATGGTTGCCTCGCCGATCGCGCTGGCGGTGCTCGCCGGCGTGGGGTATTACTACACCGCCGCCCAACTCGACGAGCGCCTGCACCTGACCGGCTGGCTCGTCGTCGCCGCCACCATCGCGTACAACCTCGTCCTCCGGTGGCTGTTCATCGAGCGACGCCGCCTGCTCGTCAAGCGTGCCCAGCAGCGCCGCGAGGAAGAGGCCGCCGAGTGTGCCGAGAAGGGCGGCGGCGAGGGTGAGGGCATCGAGGTCGAGGCCCCGCCCGAACTCGATGCCGCCGAGGTCGACTCGCAGACCCGCCGCGTGCTGGTCGCCGGCGTGCTGGCGTTGCTCATCGTGGGGCTCTACTGGCTGTGGTCGGCCCAGCTTCCCGCCCTGCGCATGCTCGAGCGCGTCCAGCTCTACCCCGACGTCAAGGTCATCGATACCGAGACTTCGACGACCACCATCGCGGGCCTCCAAGAGCAGCCCGCCGCCGAATCATCGCCACAGAGCGGGGAAGCCGGTGATTCGAGCACGTCCAGCACTCCAAACCCCTTGGGCCTCGGCTCGGGCAGCGAAACGGCCGAGAACGAGGCCATCGGCGCCATCACGCTCGCCGACGTCGGCGCCGCGCTCCTCTTCTTCGCCGTCACCTGGGTGCTCGCGCGAAACCTGCCCGGCCTGCTCGAGATCACCATCCTCAAGCGGCTCCCGGTCGACACCGGCATCCGCTTCGCCGTCACAAGCATCCTCCGCTACATCCTGGTCATCATCGGCGTGCTGCTGGGCTTCAGCGCCATCGGCATCGGGTGGGGGCAGGTCCAGTTCCTGGCCGCGGCGCTCACCTTCGGGCTCGCCTTCGGCCTGCAGGAAATCTTCGCCAACTTCATCTCGGGCCTGATCATCCTCGTCGAGCGCCCCATGCGCGTGGGCGACACCGTCACCGTGCACAACATGAACGGCAAGGTCACCCGCATCCGCATGCGCGCGACGACCATCCAGGACTGGGAACTGCGCGAGGTCATCGTGCCCAACAAGGTCTTCATCACCGAAGAGTTCACCAACTGGACGCTGTCGGACCCACGCATCCGCGTGAGCATCCCCGTGGGTGTCTCCTATGGGTCCGACGTCCGACTGGTCGAGCGAACCCTGCTGGAGATCGGACAGAGCCAGCCCCATGTCGTGACCGAGCCGCGCGTCCGCTCGCTCTTCCTGGGCTTCGGCGACAGCACGCTGAACTTCGAGCTGCGCGTGTATCTGGAGAGCTACGACTTCTTCCTCGAGTGCAAGAGCGAGCTGCACTCCCGCATCGCCGAACGCTTCCGCGAGCTGGACATCGAGATCGCCTTCCCCCAGCGAGACCTCAACATCCGCGACATCGGCCCGCTGGCCGACGCCCTGCACGAACGCGCACGCGGCGGCGATGGGGCGGCCGATACCACGCAGGGTCCGGAGGATCGACAATGAGCACCATGAAGTTCACACCCATGGCACCTGAGTCGGGCGTGCTGCTCTTCGCCTCGCCCGCGGGCGTAGAGCGCAACCCCCAGGCGCCGATCGAGCAGATCATCGCCGGCCAGGCCGCCTGGCAATGGCTCCACCTGGACCACAACCGCCAGAGCGCCGCCGAGTGGCTCCGCCTCCAGGAAGACCTGCCCGAGGACTTCGCCGACGCCATGCTCGCCCTCCAGACCCGCCCACGCTGCGTGCGATGGAAGGGCGGCATGCTGTTCATCGGCCGTGGCGTGAACCTCAACGCACAGGCGCTGCCCGAGGACATGATCTCCATCCGCGCCTGGCTCACGCCGGGCCGCCTGGTCACCGTCGTCCGCCGCCGCCTGCGCGCCGCCGAAGACGTGGCCGACAGCATCGAAACGCCAAACCCCGCCGTGCGGGTCGAGGCCGCGGGCGAGCTCCTCCTGATGCTCCTGGAGAACCTGCTGGAGCGCATGACGCCCACCGTCACCGAGAGCGGCGAGCAGATCGACGACTACCTCGAGGACGTCATCGACGAGGACACCCGCGTCGACCGACGCGGCATCGCCCGCCTCCGGCTGCGCATCATCACCCTGCGCCGCTACGCCCTGCCACTGAAGGAGGCCATCGCCGAGCTGCGCCTGGCCCCGCCCGAGCTCATCCCGCCCGACCAGGCCTCCTCGCTCATCGAGCTGGCCGACCGTGCCACCCGAATCGTTGACGAGCTGGACAACCAGAACGTGCGGGCCGAGCTCGCCCGCGCCGAGGTCGCCGGCCAGGAAGACGAGACGCTCAACAAACGCCTCTACGCCCTGGCCATCGTCACCGCCATCTTCCTGCCGCTCAGCTTCCTCACCGGCCTGCTGGGCATGAACGTCGCCGGCATCCCCTTCACCCAGCAGCAGTGGGGCATCCTGGTCTGGGGCCTGGTCTTCCTGCTCGTGCTCGTCGGCCAGCTCTGGCTGCTGCGCCGCGTCAAGTGGCTCTAGCTAGCCGGCCGTCCGCTCGGGCTCGAGCGCGTCGAGCATCCCCGCGTACGTGCCCGTCACAGGCTCGCCCAGCGTGGGGCCCAGGATGTGCCGCAGCTCGCCGATGTTCTCGTGGCAGCGCGCCACGGGATGGGCCCGGCTGACGGCCGCCTCCAGCTCGCAGAACCGCCCCAGCCCGGCGATCTCGTCGAGGTGGATCCGCACGTTGGCGCGCATCAGCGCCACCCGCGTCTTGCACACCACCCGCCACGTGGGCGGGTCGGTCCGGCCGAATCGCAGCCGCATCTGCGCCTGGTCGTACAGCGTGAACCGGCACAGGTGCGGCGCCAGCCGGTCACGCCGGTCATAAAAGATGTACTCCACCGGCTCATCGACCGCCTCGCGCTTCTTGAACACCCCGCTGGGCACCCGGAAGTACGTGTCGCGCAGCTCCAGCGTGGTCAGCGGCGTGGCCCCGGCGCGCAGCAGGGCGGCCATCGCCGTCTGGGGATCGCGCAGCTCGCAACGGAACTCCAGGCTCTGCATCGCTAACCCCTTCTCGGACGCGGCCATCGCGCCCACCAGTGCTATCGGGCCTTTGCCCCGCCCGCTTGAGCCCATTGGGGCCCGGGCCCGAAACCCGGCCGGCGGCGCGCGACCGGGCCGGAGAATATCGGATCGGGTTCGGAAAATCGGCCCTGGAAGCGTCCCAGGGCGGTTGGGGCGCGGTCTTCCATCCATCGGGCGCGACAAAAGTTCCATCGGGAGTGGCTCCCCATCCATCGGGCGCGACAAAAGTTCCATCGGGAATGGCTCCCGACGGGCCGGGATAGCCAGGGTTTACCCATTCGGCCGGTGCTCGCTCGGGAGTTCCCCAAGCAGCCGCGCCTCGTCCCATATCTCCACGCCCAGGTCCCGGGCCTTGTCCAGCTTGCTGCCGGCCTTCTCACCGGCGACGACCACATCGGTGTTCTTGCTGACCGACCCGGACACCTTCGCCCCCACGCCCTCGAGCACGTCCTTCAACCCCGCCCGCTCGAAGTGCTCCAGCGTGCCGGTGAGCACGAACGTCCGCCCGGCGAAGGCGTTGTCAGCCGAGGCGATCGCGTCACGCTCGGCCGGGTCGACGTAGTCCTTGCTCGAGAGATCCACGCCCACATCGCGCAGCCGATCGAACGTGTCCCGCGCGGCCGCCGAGTGCAGATAGTCGTGCACCACCGGCGCCGTGAGCGCGCCCAGCCCGGTCTCGGGCGGATTGTCGAGCTTGTCGGGCGAGCCGGTCAGCCGCGCACGCTCGGCCTGGCTCATGGAGTTCAGGGCCGTGGGCATGAGCTGCCAGACCTCGGCCTCGAGCAACGCGTCGATGGAAGGGAACACGCGGGCGAGCGCCTTGGCCGTGCTCTCGCCCACGTGGCGGATGCCCAGACCGGCCAGCACCCGCGCCATGCCACGTTCCTTGGCCTGCTCGATGCCATCGAGCATGAGCTTCACCGACTTCTCGCCCAGGCCCTCGAGTTCCTTGAGCGCATCCTCGTGCTCGTGCAGGGTGAAGATGTCGGCGAAGTGCTCCAGCGGGATGTCGCCGCTCTGGCGGATCAGGTCGATGGTCTTCTCGCCCAGCCCATCGATGTCCATCTGCCGGCGGCCGACGAACCACACCAGCTTCTCGCGCACCTGGGCGGGGCACTCGGGGTTCACGCAGCGGCGCGTGGTCTCGATCTTCGGGTGACGCGCCGCCTCGGCCGGCTCGACCTCCACCACACCTCCGCACGCCGGGCAGCTCTTGGGTGGCGTGATTGGTGAGCTGTCCTTCGACCGCGCCGACCCAATCACACCAAGCACGTACGGGATAATCTCGCCCGCCTTCTCCACCTCAACCGTGTCGCCGATGCGGATGTCCTTCTGGGCGATCTGGCCGTAGTTGTGCAGCGTGGCGTGCTGAACTGTCGTGCCGGCCAGCAGCACGGGCTCCATCGTGGCCCGCGGCGTGATCTTGCCGGTCTTGCCGACCTGGTGTTCCACGCCCAACAACACCGTGTTGGCGCGCTCGGCCGCGTACTTGTACGCGATGGCCCACCGTGGGCTCTTGCTTGTATACCCCAGCAGCTCCTGCTGATCGAAGCGATTCACGCGCACGACCATGCCGTCGGTCAGGTAGTCCAGGTCGTGGCGGTCCTGGTTAAACGCCTCGATGGCCGCCAGCACCGCGTCGGAATCGCGCGCAGGCGTGGCCATGGGGCTCACCGCGACGCCCATGGCCTTGATCTTCTGCATGAACTCGGTAAACGAATCGGCGAATCCGTCGTCCACCTCGCCCCGTCCGTGGGCCACGAAGCCCAGCTTGCGGTCGGCCGCCACGGTGGGGTCGAGCATCTTGATCGTGCCCGCCGTCGCGTTGCGGGGGTTCATGAGGGCCGCCTCGCCCGCCTCGGCCCGCTCGCGATTGATCCGCGCGAACTGCGACAGCGGGATGAACAGCTCGCCGCGGACTTCCAGCACGTCGGGCAGCTTCTTCCTGGGCGCATCCAGCCGCAGGGGGATGGCGCGCACCGTCCGCACCGCGTGGGTCACGTCGTCGCCGCTCGTGCCGTCGCCGCGGGTGAGGGCATAGGCCAACTCGCCCTTCTCGTACCGCAGGCTCACGGCGACCCCATCGACCTTCGGATCGCACACGAACCGGTCGGCCGCGGGCCTGCCCTGACCCTCGTCCTTCAGGCCGCGGGCGACCCGCTCGACCCAGGCCCGCACCTCGGCCTCGTTGTACGTGTTGTCGATGCTCATCATCGGGACGGCGTGGCGGCGCGTCTCGAAGCCCTCGATCGGCTCGCCCCCCACGCGCACGGTGGGGCTGGCGGGGTCGGCCAGGTCGGGGTGGCGGGCCTCGAGTTCGGCCAGCTCGTTGAGCAGCCGATCGAACTCGGTGTCGCTCATGATGGGGTCGGCATCGACGTAGTACGCCCGGTTGGCCCGCGTCAGCAGGTCGCGCAGTTCGGCGATGCGGGCTGGCTCGTCGTTCCGTGCCATCGTGCGTCCAGCATAGTGGCCCCAGGCAAGGTACGATGCCCCGTGCCCGAGGCGAGCATCATCGATGGCAAGGCCCTGGCGGCCAGGTACCGAGACGAGATCGGGCGGCGCGTGGCGGCGCTCCAGGCCCAGGGCCGGCCTGTCCGGCTCGACGCCCTGCTGGTCGACGACGGCGACAGCGCCGCCCGCCAGTACTCCGACAGCCAGCGGCGGACCTGCGAAAAGCTTGGCATCGCCTATCGCCTGCATCCCCTGCACGCCCAGGCGGGTTTCGACGAGATCGCCGGCCGCGT
The DNA here is from genome assembly GCA_044440025.1 of Phycisphaerales bacterium JB060. Lineage (GTDB taxonomy): Bacteria > Planctomycetota > Phycisphaerae > Phycisphaerales > UBA1924 > JAHCJI01. The sequence goes on along the minus strand of JBITAF010000051.1, from coordinate 12,969 downwards.
GCTGCTGCTGAACACCCAGGACGACTGCCACGCCATCATGGTGCACCTGCCCATGCCCGAGGGCGTCGACCCCTACGAGGTGCAGCGCCGCATCGACCCCGACAAGGACGTCGAGGGCGTCAACCCAGCCAACATCGGTAACGTTGTCTACGGCCGCAGCAGCTTGGCGCCCTGCACCGCCCTGGCCACCCTGCGGATGGTGCTCTCGACCGGCGTCGACCTGCGCGGGGCCCGCTGCGTGGTGATGGGTGCCGGCGACGTGGTGGGCAAGCCCATCGCCGTGCTGCTCATGCGTCAGGAGGCCACCGTCATCAGTTGCAACGTGCACACGCAAGGCGCGGCCGAGCTGGCACGCTCGGCCGACGTGCTGATCGCCGCCGCGGGCGTGCCCGAGCTGGTGCGGGCGGACTGGGTCAAGCCCGGCGCCGTGGTGGTCGACGTGGGGGTCAACCGCGTGCCGCAGGACGACGGCTCGACGAAGACCGTGGGCGACGTCGCATTCGACGAGGTGCGGCAGAAGGCGGCGTTCATCAGCCCCGTGCCCGGGGGCGTGGGGCCGATGACCGTCGCCATGCTGCTGCGGAATGTGGTGGCCGCGGCCGAGGGTGGCGCCAGCGACCTGTAGCGCCGCTTACGGGCAGCCGGCGTCGAAGGTGTTCTGGAAGGCCAGAAAGTCGAAGATTGTCAGCGAGCCATCGCCATCGAAGTCGGCCAGCGGATCGCCCGAGTCGAAGAGGTTCTGGAACGCAAGGAAGTCGAAGATTGTGAGCGAACCGTCGCCGTCCAGGTCCGCCCGGCACGGCGCGTCGGCCTCGACGCGGATGATGCCGGTCATGCCCGTGTGGAACGCGATGTTGCAGGTGTAGACGTACGTGCCGGCGTCGTCGGCCGCTGGCGTCCACTCAATGAAGTCGTCGGTGGGGGCCGGGTCGGCGGTGAAGGCATCGATGGGCTCGAGTGTTGCGGCGTCGATCACCGACTCGTCCGTTGTGACGCGGAAGTACATGCCGTCCTCGCCCACGACTTCCAGCGAGTCATCGCAGATGACGAAGGGATGCGAGCCGCTGACCCGGCGGAAGATATAAGTCTCGCCTGCCGTCAGCACGAACGTCGGATCGCTGGCGGCAAACTCTCCGCTGGGGTCCTCCCAGGCGAACACATAGTCGCTTGAGCCCTCGTGGTTGATCGAGAACTCCACCCCGCTGGCTACTTGAAACACGGCGGGATCCGGTTGTGTCGTCTGCGCCAGGATTGGTGCCGCAAGGGCCAGGCCGGCGATCATCATGGTGGTGCGAGTCATGGTCTCTCTCCCTTGCTGGTAGTTCTCAAGCTCTCTGTGTGTGTATAGGGGCTCTCCGGGCTCGGCCGTTGCACAGAAACGAAGAACCGGCCTTGCGGCCGGCTCACAATAGGGGAACTTCTTGCGAATGCTCAGCCAAAGCGGCTGAGCAACTCCCGCACACGCGGCTGGCGATGCTCGATCTGGAGGCTCCGGCGGAAGTGGTCCATGGCCTGCTGGAGGGCCGTGGTATCGGTATTTTCGCTCTGGATGAACTGGTTGAGCCGGAGGACGGCCAAGCCATTCAAAGCCGGGTAGTGCTGGCCGTCAAGCTCCAGGGCGCGCTCGAAGCTGGTCGTGGCGCCCTCGAAGTCGCCCAAACGGAACATTGCGGCGCCGCGGCGCTCCCATGCCAGCGGGCTCTCGTTGGTTCGGAGCAACTGGTCCAGCACGTTGACCACCTGCGCGTCCTCACCCAGCATGCGGAGGCTCTCAGCCAGGTTCACAAGAAGCTCGGGCGAGATCGGATCGACCAGTTCGGCCGCCTGCTGGTACTCGTCGACGGCCTGGCGATGCTCGTTCATGGCCGCGTAGATCGTTCCCAGATTGATGCGGGCAGGAGCGCTGTTGGGGTCCAGGTACACCGCACGCTCGGCGAACGGGCGGGCGAGGCGCGGCTCCTCGGCCTGCATGTAGGCGACCGACACGTTGATGTTGGCGGGCACGTCCATTGGGTCGAGCTCGAGCGAGGTGAGGTAGGCCCGAATAGCCGCGCTCAGGCGGTTGAGCTTCTGAAGCACTTGGCCGCGCTTGAAGTGGATGCGGGGGTTGTTGGGGTCGAGCTTTGCGGCTTCGGTGTAGCGGACCTCGGCCATGGCCGGGTCGCCCAACTCCTGGTACTGATCGCCGGCGCCGACATAGGCCCGGGTCAGCAGTGGGTTGAGCTCGATGGCCCGCTCGAACTCTTCGAGCGCGGCTCGGGGATCTCCCAGGCGCACTTGCGCGATCGCCTGGTCGGCGGCGTCATTGGCGGCGGTCATCTGGGCCTGCTCTCTGGGCGATGGGCCCGAGCGACAGGCCGTCAGGCACAGCCCGATACCAACCAAGAAGGCCAACAGGGCCGTCCTGGTCGAAACTCCTCGTGTGCCCGCCTGGCTGTTGGTCATCCGCTGCCCCTTCCACACACTTCCGCCGCGACCGCTCGGTCGCCGAGCCCTTCCAACGATCGGTGGGCGGCCAGAGTTCGGCCCGTTCCACCGGCAGAAGCCATTATCGCACCCTGTCGGCCCTCGCATGAGGCCGGATGGGCGGGTTTACCGAACTCTGTGGCCCGGACGCGCAAAATCGGCCGATAAGCTCACGATGCCCTCCCTGTTCTCTCTGTCTTCGATTCCATCGTCCATCGCGGGGCAAAAGATCAATCAAGCCCGGTTTGCCAGCGTTTTGTTTGGGTGCTTGCTGGCTCTGGTGCTGATGGCCCCGATGGCCGGGTGCGTGCGCAAGTCCGAGTTGCCCGTCACGCTGAGCTTTCGCAATGTGCGGGCCGTGGTGGTTCGCGGCGATAGCACCGGCGGGCAGAACCGCGTCACGCGCAGCGAGTGGGACCAGATCTGGCCCGTGGTCATACGTCATCACAAGGTGAGCAACCAGATGGCCATGAAGCCCAGCTTCGACGCGGGGCCGCCCACGATGGATTCGATCGCCGGCGTCGAGGTTCGGGATTACACCGCGAACATCGTGGTCGATAGCTTCGCGGGTCTCTCGAAGCTGCATCGGAGCCTGGAATCGCTCCAAGGCCAGCCCATCGCGCCCGGGCGGAGACTGCAACTGTCGCTCAGCGAGGTCTCGCTGGGCTTCTCGGGCAACTTCATCAGCGCCCGGCGGACCGAGATGCTCCAGGGCCGGACCCTGCCGGGCGCCACCGTGGTGCTGTACGACCGCGACCCCGACCGGCCGCGCATCGTGCGGGCCGACGAGAGCGGGCAGTGGATGGCGCCGATCGTGACGTCTCCTGGTCAGCGGTCGGTGGTGGGTTACAGCGTACCGCCGGGCGTGCGAGATCGGCCTGAGACGCGCCGGTACTTCCGCATTGATCTGACCACCAACATCGGCGAGGACATCGACGAACGCCGCTTCAACAGTGAGATCGATGCCCTCCGAGGCGGCATGGGCGCGTTCATCAACCGCATCACCAACTGAGCCGGAGGGGCTATGGTGCCCCATGACCGACTTCAGGGATCGTGTGGCCATCGTGACCGGCGCGAGCGCGGGCATCGGCCTATCCACCGCCCGCATGCTCGTCCAGGGTGGCGCCATCGTCATCGTCAACGCCCGGCGGGCGGGCCGGCTCGATGAACTGGCCGAGATCGACCAGGACCGTGTGAAACCCGTCGCGGGCGATGCCGCCGAGCCCGAGGTGATCGAGGCGATGCTGGAAGCCGCCAGGACCGCAGGCGGTCGTGAGGCCGACTTGGTGATCGCCAACGCCGGTCGCGGCCTGCGTGGCTCGCCGCTCGATTCGGACCAGGCCGAGTGGGAGGAAGTGCTGCGCGTGAACACGCTGGCGGCGGCCCGGCTCATGCGTGCCTCGCTGCACCGCATGTTCGCCGAAGTGGGCGACTACGTGGGCCCGCCGAAGCAGCCCCGCGACGTCGTGGTGCTGGGCTCGACTGTGGGGCGGAACCTGAGCCCATTCAGTAGCTTCTACGGTGCCGCGAAAGCGGCCGTGCACATGATGGCCGAGGCCATGCGGCGCGAGGCCGGCCCCAAGGGCGTGCGCGTGACCACCATCGAGCCGGGCGTGGTGGCTAGCGAGTTCCAGTCGGCGGCGGGGTACGACCCAAAGGCGTTCGGCGAGTTCATGGAGTCGATGGCGCCGGTGCTGACGCCCGACGACGTGGCGAGGTCGATCTTGTTCGGTTGTTCACAGCCCGCGGGCGTGCACCTGAGCGAGATCATGCTGCGCCCCACCCGGCAGGCGTATCCGTAGCGCACAAAAATGCCCGGGCTTGCGCCCGGGCGTCGCTTCGATCCTGCGACATGCTTACTTCACTTCGAGCAGTTCGATGTCGAAGATCAGGTTGGCGCGCGGCGGGATGCTCGGGGGGGCGCCCCGCTCGCCGTAGCCCAGCCCGTAGGGAACCTCCAGGCGGCGCTTCCCGCCCTCCTTCATGCCCGGGATGCCGATCTGCCAGCCCTGAATAAGGCTGCTCAGGGGGAAGGTGATAGGTTCGCCCCGGTCATAGCTCGAGTCGAACTGGGTGCCGTCCTCGAGCGTTCCGCGGTAGTGCACCTTGACGGTCGCGCCGTGGGGGCACTCGGCGCCCTCGCCCTTCTCGATGTCTTCGGCCACCAGGCCGCCGGGCAACTCGTGTCGTTCGGTCATGCGAATCGAATCCTTTCTGCCCGGGTTATCCCGGGCGGATTATGGTGTCCGGGCCTAGGGCTACTGAACGCCCATCAGCTCGACCTCGAACGTGATGGGTGTGTCGGCGGGCACCATGGGCGGGTTGCCCTGAGCGCCGAACGCCTGCTCGGCGGCCAGTTCGACGCGACGCACGCCGCCGACCTTCATGCCCACAATGGCCTTGCGCAGGCCGGGCAGCGGCTGCTGGCCGTCCAGGGGCACGACCTGCATGTCGCCGGTATCGAAGGTGTTGGCGATCATCGTGCCGTCGGGCAGCTTGGCCAGGTAGTTGATGACGGCCATCTGTCCCTCGCTTGCCTCGGGGCCCTCGCCCACGGAGACCTGGCGGATGGTGATGCCCTCCTCGAGTTCCTCGGGTTCACCCACGAACTCGGTGGAGAACTCTCGCGGCATGCGCCAGTCGAAAAGCTCGACCTCGAATGTCAGTGTGGCATTGGGCGGCACTACCGGTGGCTGGCCCTCCTCGCCGAAGCCGAGCTCGGGCGGCACCACGAACTGGCGGACCTCGCCGGGCTTCATGCCCACCACGCCCAGCTTCCAGCCCTCGATGACGGCCTGCTCGAGCGGCACCGTGGCCCGCTCGCCCTGCGTGAAGGTCGAGTCGAACACCGAGCCGTCCTCGAGCACGCCCATGGTGTGGATCTCGGCGATGCCCTCGGCGGGGATGGGGTCGGCCTGAGCGTCTCCCTCCTTCACGACTCGGACGATCAAGCCGTTCTCGCGGGTTTCTTCGCTGACCCACTCGGTGCTCAGCTCTCGTGGGTTGGACATGCTCAGCAGCTCGATCTCGAACACCAGATCGGTGTTGGGCGGGACGGTCTGGCCTGCGCCCTGGGCGCCGAAGCCCAGTTCGGCGGGCACCTCGATGCGGCGGACACCCTGGGGCTTCATGCCCACGATGCCGCGTGCCAGGCCCTGGAGCATGCGAGGATCGGACAGATCGAGCTGCTGGGGCCCACCCGCCTCGCGGCTGGAGGCGAACTGGGCGCCACTCTCGGCCTGCACGCCCAGGATGTGCACGAACACGCTTGCGCCAGGCTTGACGGACTGCTCGCCCTGGCCGACGACGATGTCTCGCACAACCAGGCCGTCGCCCACATCTTGGGGCTCGCCCTCGAACTCTGTGGCCAGGTCGGGGGTCTTCGGGGGCTCGGGCTTCTCAACGCCCATGAGTTCAACCTCAAAGACCAGATCGGAGCGCGGTGGAATCGTGGGGGGACTGCCCTGCTCGCCGTAGGCCAAGCGGTACGGGATCTCGATGCGACGCTTGCCGCCCACCCGCATGCCCTCGACGCCCTGCGTGAACCCCGGCACGAAGCGATTCAGGGCCAGCGTCAGCGGCTCGCCGCGGCTGTAGCTGGAGTCGAACTCCTCGCCGCTCTCGCGGAAGGTGCCGCGGTAGTGCACGGTGACCGTATCTGCCAACTCGGCGACGTCGCCGTCACCTACTTGGATGTTGGTAACACCCAACTCGGTGAACGCTTCGGACTGCTCGGTCTGGCTTTCGGGTGCGCCCTCCAAGCCGGGTTCTTCGTCAGCCTGATCGTCACGCGGTGCTGACGGCTGATCCGTGGCATCCTGCGTGTCGGCGCTCGGGGTATCACCAGTTTGGGGCGGCGCCTGCTCGGATGTTGGACGGTCCTGGCCCGAAGATGGCGCACCGGCATCGTTGCCGTTCTGCGTGGAGTTGCCGCAGCCGGCGGTGAAGGCGGCACCGGCGACAGCGATGATCGCCAGGGCGCGGATGGGTGTGATGGAAAGGTTTGTGTTATCCATCGAGAATGGTAGCCGCGGGGTTCCCAGACCCCAGCCGATGATGATTTTCGGTTCATGGTTCCCCTCGCCGGTGCGCACCGACGGCGGCCAGGTACGATCCGAGTATGACCAGTCCGGAGGCCCAACACCCTTGCATCGCGGTGTCGATGGGAGACCCCGGCGGCATCGGGCCCGAGGTGCTCTGTGCCGCCCTGCGAGGGGGGGCCGGAGAGGGCGCCCGGGTGGTGATCTTCGGCCCGACGCGGGCGCTGGGCCGGCACGGGTGGCCGGTGGTCGATTCGCTCGAAGCCGTGGACCCCGGCCAGCCGATCACGGTCTGCCAACTCGGCGACGGCGACGACGGGCAGCCCTTTGATCACGAGCCCACGGCCCGCAACGGGGCCATCAGCCACGCCCAGGTGCTCCACGCCATCGATGCCACGAGGCTACCCGAGGGACACCCCGCCCGGGCCGATGCCATCTGCACCGGGCCCATCAGCAAGGCCGCGTGGGTCGAGGCCGGGCACGGCGAGCACCTGGGCCACACCGAGCTGCTGGCCGAGCGGCTCGGTGCCCAGCGTCACGCGATGGCGTTCGTCAGCCGGCCGCTGCTGGTGGCGCTCGCCACGGCCCACATCCCGCTGCGAGACGTGGTCGCGACCCTCACGCCCGAGCGGGTGCTGGAGGTCATCGAGCTGGCCGCCACGCTGTGCCAGGACCTGGGCATGGCGCGGCCGCGGATCGGCGTGGCGGGCGTGAACCCCCACGCGGGTGAGGGCGGGGCCCTGGGCGCTGAGGACGAAGCGGTCATCGCCCCGGCGGTGGGGGCGGCCGTGGCCCGCGGGCTGGACGCGACCGGCCCCCTGCCGGGCGACACGGTCTTCCGCGACGCTCGCCGGCCCGGTGGGATCTTCGACATCGTGGTGGCGATGTACCACGATCAGGCCCTGGCGCCGCTGAAGCTGGTGGCCTTCGACGAGGCGGTGAACATAACCTTGGGGCTCGGCGTGCCGAGAACCAGCCCCGACCACGGGACCGCCTTCGGCATCGCCGGGCGGGGCGTGGCCGACGCGGGCTCGATGGCCGCCGCCCTGCGTTTAGCCGCCAGGCTCGCGGCCATGCGGACCACCTCCCCCACGTAGCGACGCTCGCGAGTGTCGTGGAACCCATCCTCTCCATGGCACACGAATGACCCTCCCCGGCGCTCCCGAAGACCAACGCCTCTTGCTCCGGCACCCGCTGCTGGACATGCTGTTCATCGCCGCGCCCAGTGTCGTGCAGATGGTCAGCTACTCGGCCATGCAGTTCGTCGACACGATGATGGTGACCCGCTGGGGCCAGGATCCCATCTACGTCAGCGCCCTGGGCAACGGCGGCATGCTCGCGTGGATCCCCATCTCGCTGGTCATCGGTATGGCGGGCGTGGTCTCCAGCTTCGTCTCGCAGAACCTGGGCGCCGGCACGCCGCGCATCGGGGCAAGATACGTCTGGGCGCAGCTCTGGATCTCGCTGGGCGCTGCCGTGCTGCTGCTCGGCCTTGTGCCGCTGCTGCCGACCGTCTACGGCGCGCTGGGACACACGCCAGAGCTCGTGGCGCTCGAGAGCCGCTACGCGGGCATCGTCATCATGGGCGCCATCTTCCCCATGGCGGCGCGCACCGTGGCCCAGTACTTCTTCGGCATGCACAAGCCGGTGATCCCCATGGTCGCGGCGATCGCCGGCAACGTGGTGAACATCCTGGGCAACTGGGTGCTCATCTTCGGCCTGCTTGGCTTTCCCGAGCTCGGGCTCACCGGGGCGGCCATCGCGACGGTGATGGGCGGCTCCGTCGAGTTTCTCATCCCCATGGTCATCTTCCTGCTGCCACGCTGGCACGACCGCTTCGACACGCGCACGCTCTGGCGGCCCAGCCTCAAGCCCATCAAGGAGATCCTCCGCATCGGCACGCCCGCGGGGCTCATGTTCGTCAACGAGATGATCTGCTTCGGGTACCTGCTCGTCGGCCTGGGCGGCAGGTTCGGGCCCGACCAGCAGGCCGCGGGGTGGATCGCCCTGCGCTACATGAGCCTCTCGTTCATGCCAACCGTGGGGCTCTCGATCGCCATCACCGCCATCGTGGGCCGGCTCATCGGCATGGGCCGCCATGACCTGGCCGAGAAGCGGGCCTGGCTGGGCATGGGCCTGGGCGTCGCCTACATGGGCACGTGCGCCACGTGCTTCATCCTGTTCCGCCACGAGCTCATGGGCCTGTTCGTCACCGCCGACATGGCCCAGGAGAGCGCCGCCGAGCTGATCCGCGTGGGCTCGATGATCCTGATCGCCGCGGCGGTGTTCCAGGTGTTCGACGCCGTGGCGGTCACCATCACCGGCGCCCTGCGCGGGGCGGGCGACACGCTGGTGCCCAGCGTGCTGACCATCGTGCTGTCGTGGCTGCTCATCGTCGGCGGCGGGCACCTGGCCGTGGCGGTGGTTCCCCAGTGGGGCGCCCTGGGCCCCTGGATCTTCGCGTCGGCCTACATCGTGGTGCTGGGATTGTGCCTGCTGGTGCGTTTCAAGCTGGGGGCGTGGAAGCGGATGAAGCTGTCGGGGGATGAGATCGAGGTGTGAGATCGGTGTTCTCTGTTTGGGCTCGCGAAAGACACCGACGCGCAGGCGAAACGCCCACGCGGGGCGAACCCCGCGTGGGCGATGTGACGTAAAGTTACGATTGCGCCGCGTCCTTACGCCGCGTCCTTCTCGTCGGCCTTCTTGTCTTCCTGCTTGGCGGCCATGGGCCCGCCCACGCTGCCGGTGTTGCCGAAGTTGCTGGTCGACGGCTCGCTCCACTCGCTGGTGACACCGTTGCTCAGCGTCGTGCGCACGCGGTAGCTGACCGCCCGCAGGCCGTAGGGCACCGAGGGGTCGAGGAACTTCTTCTTGCCCACGGTGGCCAGGTAGTTCCACGGGCCCACCTCGCCCGCCAGCGACACGTCCTGCCGCTGGATCTCGTAGGTGGCCCCCCCGCCCGAGCGCACCTTGAAGCTGAAGGTGATCGAGCCGTCGGTGCGCACCTTCGTGGCCACGCTCTCGGCCATGGCGGCCGTGTCGCGCGGGGTGCGTGGGCTGGGCGGGCTGATGCCCGCCATGGTGTAGACCGCCGGGTTGTTGGTGTTGCGGGCGAAGCCGTCGATCATCGAGATGAGGCTGCTGAACGCCTTGCGGCAGGCCTTGATGGCCTGGCGGGTCTCGTAGGTGCGGGACTTGGCCGAGGCGCGCGCCGCCATCATGGCCGCGAATTTTGTTTCAACTTCCTGAATAAGCGGTTCCAGGGCGTCGAGCTGGGCGGACGTGACGCCGATGACCGGCGGGACGCCCTGCGTGCCGCTCCACTGGGTGAATCGGGCACGGATCCACGCGACGTACTGGGCGTCCTTCTTTGGTTGCCTGCTGGTGCTCATGGGGCACCTCCTTCCGTGGGCGCGCCACGCCGGCGCGAGAAACACGAACGAGACTCTTGTGCGCCCGCCCAGTCGGTCGGGGGTTCGTACCACCGGGGGAGGTTTCGTTGTTCCCCGGCGCCGGCCCCGCACCGCCGCGGCGGCCGCGACGATGGAGTGGATATCGAGAAGATCCCGGGGCGGCTTGAGTTGGGTTTGAGATTTTGGTTTTTATGGGCGCAGAAAGTGCGCGGCCTGGCCATGGCCCATGTGCCATGGCCAGGATCTTGGCCGAGCTGCGCTGCGTACGCACTCGGATCTATATAGAGAAAGGGCCATGGCCATTGGCATGAGGCAATGGGTCGCAGGTGGGGGGCGATGGCCTATCCGAACCCATTGCCAGGTGCCCGATGCCCAGTGCCCCTCTCGGCCTGCTCACATCCCCCTGCGTCCCAGGCGGCTGACGCGGCCCACGCGGTCCTGGCGGGCCTGGGGGATGCTGTGGACCCAGTCGCGGAGCCATTGGCAGGCGGCGATCTTGTCGGGATAGGTATCGATGTACTCGTTGAACTGGAACATGATGAACTCGTTGCAGCCGCGGCGCCAGAGGTGGCCAAGCAGGGCCTTGGAATCTTCGACCGTGATGGCGTAGTCGTAGAGCACTCGACCGGAGCTGTTTTCTTTGTAGAAGGTGTGGCCGACGTCCTCGATCCATGGGGCGAGGGGAAGACTGGCGATCGAGTTGGCCGACGCGTCCACGCGCATGATGTTGAAGTCGCGGACCACCTCGCTGATGGTGTAGCCCACGCGCTCGCCGTACGCCCCCAGCAGGTTGTTCAGCGCGTTGGGCAGGGAGTACAGCACGGGCGCCGAATAGTCGGCCTGCGGCGCGTAGTCGGCGTTATCGAACTGCGTCGGTGTATTGAACCACCGGGGCGTGCTGGGCGCGTCCTGGCCCTCGGGGTACAGGAAGTTCTCGTTGTCGGCCGTGAAGGCCCGGTAGTTGCTCCACTGGCAGTAGGGAAAGTGCGTCTTGAGCGTGGCCATCGTCGATCGGGCGACCGCCTCCATGCGGACGGCGACCGAGTACGCGTGCCACCACTGCCAGAACGCGTAGTTCGCGGTGTCGTTGATGCCCGCCTCGTCGTCGTAGGTCACCGAGCCGATGAACGACGAGATGGTGGAGCCCGCATAGTTCAGCAGGTCCTCGGTCGAGTAGCGGGCGTCGGCGGCGACGTCGTCCCAGCAGCCGATCTGCTTGTCGATCGCGTACGATGCCTGGTCGAACCTGAGCTGGTTGGAGTCTCTTGGCCAGCCCTCGTAGTCCCAGTGGGCCCGCAGCGGGTAGCACAGGCCCCGGTCGTCGAGCTCCTGCTTGAGGGCGATCCAGAAGTGCTCCATGTACTCGCCCACCAGCTCGACCCCGTTCTGGCGGTACCAGCACGACCAGGGGGCCTCGATCCACGGACTGTCGTCGTCGAGCACCCAGTCCAGCGGGTGCTCCTCGAGCGGGATGCGCACGCCCGCGCCGCCGAACACACGCTCCTCCCCGCCCCGCACGCGGCGCGTCTTGGCCAGCCGGCCGTTGAGTTGCGTCTTCTTGTCGTTCTCGGCGTGCTCGCCGATGCCGCGCAGGTAGATCACCCCGGCGTAGTTGTTGCCCGGCCCCACCCCCGTGCCCGCCTTGAAGTTCTGGATCTCGAACCAGTCGGCCATGCGCCGGGCGATCTGGGCGATGTCACCTTTCGGAAAGTAGTCAGGTGGATCGTCGTCGGTGTACGGTGGGGTTATCTGCTCGCTGCCGGTGTAGTCGCTCGCGCAGTACGCGCTCATGTTGGGATCGTGGTAGTACGCCAGCTCGCGGATCTTCTCGCCGGGGATGGGCGGGTCGCCATTCTGCTGCGGCTGCGGACCGTTGAAGAACGCGAAGCTCGGCTGCAGGCGGCTTGGGTCCCTCGGCGGCGTGCGATCGACCGGCACGATCGTGGCGCTGCTGGCGTACAGCATCGCCGGCGTGGCGGCACGCCACGTGGGCGGGGTGGTTTCGGGGAGAAGGTCGAGTTGGGGAAGTCGCGGTTGGCCCGTTGGTGTTGACTGGTTGTACAAATCACCAGAGTCTCTATCCCAAGTTTTGTCGCTGTCCACCGGGATCCCCGCCCTGGCGTGCCCGGCCGCCACCCAATACCCGAAGTCGGGGCTCGGGCTCATGTCCCACGGCGGCTTCTTCTCGCTATACATCGTGGGCGTGTCGTACTGTCCCAGGGCCGTGCTCCAGATGGCCACCTGCTCGGCCAGGAACAGGCCCAGGTCATCCACGCCGCTGGAGAGGTTGGCCGCCAGGGCGAAGGTGTCCCATGTGGCGTAGCTGATGCCAGCGATGGTGTCCGAGTCGGAGGGGGGCGAGGTGTCGTCGTCGACGTACAGCGTGACCATCGTGCTGCCCTGGGCCTGCCCCGCCTCGACCACGACCGACACGCAGTGCCAGGCTTCGGTGCTCACGCCGGCCTTGGTGGCCGGGCCCAGGGTGGTCTGTCCCACCAGGCTGGCCCGCAGGTCGACCGTGTTGCTCGCGCCGGCGACGGCCTCGAGCACCAGGTGGTTGCCCGTGGCGTCCTTCTCGCCGAACCACCAGATGGTCCACGTGTCGCCGCCGGTGGGTGCGTTTTCCAGATAGAGCCACAGCGTGACCGACACGGGCTTGCCGCTCAGGCGCGGGGCGCTCGTGTAGTCGGCCACCAGGTACTCGGCCTGGTTGACGCTCTGGCTCGCGAACTTGATGCTCATGGCTCGGCCTCCGTGCGTGCGACGGCGGTGCTCAGCAGCCCGCGTCGAACTGGTTGAAGAACGCCAGGAAATCGAAGACATCAAACTTTCCGTCATAGAACACGTCGGCGCGAACATCGCGAGCGTCGAAGAGGCGCTGGAACTCCAGGAAGTCGAAGATCGTCAGCTCGCCGTCGCCGTCCAGATCGGCCTTGCACGACAGCAGCCAGCGGATCTGCTCGCGAACGAAACCCGACGCACCCGGCCAGTTGTCCCACTGCTGGCCATTCACCATCACCATGCCGTCGCTGGATATGACCGTGGAGGCC
>JBITAF010000050.1:0-15069 GCA_044440025.1 Phycisphaerales bacterium JB060 | reverse complement strand
GCTCGGAGCCCGTCCCCCAACGCTCGGACCTCGCCCCCGAACGCTTGGACCTCGTCCCTGAACGCTCGGAGTTCGTCCCCGAGCGTTCGGAGTTCAGGTCCAAGCGAACTCCCCGCGAGGCCCGACCGCCCCCACGCCGCGCCAGGGCGGTTTTTCAGGGTTTTCACGGTCGGATTCTGGTCAGGGTCGACCCGGGGGCGTGATCGATCGATGTTTGGGTCTCGATCGCAGGGATGACCCGTGATCCGGCCGCGCGAGAGGGCCGGCGATCCGGGCGAGGGCGCCCTCCTGTTGGGTCATTTCTGCCGCCGTCAGCACCCCGCCGCGAACTCGTTCTGGAACGCCAGGAAGTCGAACAGCGTCAGCGCGCCGTCGCCGTCGAAGTCGGCCTGGATGCTCCCCGAGTCGAAGAGGTTCTGGAAGGCCAGGAAGTCGAAGAGGGTCAGCGCGCCGTCGCCGTCCAGGTCGGCACGGCACCCGGCGGCGGCGACGGTGGCGGTCAGGCGGACGAAAACCTCGGGGCGGTCGGGATCGTTGGTGGCGATGCGCAGCTCGGTGTCGATGGGGCCGGCCTGCGTGGCCACAAGCGTGATGGGCACGAACTCGGTGGGCGCCCCCGCGGGCACGCGCAGGATGTCGATCGGCGCGTCGAAGGGCGGCGGGGCGACCACCCCGAAGCGCAGCGGCTGGATGCCCGCGCTGCTCCACAGCGCGACGCTGCCCAGGTTGCCCACCGGCAGGTCGAGCACGGCTTCCTGGCCGACCTGGACCTCACCGAAGTTCAGCGACGCCAGCGTGCCGACCTTGGCGGGCACCAGCAGGTCGAGGAACACCGGCAGGTGCCCGAGCGCGCCGCCGGGGGCGTCACGCAGCGCCCGGGCGATGGTCGGGCCGACCATGGCGTTGGGGATTGTCAGGGCCGCGTCGAACGACGTCCCGTCGTTGCCCCACGCGCGGTAGCTGTGGTTCGGATCGTCGAAGGTCGTGCGGCTGAATGGGATGGTCGTGTCGCCCAGATACTCGACGCCGTCGCCGTCGAACAGGTCGTCGTTGATCAGGATCAGGTCGAAGCGGTCGTCCATCTGGGAGGTGGGATCCTGCGTGTGCAGAAAGCGGAACAGCGAGCTGTTGTTCCACGAGCCGGGGCTGTCGATGGGGTCGAACAGGCGGCCGTTGTTGTCGGCCTGGCTGCCCGTGAGCTCCCCGTACGCGTCCTCGCCGGAGGACCGCATGTTGAGGTCGCCAAGCAGCATGATGTGGGCGCCCCCGGGCAGCGACTGGGCATCGTCGCGGATGGCGCGGGCCTCGACCTCGCGTCGATCCTGGTCGCCGCCGCTGGCGCCGGCCTTCATGTGCGTGCTGTAGAGGCTGAGCACGGGCGTGGCGTAGCCGGCGATGGCCAGGTCGTAGCGCATGGTGTTCCGCGGGGGCAGGGGCGCGGGACCGCCCGGCGAGGCGATCACGGTGTCGAGGATCGTGGCGCGGCTGGTGCGGTAGAGCAGGGCGCTGTCGGTTGTCGGGCCGTCGATGAAGGGCGCCAGGGCCCAGTCCTGCCCGCCACGCGGGTCGGCGTTGAGGATTCCTGGAAGCCGCAGGGCCGAGGCCTCGCCGGTGACCTCCTGGACCACCAGCACGTCGGGGCGCAGCGATCGGCCCTCGAACGCATCGAACAGCGCCGTGCGCATGGCGGCGTTGCGGTCGGCGTCGGTGCCATTGAAGTTGGTCAGGTTCCACGTCGCCACGCGGAGTTGTGCCAGCGCGGGCGTCGCCGCCAGCAGCACAACGACCATCGCACGCATCCAGCCGAGCATGAGCATCGAGCGGTCCTCCGGGCGAGCATTCTACGATCCATCGGCGGCCGCTTCGGCCCAGAGAGGGCAGAAGGCCGCCACTTTGCGCGAACTTCGCGCAATGGGGGTCCGGATTTTGCGTGAGGAGGCATCATGACCGCACGAAGGACGACGCTGGCCACGCTCTCGATCGCATGGCTGGCGGTGCCGGGGGTTGTTTGGGCGCAGGCCGAGCAGGCCGTACCCGCCGGACCCTGGCACACGGTGGACACGGCGCGGGCCATGGCGATGCTGGCCGAGTTGCCCGTGACGCGCGCGGGGCATCGAACGCCCGAGGACACCGCGGGCCTGCAGCGCACCGAGGCGCTCGTGCTCGAGAAGCTCCGGGCGCTCGGCTACGAACCGCAAACCCAGGAGGTGCCAAGGCCCCAGCGTATCGCCAGGCTCACCCCCGAGGAGGCGCCGACGCCGCGGAACATCTGGGTCGACCTGCCCGGCGAGGGGGAGCTGGCCAGCGAATGGCTCGTGGTGATGGCGCACGCCGACGCGGTCGTGGGCAGCCCCGGCGCCGACGACAACGGCACGGGCGTAGTGGCGCTGCTCGAGATGGCACGGATGCTCAAGGATCGGCCGCGTCAGCGTAGTGTGCGACTGCTCTTCACCACGCTCGAGGAGGCCGGCCTGCACGGCGCGCGCAAGCACGCGTCCGAGACGATCGGGCCAAGGGTCGAGTCGGGGGCGATGGCCGTGTTCGGCGCGATCTCGCTCGAGATGCTCGGCTATTACAGCGACGAGCCCGGAAGCCAGCGGTCTCCTTTACCGCCGATGGACGGGCTGGAGCAACCCGATCGCGGCGACTTCCTGGCGATTCTGGGCGTGAAGCGGCATCAGGACTTCAGCCGCGCACTGATGCAAGCCATGCTGGAAGCCGAGCCACAAGCCAAGGTGCTGCCCATCGACATGTTTGTCGTGCCACCACCGGACCTGATGCGCTCGGACCACGCCGAGTTTCTCATTCGCGGATGGCCGGGCGTGATGCTCACCGACACGGCCAACTTTCGCAACCCCCACTACCACCAGGCGAGCGACACAGTGGACACGATCGACAAGGAACGATTCGCGCGCGCCATCTCACAGGTCATCGGCGCGGTAGACCGGCTGGCGAACCCGCCTGCCGAGCACAAAGAAGACGCCGCGACCCCTTGAGGGAGCGCGGCGTCGGGGTTACTTAGGCCATGTTGTTCGGCCGGGATTGTGGCCGGGGGCAGGATCGCGCTCAGGCACGGGTGTCCAGGTCGCCAGCGAGCCCATCGATCGCGGCTTCGATCTTTTCGGGCGTTTCGTAAACACCGCGGACGATCTGCTCACGAACGCGCAGTACCAGATCGGCCCGGATTTCGCGCTCGCTCCCGGCCTCGCGGGCGACCGGTGAGATCTCGATGCGATCTGGTTCGCGACGGGGAGACTGGGCCGAGCGGCCGGGCTGGTCCGCCTCGGTGCGCCCCGGGCGCTTGGCGGGTCGGGGTTCGATATCTCGAGCGTGCCCCCCCGAGTGGATATGTCCGATGTCTGACATGGGGCGTGATCTCCGAACAGGACCTCGTGTGTACATCAACTGAACAACCCCTCTCATCCGGTGGCGGACAAGCACACAGCCAGGGAAATCCGATGCTCCCCGAAGATGGCGTCCTTATCCTGGAAATGGGCGCCGTTCCCTCGTCGCCCAACCACCGCTCTCTTCATCCGTGGTTCCATCGCTGGAACAGCCTGAGTATCGTCCGAGGCGGTGCGACTGCTACAAACTTCCCTTGCCGTGCAAGAATGGCTCAAGATTGCCCCTTCCGAGCCGCCAGAGTAGGGTCACCGGCTCTGATGGCCCGCCAGAAGGGCCTGAGCCCCTTCCCAAGCGGCCAAATTAATTTGTGTTCAGCCTGGAGTGCGATTGGTATGTGTGTGGGTATTCATGGATCCTGGCGTCTTGGCGGGCTTGGCCGGCTTCCACTGGTGTGGCTCCTGGTCTTGGCGACGTCGATCGCGGGCTGCTCTGGGGCATCCCCCGCAGGCCCAGCGATCGATCCAGAGGAGGGCAAGACGCTCTTCGGCGGCGCAGGCTCGGCCAGGCAGGCTGGCGAGTGGACGATCGTTCTGGCGGCGTTCCGTGGGCAGGAGGCCCAGCAGGCTGCCCAGATCGCCTTGAATCGGGTGCAACGCGAGGCGGGGCTGGTCGATGCACGCCTCGAACAGCGGGGCGAGGCCATCGTGCTCACCTACGGCCGTTTCGAGGGACCAGAGGATCCGCAGGCCAAGGCCCAACTGGCACGCGTGCGGGCCATCGAGATGCGGGGCACTCGCCCCTTCGATCGGGCCCTGATGACCCCGCCAGAGCCCACGACCGGCACGAACCCCGAGTACGATCTGCTGAACGTACGAGACCTCTATGGACCGCAGTTTGCCTATACGCTGCAGATCGGCAGCTATGGGCGCAGCGATGGGCGACCCCCAAGTGAATCGGAGCGGCAGGATGCCCGCAAGGCGGCCGAACGCGCCGTCGCCACGCTGCGCAGCGAGGGCGAGCAGGCATTCTACTTCCATGGTCCCAACTACAGCAGCGTCACGGTGGGCTTGTTCCAGGCCGAGGATGTCGACCCGCAAACGGGCATGCGGAGCGCGGCGTTCTATGACCTGCAGGACAAGTTCCCCTACAACCTTCTCAACGGCGCCCAGCGCACGGTGAAGCTGGAGGGCGCCCAGGCGCAGGCCCAGCGGAGCGTGCTGGTTCGCATTCCCAGCCGGTAGCTAGTCGGCCGAGCCGCCGAACTGGATCCACCTCGGCTCGATCTCGAAGCACCGCCATACGCCGCCGGGCCCCCGCTCCCAGTGCAGTCGCCACCAGGAGTAATGCGTGCGGCTGAAGGAGCTGGCGTCGACCCCGACGCGCACGAGCGTGCGTCCCACATTGGGACCATCGATCGTGGCCTGGCTGTCACGGATCGACCAGCCATCAATGGTATAGCGGCCGCGCAGGCGATAGGTAGCGGCGTCGAGGATCGCCTCCCGGCCATCCAAGGGCTGCAGGACGCGGCTGAGTTCACCCGTCACGCGCAGCGAGGCGTCCTCGGTGAGCAGATCCTGGAGCGCGGCGGTGTCGGCTTGGGCGGTGGCGCCGATCAGTTCGACGGTGCGTGCCTGGAGATGCTCACGTTCGGTGGTGACGAGGCTGGCGGTGGCATAGACCGCGCCGGCGATCGCGATGAGAATGCCGGCAACCAGCAGCCCGCGTCGACGCTGGCTACGACCGAAAAAGGCGACCACGGCAATGATCGCCAGCAGGGCGAGAACGATCACCGGCAGCAGGGGCTGCTCAAGCAGAAAACGCTCCAGAAGGGGTGCGGGCGGCAAGGGCGTGATGGGCGGAGCCTGGAGCAGTTCGTTCATTTCATTCTCCCGCAGGGCGGCGCGATCGCAGGGCCGCCCGCGATGATCCGTCGGTTCCAGCATATCCCCGAGAAAAGCCGATGCATGGCGTGACCGCCATATGGCCCGGAGTGATGCCGATGACCCTGCCGTGTGACCCGAATCTGCTGGATCGCAACCTCCGGGCCCTGGCGAAGGGATCGCCCGCGGTCGCCAATGCGGTCGCCCAGGCCCAGGCCCGGCCCGACGCGGTATTCGAGGATACTGAGGACGGGGCCCCCACGTGCCGGATCACCGTCGATGGCAAGGCACGGCTGCTGGCCTCTTCTCGTCGGCCCTTGCGGGAGGCCGACCGCCTGGCCGAACAGGCCGACCCGATGGAGGCGGCGATCTTCGCCGTGCCCGGCTTCGCGCTTGGGTACCACGTAGATGCGATCGCCCATCGCATCGGGGAGGCGGGGATGGTGCTGTGCTTCGAGCCCGATGTTGCGTTGCTGCGGGCGGTGCTCGAGCGCGTGGACTGCACGGCGTGCTTCGAGACGGGCCGGGTGGTCGTTGTCCACCAGGCCGACAGCAGCGACACGATCTCGGCACGGCTTCGCGGGCTCGAGGGCGTGCTCGCACTAGGGGTGCGGTTCATCGCCCACCCACCCAGCGCCGGCAGGCTGGGCGAGGCCGGTGAGCTATTTTCGAAGCGGCTGATCGGCGTGATCTCCGCAGCCAAGACCTCGATCGTCACCAAGCTGGTCCAGACCGAGAAGACGTTGCGGAACACGCTTGCAAACGCTTGCGTGTACGCATCGCAGCCGGGCATCAACGACCTGGCGGACACGATGAAGGGCTCAGCGGCCATCGTCGTGAGCGCGGGGCCAAGCCTGTCGGAGAGTATCGAGGAACTGGCCAAGCCCGGCACGCGGGAAGGCGCGTGCATCATCGCCGCCCAAACGGTTCTTAAGCCGCTGCTGGAACGCGGCATCCGTCCCCACTTCGTCACCGCGCTGGACCACCACGATATCAGCCAGCGCTTCTACGAGGGGCTGACGGCACGTGACGTCGAGGGTGTCACCCTGGTCGCCGAACCGAAGTCCAACCCCGCCATCCTGCGCGCCTGGCCTGGCGCCGTGCGGTTGCCCCGGGATGAGGTTCTCGATCGTGTGCTTGGAACCTCGCGGCACGCGGCGATTCAGAGCGGTGCGACCGTGGCGCATCTCTCGTATTATCTGGCCCGGTATCTCGGGTGCGACCCGGTCGTGCTGGTCGGTCAAGACCTGGCCTACACCGATGGGTTGTATTATGGGCCCGGCGCAGCGATCCACACTGTCTGGTCGGGCGAGCTCGGCGAGTTTCGCACTCTGGAGATGATGGAGATCGAACGAATCGGGCGTGCGCGGCGGATGCTGCGTGACACCAGCGATCGCGATGGGAGACCGCTGGCTACCGATGAGCAGTTGCATAACTACCTGCTCCAGTTCGAGCGTGACTTCGCGGCCGACGAGGCTCGCGGGCTGACGACCATCGACGCCGGTCGCGGGGCGGCCAAGGCACATACCACGGCGATGTCCCTCGGTGAGGCATTGGAAGCTCACGGCACGGGGATCTCCGTCCCATCATCGCCGGAACCGCAAGACCCGGGAGACCTGGTGCCCACTTCGCTCGAGGAGACCGCCCTGCAATGTGATAAACTCGCCGGGCTGTCTCGCCAGGCCGAGGCGATGGTGCGTGGCCTCGACGCGTTCGGCGATACGGCAATCATGAACGAGACGATCCGTGAGATCCACGGCATTCGTGATGAGGCGCAATCGCTGAATCCGGCGTTCTGGCTGACCCACTTGCTCAATCAGACCGGCGGGCTTCGCCGAGCTAAACGCGATCGGGCCATAGCTATCGGTTCGGACATGGCCGATGAGCGAGGCATCCAGGCGCAGCGCATCGAGCGAGACGCCGATAATCTTCGGTGGCTGGCAGATGCGGCCGATCAGATGGCCACACTGCTGCGCGACAACGAGTCGGTGCATAAGACCAAGCGGGTGGAACCGGCAGGATCGGAGATCTCCGGTTCGCTTCCCGCCCTCGTATGGATCGATCCCCAACGAAGCGGACTCAATCCAAACCGAACCTCGCGTGATCTGGCGCAGCCTCGAACAGATGGCCTGGGCCTGGCGGACATCACGCTGCGTTCACTCGCTCGTTGCCGCCGCGTATCCGAGGTCGTGCTGATCGCGACCGATACGGCGGTCGCCCGGCGAATCGCCGAACGGGCGCCCACAGGCATGCGCGTTCGGGTGCGAGAGGCTAGCGCGGGCATGGCCGATCGCCGTCGCGCGATCGGGTCTGCTCGCGCGTTCTGTCCCTCGAGCTTTCGTGGCGGTCTTGCCTCGCTAACGCCCCACGACGAGGCGTTCGATCCGGCCGCCTCTCTGGCCGCCCTCGACGAACTCGGCGCCGATGGCGCCCTGGTCCTCGGAGGCGACTGGGCTCTGGTCGATCCCGAACTAACCGACCGTGTGGCCGAGCGTCTGCTGCTGGATAGCAAGGCCCGGCATGTCGCGTTCGCACAAGCGCCGGCCGGGCTTGCCGCCTGTGCGCTCGCCCGACCCGCTATATCCGAGATCGCGGAGAATCCGCTCGCCGGGGCGGTCGCCACCGTCGGCGGACTACTCGCATTCACCCCACGCGCACCGCGGCCAGATCCGATCGCTGGCGAGATCTGTGTCCGCGTGGATCCGTCGATTCGGGATCTGGGCCGCAGGCTGATTCCTGACAGCGACGACCGCCTCGCCACGCTGCTGCCCGCGCTCACTCTCGCGGCCCGTGGCGAGGCGAACCTGGATACGCTGGCCGAGCTCTGCCGATCGACACCGCAGCGACCCACGCATCTATGCGCCGCGATCGACCATGATGATGACGCGGACTTCGAGCAGCGCGTTGTTGCCTTCGCACGCGGCGCTTCGGACGCAGTCATTACACTGGATTGCCGCGTCCGCGGGTACACACCATTCGCCGCCGGCTTGGTCCGTGGGCTCCGAGATGCTGGGGCCGCCGCCGTACACGTACGGACACTGCTGGAATGGGGAGAAGCCGAGATCGAGCGTCTCGTCGAAGGCGGCATCGACATCATCAGCGTCGACGTGAGCGACCCACACTTTCCACCCCCCATCGAGGAACTCAATCGGGGGGCAGGCTCCGGGCTCGCCACACCATGGATCGTTCCAAGGCTGCACCGCAACCAGGCCATGCTCACGGCGTTGTTGCAAACATACAGCGAGGCGTTAATGCATTATGGCGCAGCGGTCATCGAACCGGCTAGCAGTGAAGCGGACGGGCAACTATGCGCCCTCCCACTACCCGCTTCGGCACTCGAACGCCGCGATCGTGAGCGTCGCGCGACGCGGAGTCAGAACCGCGTCGTAGCAGGAGAACCGGCATGAGCGCCAACGCGGAATCGATCGCGGTGATTCTCGCCCGAAAAGGCAGCAGCGGGCTGCGCGGAAAGAACCGAGCCCCGGTGGCAGGTCGGCCGTGCGTCGCGTGGACGTTCGAGCATGCGATTGCCACGCCAGGGCTCGATCGCATTGGTGTCTCGACCGACGACACGGAGATCGGTCGGCTGGCTCTGGAGGCTGGGCTTGAGTTCTGGCTTAGGCCGCCCGACCTCGCGAGCGAGACAGCATCGATCGACGCCGCGGCGCGTGAGGCCATCTCCCGAGCGCACGAGGTCCAACACATCGGCCGCGATGCCGCCGTGATGCTGCTTTATGCCAATGTCCCGGTCCGGCCCGCAGGGCTTCTGGGCCGCGCCCTGGACCTGTTTCATCAGAGTGGCTGTGACAGCGTGCAGAGCTATGCGGCCGTCGGCAAGCATCATCCCACGTGGACCACCCGCGTTGATGGATCGGGCCGCGTGAAGCCATGGCAGGGGGAGCGTCTGTTTGGAGGGGTCTACCGTCGGCAGGATCTGGAACCCGCCTACGTCCCAGACGGGGGTGTCGTCGTGGTTCGACGGTCGGTGCTCGACGCCGCGGCGGACAAACCAGACCTTCCTCACGCGTTCCTTGGCGATGACCACCGGGCCGTCACTACCAAGCCGGGCGAGGTCGTGGACATCGATCACCCGATCGACCTGGCCGTAGCCGATCAAATGCTCCGGCAGGCCACGACCGTCGGGCAATAGCTCAACGGTCGGCATGGGCCGAGCCTACAACAGATCTCTATGCGTGTGTACTGGATTTTCTCGCTGCCTCGGAGCGGCTCGTCCGTCACGGCGTACGCCGCGGCGCACGCCTTGGGCTGCCCGGTCGCCGACGAACCCCTTGGTCCCTGGGACAGAACGGGCGAGCCATACAACTATCCCCCCAGCCAGGCCGAACTGGTTGAGGCCCACTTGGCCGGCCAATGCATGCTGGAAGACCCCGGAACCATCAATCTGGCTCGACGTGTTCTGGCCGAAATCGCCGGGGACAGCGAGACGCTGATCGTGAAGCACCCGCATCTTCGGCCGCCACCCGAGCAGTTCCGCCGGGCATTCCCGCAGCATCGGGCGGTCTGGCTCGCGCGCAATCCGCTGACGCGGCTGAACAGCCTGTACGCCCGTGGATGGACCGACGCGCTGCGACCGAACTTCGAGCTCGATCACTACAAGGTGTTCGCGGCAAACTGGGCGGCATCGCCTGTCCCGCTGACATTCGAGGAGTTCAGACGCAAGCCCGCCAGATTCTTCGCACGGTTGTTCCGGGGATGGGGCCTGCCCGCTGACAAGGACCGGGTCGCCTCCGCGGTCGAGTATTGCCAGGGGCACTACCACGGATCCTCGAAGGAACTCGAGCAACGCGCGCCATCGGCAGCACCAAGCGAACAGTCGCGCTCATTGCCCGAAGAGGCTGTGCGCATGTACCTCGCCGACCCGCAGATATCAGCGATGATGAAGCGCAACCGTTGGCCACGACGTGCGTCGGCTTATCTGAAGAGCTGACTAACGGGACTCGACAAATCGGATCGGGATCGCCGCCCACGGCTGCCAGGTTGCCGGATCACGCTCCCACCAGAGCAGCATGCCCTCTGTTGCCGGAGCGGGTATCGTCCCTGCACCCGGCAAGGGGGCATCGAGCGCGATGACGCGAACATTCTCACCCAGGTGGTCCAAGACCTCGACTAATCCGAGCAGGGCGTCCGCGGATGTCGACGCCTCGCCCATATAAACCATCGGCGCGGCGGCCATGACAACTTCCAACTGGCCTAGCGGCCCCCGAGCCGTCGCGGACAGTGGTCCCTCTCCCACGCCATCGAGGTCCACCAGACGGGCATGCTGGGGGGTGGTCATGGCCGCAACCAACTGGTCGCTGGCCGCCCGAACGCGCCAGGTATCCTGGATCGGGCGTTGGCTGAGGCGTACGACGGCCTCTGAGACGCCACGTGAATCGGGAACGCTCACGACGATCATCAGGCGCCCTTCGGCGGCCCGCGCGATCGCCTCGCCCACGGGCAGATCGAGCTTCCCCGCCAGCAGATCGGCAGATGAGGGCGCACGCTCACGCGGGGGCCGCAGCGTCGGCGTCGGCCGAGCTTCTGCGATCACGGTGGATTCCTCGGCGACGAGCGGGGGTGAGGACAAGGGCGAAACTGTGTTGGGCTGATCTTCGCCATCTGTGGTCGCCACCGCCGGGCCCTGCTCGATGCGTGTTTCCGGCATCGCAAAGGGGATCAACTGCCATGCGCCGAAGGCCAACGCCAACAGGGCGGCCACCGCGAGCGCAGGCTTAAACCACCCAGGCATCGCCGAGAAAGAGAACGCGTCGTCGGACGAATCTGCGGTGTGGTTCCCCGGGCCGCCAGCAGCCAGATCAGACAGGGCGAGCAGTGCCTGGCGTTCGTGCTCGTCGAGCACCGCCTGAGCAATCGATTCCGAAGGTTCGGCAATATCGAGCGACCCGAGCGCCGCCCGGTCAACTCGCATCGCGTCGAGCAAGCTGGCAAGCCCAGGATCGTTCGCTCTCGCCTCGGCAACCCGTTCCAGAGAAGACCCCCGAGACGGGGAGGTGAGTTGGCCCGCGTCGGCTTCGACCCAGTCCAAAAGGTCCGCTTCGCTCACCCCGCGGGGAAGATCATGCTCTGGTGTGAAGCGGTGTGCACTCATGATCGGCGATCCTGACGTGGTCGCGACTCGGCCTCGAACTGGCCGTCAAGTTCCTCGATGAGATCGCGCAGGGCGGCACGGGCTCGGAAGAGCCGGCTCTTGACAGTCCCAACAGGCACCCCAATAACCTCGGCCACTTGCTCATACTCCAATCCCTGGACGTCTCGCAATACCAGTACGACCCGATGGTCCGCGTTCAACCGTCCCAGCGCTTCCGAAACCTGTCGGTGACGCTGGGAAGCTTCGGCCGTCCGGTCGCTTTGTTTGATGCGCAACGCCCCCTCAGGTTCCCCGGATTCCGGCCATGGTACACGACCTCGTTTCCTTACACGATCCGAACGCATGCGTGTATAGCATGCGTTGGTTGCGATCCGATGCAGCCAAGTGGAGAGCTTGGCCCGATGGTCGAAGCGTTCGAGATTCGTGAGCGCCTTGACCAGGGTTTCCTGGGTCATCTCCTCAGCATCATCAGGGTTTCCGAGTATCCGAAGACAGAGGTTGTAGATCCGGCGCTGGTATCGCTCGACGAGTTCAGTGGCAGCCGGGCCGTCCCCAGCGCGTGCTCGTTCGATGAGTTGGGTCTCGTCGTCCGTCACCCTGGGGCATAGTCCTTCACAGCCGCGAGGCCGGCCTGAGGCCTATCCAGTGTAGTCGAGATCGACGAACATTCAGGAACCGTGTGTTTTTTTGATAGAATAGGGTTATTACCTATTGAATCGCGAGCAGGATTGTGGAAACTGTGAGGTGGTTACGGGACGCACGTTCCGCCGTGGGGAGCAAAGCCAGATGTCGGTACGGTTGCCGAACGCCGCAGGTCCGTGAAACGTGATCGCGTGTGCTTTATGCACGTGCGCCCGGCCCGTCTGCCAGCATGGCCCGGGGATTCAATCACGATTCGGTTCAAACGGACGCGGACGCTAGCAAGTTCCTCTCGGAATCACACAAGAAGGGGAGATTCGCTATGCGAAGCATGCTCTCAGTTGTTCTCGCTTGCGGCGTTGCCGCTCCGGTTCTGGCTCAGACGACGCTGATCGATGATGGTTTCGAGGACTACACCGTTGGCTCGGCCGTCGCCGGTCAGGGTGGTTGGGATCTTTGGCCCGGGGGTGCGGACGCATTCGTGAGCGACGCCGAGGCCGCGTCGGGCAGCAACTCGTTCCTGGCCGATCAGTTCGAGGTCGACGTGATCTACCGCATGCGTGACGGCAGCGGCACGCCCATCGCGACCAGCGGCCAGTGGACGTTCAGTTGCCAGACGTTCATGTCCTCCTCGGCCGTCGGTGATTTCTATGTGCTGCTGCTCAACCAGTTCAACGACGCCGACCCAACGATGAGCAACTGGTCGATGCAGGTGCGTCTGGGCACCATCGACCAGTTGGTCGAGAGCCAGTTTGACGGTGCCACTCTGCCCCTGATCCTGGATGAGTGGGTCGAACTCCGCGCCGAGATCGACTTGGACGCCGACTCGTTCGACATCTACTACAACGACGAGATCCTCGCCGAGGACCTCGTCTGGACCGAGAACGTTTCCGGTGGCGGGCTGACGCAGATCGATGTGCTGGACCTGTACGCACCCAACGCCAACCCCACGTACATCGACGACGTGCTGCTGGTCGAGGCCGATGGTGGCGGCTGCCGCGCCGACCTGGATGGCGATGGTGAGTTAACGATCTTCGACTTCCTGACGTTCCAGAACCTCTTCGATGCCGGCGATCTCACCGCGGACTTCGACGGCGACGGGGCGCTGACGATCTTCGACTTCCTGAGCTTCCAGAACGAGTTCGACGCCGGTTGCCCGTGATCGGTTCCCGGTTCCGTCCCGCTCCGCACAGGAGCGGATGAAGTCCTGACAGGCTTCCTTTCTCGGGTGCGGACGTGCGATCCCTCGTGGACCGCGCGTCCGCTTGTGCATGCGCGCGTGGCGGGTTCCTACACTCACCTCCTACTTCCGAGAATCCACCAAACCCAGGAGCCCGCGAGCATGTTCGATGCGATCACTGTCAAGAAGACCGGCCAGCCCCAGGCCATCGTCGTGGGCGTTTTCAAGGGCAAGGGACTCGGTGCCGCCGCCAAGAAGCTCGACGCCGACGGCTCGATGGCCGCCGCCGCCAAGCGGGGCGAGGCGACCGGCGACCTGGGATCCATCGCCGCCGCGTATCCGAGCAAGGGCAAGCCCTCTGAACGCGTGCTGCTGCTGGGGCTGGGCGATGCCAAGGACCTGACCGCCGACGCGCTGCGCACCACCGTCGCCGCCGCGGGCCGCCAGCTCTCGGCCGCGAAGGTCACCAGCGTCGCGTTCGAGCTCGACGACGCCATCGAGGCCGCCAAGCTCGACGACGCCGACGCCTTCACCGCCGTGGGCGAGAGCCTGGGCCTGCTGTCCTGGCGTTGCGAGACCTTCCGCGGCACGGCCAATCCCTCGAGCGCCAAGCCGAAGCTGGCCATCATCGAATCCAAGGCCGCGCGCAGCAAGGCGCTCAATCTCGGCCTGGGGCTCGCCGAGGGCGCCAACTTCGCCCGCACGCTCAGCCAGACGCCGCCCAACGTCGCCACGCCCGCGTGGATGTTCGCCCAGGCCAAGAAGCTCACCAAGCACGGCCTGAAGGTCACGGCGCTGAAGGGCGACGCCCTCAAGCGCGAGAAGATGGAAGGCCTCATCAACGTCGGCAAGGCCAGCGAGAACGAGCCGCACCTGATCCGCATCGAGTACAGCCCCAGAGGGGCCTCCAATAAGTCCAAGGCGAAGCCGATCGTTCTTGTCGGCAAGACCATGACCTACGACTCGGGCGGCCTCTCCATCAAGGTCGGCGGCGGCATGGTCGGCATGAAGCGCGACAAGGACGGCGGCTGCGGCGTCATGGGCGCCATGCTGGCCATCGCCAAGACGATTAAACCCAAGGTCCCCGTCGTCGCGCTGCTCTGCTCGGCCGAGAACGCCATCAGCGACGAGGCGTACCGCCCCGACGACGTCCTGACGTTCCGCAACGGCGTGACGGTGGAAGTGACCAACACCGACGCCGAGGGCCGCCTGGTCCTGGCCGACGGCCTGTGCTACGCGTGCGACAAGGAGAAGCCCGCCGCCATCATCGACGTGGCCACCCTCACCGGCGGCGTCGTCGTCGCGCTCGGCTCCACGTTCGCGGGGCTCTGGTGCGACGACGAGGCACTCCGTGCCCGGGTTCAGGATGCGAGCGATGCGAGTGGGGAACGTGTCTGGCGGCTCCCGCTGCACCAGGAATACAAGGACATGATGAAGAGCCCCATCGCCGACATCATCAACAGCAACCCCAACCGCAAGGCCCACCCCATCCAGGGCGCCGCATTCCTCAGCTACTTCGTCGACGAAGACGTTCCCTGGTGCCACATCGACATCGCCGGCACGCACGCGGTCGAGGGGGATGAGGGCCCCTACATCAAGGGCCCCACCGGCTTCAGCGCCCGCCTGCTGGCGCGCCTGGCCCAGCAGTGGTAGCGCGCGGCCGGCGCCCGCGCCGCCCTACCCGGCGCGATGCCTGACCCCGCCCGCCGGCGCGATCGCGCCGGCGGGTTCGATCGCGGCCGGCGTCGGCGTCACAACGCCCATCGGCATCGCGGTCGCGCTCGAGTAGAAACCCACGCCGCCCGAGCGCTGCCCGCGCACGCGGTAGCTGACGCTCCGCACGCCGCTGGGCGTCGCCTCGTCGACGAACTTGCGCTCGGCGACCGTCGCGACGGTCTCCCACGGGCCCTGCACGC